>NZ_JBHFQH010000019.1:0-56712 GCF_041949995.1 Virgibacillus sp. JSM 102003
CAACAATTAATTTACATATATGCTCTTTAAATTCCCGTTCTTTCCATTCTCCCATAATAAACACGTCCTTTTTTAAAATTATACACGATTCTCATTTTGACGTGTCCATTAAAAAGACTAACTTTAAATCTGTCACATAATCGGCTCAAGTTCACAATATCCCGGCTCAAGCTGTCAATTTTCCAAAAACTTATGGAGATAATTGTGTCTGTTCATAACTACAATCGAACGCCAATGCAAAAAAGTGTCATATTTAATTTAATAAATTATGACACTTTTTGCTTCTGAGATTCGATTGTATTGGTAGAATAGTTATTTCGTTAACGCTTCAAGTACATCATCGATTGTTTTTTTAGAAGCGATTAACCCTTTATTAGTCCAGTTACTCGGATCATTCAAAATATATACATTATCATTTTCAGCTGCTGGGGTACTTTGCCAGACATCACTGTTTTTCAATGTATCGATACCTTGTTCACCTTTTGATGCAAGCAGGAAAACATGATCTGCTTTTAATTCAGAGAGCTTCTCTAATGAAAGTGGATTCCACTGTGTTTCGGCTTCTCCAAGATTTTTAACGAGTTCCGGTGAATTAATCCCTATTTCTGAATAAAGTACTTCTGCACTATGGCGGTTTTCTTCAAATACAAAAAACTGATTACCTGTTGCCCAAATCGCTGCAACAGTTTCGTCGCCGATTGCACCACTTAATGTTTCTTTTGCTTTTGCTACCTTTTCTTTATATTGATTTAGGACTTCATCGGCCTTATCTTCTTTGCCGAGAATTTTACCAAACTTCTCTATTTGCTTACGCCAGCTTGTTGTAGTTTCTTCTTTCATGACATATGTTGGGGCGATTTTCTGATAATCTTCATATGATCCTTTATAACTGTCGATACCATGTTCTAGTATGATTAAATCAGGCTTTTGATTTAGTACCTGTTCAAGTGGAAGATTCCATTCGATTTTTGGAAGATCCTTCAGTTCATATTCCAGGTAATTCTGGACGCTTTGTCCGATTGCCCATTTAGCAACAGGAGTAACGCCAAGTGCAAGTAATGCGTCTTCATGATAGGGGGCAATAATCCGCTCGGCGTCAGTAGGGAGTGTAACTTCACCCATTTTACTGTCTACCGTTACCTCGGATTTCTGTCCGCTGTTTTGATCGCCAGCATCTGAACTGGAATCTGAACTATCATCGCCACATGCTGCAACGAGTAATAGTAAGACCAATGTGAAACACATAAATAAAAAACGGGATTTTTTTATTTTATACATATGTAAGTCTCCTCTTATGTTATAATAAGTTCCTAGTGGTAATGATAATCATTTTCAATTGTAATGTCAATTAAATTTTTGCATTGCAGTGGAAAGTTTGAAGGCTTATACTTTTACATTAGGAATTAATTTGTACGTGCAGGAGAAAATTATGTTATCTACTATTCAGCATTCGTCATTTTTAAAAATAATAATTAATATTTTAACCATAATAGCATTATTACTTGCAATGGGACTATCAGTTGCCTACGGGGCTATAGATATAAATCTTTCAACGGTTTGGCAAGCGATTTTTATCTTTGATAGAGATTTAACATCCCACCAGGTCATTCAGGAACTGCGGCTTCCGCGGGCTGTTGCTGCAGCTCTTGTTGGTGCATTTTTAGCTGTATCAGGTGCTATTATGCAGGGTATGACCCGTAATCCGTTAGCTTCACCTTCAATCATGGGGGTCACCAATGGAGCGGCATTTGCTCTTGTTCTGACAATGGCATTTATCCCAGGTGTCACTGGTCTTGGCTTAACGATGGCTTCATTTGCTGGTGCTGGTGTTGCAGTTGTGCTGGTCTTTATGGTCGGTTCTTTTTCAACGGGAGGCTTGACCCCGGTTAAACTTGCGTTAGCAGGTGTTGCAATTGGGACACTACTAAGTTCGGTTTCAACTATCATTGCACTTCATTTTCAACTCGAAAAGCAATTAGGTTTTTGGCTTGCCGGAGGTTTGGCGGGAACAAATTGGAGCGCTATTCAGGTTTTGCTGATATCTGGTGCTATCGGAATATTTATTGCTTTTATGATAGCAAAATCAATTACAGTACTTAATCTTGGTGAAGATGTTGCGGTAGGACTTGGACAAAATAATATCGTGATTAAAATATTAGGCATTCTGACTGTACTGATTTTAACCGGAGCAGCAGTCGCTGTTGCCGGAGCCATTGGTTTTATGGGTCTGATCATTCCTCATATGTCCCGGTTTATCATGGGTACGGATTATCGCTGGATTATCCCTTCATCGGCATTATTCGGTGCACTTCTGCTAGTTTTATCCGACATTGTCTCACGGCTGATAAATGCCCCATATGAGACGCCGGTTGGTGCGATAACATCACTAATTGGTGTACCATTCTTTTTATATCTAGCTCGTGGCAGTAGTGGGGGTGGCAAATAATGAACCCGACATATCAAAAGAAAACAGGTCGATTCATTGGTATTATAGCGTTATTAATTGTACTAATTATCACTATGTTCTTTATCAGCCTTAGTACTGGTGTTATTAATATAGCGCCATTAGATGTAGTAAAGACGATAATTGGGCAAGGGACCCAGAGACAAGGTCTTGTGCTGTTTGACTTTCGCTTACCAGGAATTATTTTAGCACTACTGATTGGCTCAGGACTTGCGGTATCTGGAGTAATTCTGCAGGGAGTCACCCAAAATGATCTGGCTGACCCTGGTATTCTAGGAATTAATACTGGAGCAGGTCTCGCGGTCGTATTATTTATATTTTTTATACAGGATTCAATAAATTCAACGGTTTCCATTTTTATAATGCCACTATTTGCGTTAGTTGGAGCATTATTTGCGGCATTTTTGGTATATACAATAGCATGGAAAAATGGTGTTAATCCAATACGGCTGGTACTTGTGGGGATAGGTGTTAATGCAGGTTTCAGTGCAGCGTTAATTATTTTTCAGCTGAAAATGAACCCGCAGGACTTCAGACAGGCAACCGTTTGGCTTTCCGGTGATATATGGAGTGCTGATTGGTCATTTGTATTAGCTCTCTTGCCATGGATTCTTATACTCGTTCCATATGCACTTCATAAGGCAAACGTACTCAATGTCTTAAACCTGGGTGATGATGTGGCTGCCGGGTTAGGGTCTAAAGTTGAAGGGGATAGACGTTTGCTGCTGATCATCGCGGTTGCTTTAGCTGGAGCCAGTGTTGCTGTTGGTGGTGCAATTGCCTTTCTGGGACTTGTCGTACCACATATTGCACGAAGGATAATTGGGCCGCTGCATCAATACATTATTCCAATATCAACGTTAATTGGTGCACTTTTGTTAATGGTTTCAGATACAATCGGCAAAAATTTGTTAACACCAACAGAAATACCTGCTGGAGTTGTTGTGGCTGTCCTCAGTACACCTTATTTTGTATATCTTTTAGTTAAAACCAAGTAATTCTGGGAGGCTTTTTTTATGTCCGAACAACATGAAGTCTATGACGTTACCATTATTGGCGGAGGACCTGTAGGCCTGTTCACTGCCTTTTATAGCGGCATGCGTGAGATGAAAACAAAAATTATTGAATACCTGCCTTTTTTAGGTGGAAAAGTTCCTTATTTTTATCCTGAAAAAGAAATCAGGGACATTGGAGGTATAGCGCACATTACCGGCGAAAAGCTGACCGATCAATTGATTGAACAGGCAATGACGTTTAATCCTACTATTGTTTTAGGAGAACAATGCTTACATGCAGAAAAACGTCATGATGGTACGTTTATCCTTACAAGTGATAATGGTGCTAAACACTATACAAAAACGATTATTGTAGCAACAGGCTTTGGAACGCTTAAATCAACAAAATTGAAATTGCCCAATGCACATCAATTTGAAGAAAAGAGCCTGGATTATACAATAAGGCGCCTGGAAAGTTATCGCGGAAAGCGTGTGCTCCTGTCTGGCGGAGGTAATTCCGCAGTAGATTGGGCAAACGAATTGGAATCTGTAGCAGATCAAGTCACGTTGGTTTACCGCAAAACAGCTTTTACTGGAATTGAAAGTAATATTACAAAGATGAAGAACTCATCGGTAGATGTTAAGACCCCTTATTCCGTGGATAGCTTAGTAGGGGATGAGGGACAAATTTCAAGCGCACTCGTTAAAAACCTGCAAACAAACGAAGTGGAGGAGCTTGAAATCGATGCATTGATCGTAAATCATGGATTCGAAATAGACCTTGGACCTATTGCAGACTGGGGATTGGATATGGAAGGCGGTACAATTAAAGTAAATGGCGAAATGGCGACTTCAATCCCTGGTATGTTCGCAGTCGGTGATATAGCCAACTATCAACACAAACTTCAACTGATCGCCGGCGGATTTAACGAAGGACCAATAGCTGTAAACAGCGCAAAATTGCATATACACCCAGAGGAAGAACTATCTCACTTATTTTCTACAACCTATGACTTTTCGGAATAAATTTTAAATATGAAGGATTTTCGACAATATCACAGTATTCATTGACTATTTTAGAAAAAGGTTAATAATAGGGAGGTAGCGATTATCATTTTCTGGCAGCTGCTTTTATATTAATAATTGGCCAGATTTCTAAAAGGAGTTCAATGATGAAACACTTACTAATAACACTTATAATAATATCTTTTTCGCTCGGAATGACTAACCCGGCACAAGGAGCAGAAAAAGAAACCATACATAGTGAAATTATTTATAATCTGTTAGTTGATCGCTTCAATAACGGTGATCCAGCAGCAGGTGAACAAATTAATTTGGATGATCCCCTTGCTTATCATGGTGGAGATTTACAAGGAGTAACTAATAAACTTGGTTCCTTAAAAGAATTAGGGTATACCACGATTGTATTGTCCCCAATTATGGAAAATGCACCTGGTGGGTATCATGGGTATTGGATTGAAGACTTTTATAAAGTTGATGACCAGTTTGGTACAATGGACGATTTGAAAAAACTAGTAAAAGAAGCCCATGAACGTGACATGAAGGTAGTAATGGAATTTGTAACAAACTACGTTTCATCGACACATTCCATGACAAAGGAACCAAGTAAAAGTGACTGGCTGAAAGAAAATAATAATGTTCAGTCATACCAATGGCTTGATCAAGCTGCCGTACTTGATCAATCGAATCCAGAAGTACAAGAGTTCCTAATGGATGCTGCAGATTACTGGATTGAAGAAGCAAATATTGATGGGTATAAATTTCATGCAGCTGATTATACAAATGAACCCTTTTTAAAAGAATTGACAGCTCACATTAATGAGGGAAACCCAAATTTCTATATGCTTGGAGATATTTTAAACGCCAAGGATTATACAGGCAATTTAAAAGAAAATACGCAAATTGATATGGTAGAGAATCATTCGTTATATCAACCCATGACAGAAACTTTTGCAAGCGCAGGAGAGCCTGTATCCCACCTTTATGATACCTGGGTAGACAATGGCAAAAGTGAAAACCTAACCTATTTGGATAATAAATACACAGAGCGTTTTACGCAAAAGCTGCTTAAAAACGGCCGGAACCCGTTAACGACATGGAAATTAGCTTTAACCTACTTATACACTGCACCAGGAACTCCAATGATCTATCAAGGGTCTGAAATTCCAATGAGTGGTGGTAAATTTCCGGATAGCCAACAGATGGTCCAATTTAACAGTGGAAATGAAGATTTAAAAGAGTTTATTAATAGGGTAGCAGCTCTTCGTTCACAATTTCCTGCACTCCAAAAAGGGGATTACGATCTATTGGGTTCAAGTGGTGCTATGAGTCTGATGAAACGCTCATATGAAGGTGAAACGGTTTATATCGCAATTAATAATGATACGGAGTCACAAGCTATATCCACTGATGAAATTGACTCCGACATACAGTTGAAAGGGCTGCTTGGTGATAATCTTGTCAGGGAAAATGAAAAAGGTGAATTCAAGATTGGCCTTGCCCGTGAAACCGCCGAGGTTTACATTGAACAGAATGATACAGGACTAAACTGGACATTTATTGGAACGGTTATAGGTATTTTTCTACTATTCGTCTTAGGTGTCATCCTATTAACCAGAAAACAGAAAAAAAGAGAAGAAGCTGAAGCGTAGGTAGATCAGTTTTTGGATGACCATCAATTTTGTATAGTAATTGATGGTCATTTTTAACAGGTATTTACGGTTCAATTCTTATTATGGAGTGGCAGTGTATATTGCACCCATAAGTAAGAAAAGTGCTCATTGGAATAACACTAATAATCTTTAGTGGACACCAGAGTGTTTATGTGGCAGAATCACCCCTGTTAAATGTAAATAAGGGCTTGTGTATCCGCTTATCCACTAAAAGTACTGTTTTATTCAGCATGATGGCCGGTTGAACGCCCTATGAAAAACCTCATTCATTGTGACTTTTGCTTAAAAACATAAATTCACTTACCTCTATCCGTTTACAATCATTCCGCCATTTATATGAATTACTTGTCCTGTTACATAGCTTGCATCATCACTTGCGAGATAAACATATGCTGGTGCTAATTCCTTTGGCTCTCCAGGTCGCTTCATCGGCGAATTTCCACCAAAAGTATCAACTTTTTCTGCTGTGAAAGTAGAAGGAATTAGCGGAGTCCAAATCGGCCCTGGTGCCACTGCATTTACGCGTATCCCTTTATCCACCAATGATTGTGACAATGAGCGAGTGAATGAAGTAATAGCACCTTTTGTAGCTGAATAATCAATCAGATCTTCACTACCTTGGTAGGCTGTGATCGATGAGGTATTGATAACTACGCTACCCTGGTGCATATTTTGTAATGCTGCTTTCGTCATATAAAACGTTCCGAAAACATTCGTTTGAAACGTTCGTTCAAGCTGGACACTTGAGATGTCCAAAAATGCATCTTGAGGATGTTGTTCAGCTGCATTGTTTATAAGAATATCTATTTTTTTAAACGTCTCAAGTACTTCTGTGACTGCCGCTTCGCAAAATGGCTGGTTGCCGATATCCCCACTAATCAGCAAGCATTTTTGATCTTGCTGTTCAACTAATCGCTGTGTTTCTTTTGCGTCTTCATGTTCATCAAGATAGACAATCGCAACGTCTGCGCCTTCTTTTGCATAATGTATACTGATTGCTCGTCCAATTCCGCTGTCACCACCAGTAACGATGGCAGTTTTGCCTCTTAATTTGTCGCTTGGTTTATAGTTCTTACTTATATATTCCGGCTCAGGGCGCATTTTCGACTCGACGCCAGGTTGCTTGGATTGGTGTTGGGGTGGTGGTGTTTTCTTTTCGTTTTGTTTAACCATCTTATCTCCTCCTGGAATGTTTCTTGATGTTTTATCCATTCCCCGAAATAATAATTTAAATCATTAGAAAACTCGGCTTATCGCCAAGCCTTAATTTCACTTATGCAGTAAGAAAGAAGTTATGGTTTCTTAACTGCTAAAAAAAAGCCCTCTATTGGAGGACTAATTGTTTCACTCAAGCGTACTCATGTGCTGAGATAGCGCCTTGTCTATGCAAATAATAATAAATTTTTCGATACTCATTTATGTCAATTTCACTGTGGATGTATTTTTGCTGATAGAAATCCAAAAGGGCGTTAATGGATTCAGGTGGCTGATTTCGGTCCGTTTCAAAAATGGTTATTAGTTCGAATATACTCATGCTCATATAAACCCTCCATAAAATATTTCGCTTAAGGTTGTCCTATCAGAAATATATGCTAGAGGATTTTAAAGAATGCTAATTAATTCAACTTTCGCAGCGTAAAATGAACGCATGAACCTTGAAGGAGTAAGAAAGCCTGAAGATACACTACTTGAGTTGACATGGGATCAACGGTACGTATTTGATATAGAATGCGAAGTAACATGTAAAAATTGCTGAGTGCTATGACATCGCTTCGGAAATACATTCCGCACACCTTAGGGCAACGCTTCAGCTTCCTCGGAAGCCAAAACCGCTTCCTGCGGGATCTTCAGCTGTTGTTTTTCCCGCAGGAGCTTCCATGTATTTCCTCAGCTGGGTTTTGCTCACTTTATCCTGTAAATTAATCACATTGCATCTTAGCCATTGGGAACACTTCAGCCCCTAATTAAGAAATCTTTACTAGTGGAGGCAGAATACGTAGACTCCTATGGGAACAGCACGTTCCGAAGACCCCGGAAGAAGCGTTCTTTGCTTCTGAGGAGGCTAAGGTCGTGCCCATGGAAAGCGAAGTATTCTGCCGGAACGAATATAAGCACTCTACCATCTTTAGGACAAAAAACTTTCACTAGTTCGCAACATTTACATCAACCTACAAAATAGGATAATTTAAGCGGTATTGCTGAAGACAGGAGGGAGGGAATAAAAAAAGGACACCCTAAAAATTAAAGGGGGCCCAATATCAGTGTTAATACCTTTCTTTCAGTTCTGGCAATGTAACTGTCTGTGTTACATTCTCTTCTGACATATCATAGACTTTCATTTGGTCTAGTGAGAATGTGTACAAGGTGTCGCCGACTGATACCATCCGCTTAACCTCAGATTCCCATTTTGGGTGTTGCATTTGTTTCATGTTCTCTTGATGTGTAATACTATCTTTAACCTTAATACCATTTTCAGGTGTTATGTTGTATAAAAAGGCTCCTTCATAAACCAGTGATTGCTCTTCATAGGTTGCATCCCCCTTATGAACAGTTTTCGTCTCAAAAAGTGTTGCAGGGAATCCAAAAATGTTCTTATTCGGGTGCTTATATAATGCATTATGGTTGTGATTGAGCTCTGTATAGGAGTGTCCCTGGCCAATAATTTCACTATATTCTTCCTTAGGGGTTGTTGGGTCACTTACATCAAATACTGATATCTTCAGTCCATTAATTCTGACACGTGGCTCACTTTCATCCTTTGTATCAATTAACTTGGTGTTTTGACCAAAACCAATCACATGGTTATCATCTAATGGATGCAAGTAGTTGCTGAATCCAGGTATTTTCAATTTGCCAAGAACGGTTGGTTTTTTGGGATTCTTTAGATCGATAACAAAAAGCGGATCAACTTGTTTAAATGTTACCATATACGCAACTTCATCCATGAAACGAACGCTGTAAATTCGTTCGCCCTCGGCTAATCCTTCTAGTTTTCCAATAGCGTTCATCTGTAAATCGAACGTATACAGGTTATTGGTGGAAGGTTCTTTTTCATTCCACATAGATCCCTTTGTTGTTGCAACACGAAATGTTTCATTACGTTCGTCCATGGCAAACTGATTAATCAGCGTACCGTTAACAATGGTAGAGGCGTTATAGGTTATTTTCCCGCTATCGATTTTAAATTGATTGATTTCTGTATTTGCTGGTGGTCTGGCAATAGCGATATCAGCTGTACTGTTACGAGTTCCTGCATCTTTTTTCTGGTAGTTGTATTTATTTACTGCAATATAGATATGTTTTTTGGACATATACATTTGATTGGAAGCTCCAAGATAGGATTCCATAGTTATTTCTTTATCCATATTGTCTAAATCAATTGAACCTAACAACAGGAAATTCTCGTCCTGACTTTCAGGGAAAAAGTACATGGAATCAAAACTCAATGGCTTAGCTTTATCACTAACGGCTGTATCTTTGATGAAAGGCCGCATATCAGTATCTGCAGCATCTTCTTCAAGAATACGGTAGGGAGGATGCTGATTTGCAATTAAGTACATATGTCCATCCATTAACCGGGAAGCTGTAAGGGAACCTTCGAATGATACTTCACGAAGCTGCTTTGGATTGCCTTTATCAGAAACATCGTAAATGAACACAGAAGTTTGCATGCTATGGATGGGAAGGCTTTCCATGCTGCCAGACTTGGCCGAATGCGTTTCCCGGATTGGTTTTGATTTATGGCCTATCATAATCAGTTTATCTTTGTGTAAATAAAGTTCAGATGGACGAAAATTTTCTTGAGAAATCGTACTTAATACGCTACTGTTATCTTTATTAGCGCTGGTTATCACAACGTCAGATTCTCTGGCGAAATACACAAACTCACCATCTGTTTTGATAATGTCACCTTCATCAATACCATCAACTTGAACATTTGTTGTAGAGGCTTTTTCGCCACTACTTGCTGTATCCATTGCTGCATCTCCACTGGAACTTTCCTCTGTTGAACTATCATTGCGCTGTACAGTCATTTCTTTCCGCTGTTCCATACGTTCAGTAAGTAATGTTACGAGTTGTTCATTATCTTTTATGTTTGGTACTTCTGCTACAGCTGTGAAAGAATGCGTAAATGTATTGTCCAATTTGCTGCCTGAAATTGTTTCAACATCCTCCGAAACGGTTATCATGTACGTATGGTCAATGTTATACCCATCCTTTGGTGCTTCTAGTGTCAACACTGTATTATCTTCATTCCATTTAAATGAAACGTCTACTTGTTCATTGTTGTTGTTCATGACTGTTACGGTTTCGCTTGTAAACGTATCGGGATTCATTTTTTCAGTAAAATGAACGGTCCAGTCCTTAAAAGTAGGTGCATAGCTCGATTTGGAAGGAATATTAGCTGTTATTGTGTTGGAAAAGAAAACAAAAGCTACTGCAATAATAACAATCAGACTTGAACCAGCTATCCACCAGATTTTTTTCTTCATCATTTAGTCACCTCAAAATTTTTTGCGTCTTTAATTTGTTAGACGACAGAAGGGGAATAATGTTACAAATGTATTACAGAAAAATGAAAAAGTTTTATATTTAGTGATAAAAAAATACCGACCCACTTTTTGGATCAGTATTTATAATTACTTATATTCATTATTTAAGAAGAAGATTGCGATTGTTCCTGGTCCTGCGTGAGATCCAATAGCTGAACCAACCATTTCGATTACAATATCGCGTGCGCCAAATTTTTCTTTAAACATCTCTGCATATTTTTCGGCTGTTTCCAAGTCGTCGCCATGACTTATGCCAATCGTTTGGTTTTTAAAGTCAGTTCCGCGTTCATCCATAATGTCTAGCATCCGGTTCAATAACTTTTTGGATCCTCTTATTTTTTCAAGAGGAATTAGCTTTCCATCTTCGACATGGAGAATCGGTTTGATTTTTAGGAGCGTACCAACAAATGCTGCTGTCTTACTTACACGCCCACCACGATAAAGGTATTCCAGATCATCAACAGTAAAAATGTGTTCCATATGTTTCGAATGGTATGTAATGGTATCGATGATCTTATCAATACTTGCACCATCTTTAGCAAGCTCGGCAGCACGAAGGATAATCAACCCAAGTCCAATTGATACACAGTTCGTATCAATAACATGAATGGATGCATCAGGATATGATTCCTTAACTTCCTGTTCCATCATCTTTGCTGTCTGATATGTACCGGATAATTCTGAAGATAAAGCTGGGTAAATTAACGTTTGGTTTGATTCAGCGTACGATGTGAAAATAGTTTTAAAGGTTTGTGGAGAAACTTGAGATGTCTTGGGACTCTTTCCTTCTCGCATTGCATCATAGATTGCTTTTGGCTTTATTTCTTTACCATCTGCATACTCTTTCTCGTCTAAGTGGACCGTTAATGGTACCATTTCGATATTATAATCGTTATAATGATTTTTTGAGAGATCACATGCTGAGTCTGCCAAAATTTTAATACTCATTTTAATCACCCCATTCTTATTAGTACTTGTATTTATTTAAGTTTAAAGCTATATGGAAAGATAGTCAAAGTATATTTGTATGAAATGTAAAAATAATGATAAAATTAATCGAGGCTGATAGCAGCAGGGAGGTAGCTATGTTTTTATTTGAAGCAAGACGAATTATTATTGTTATATTCGGTGCCATGCTGAATGCGATGTCACTAAACTTCTTCTTAATTGGAGCAAATGTTTATGCAAGTGGCTTTACAGGTGCTGCACAGCTTATTTCCAGTGTATTTAATGATTTCCTGGGAATCGGCATAAGTACAGGTATTTTATTATTCATATTAAATATTCCAGTTGCCATTTTAGGCTGGTATAAGGTCGGTAAAGGTTTTACTGTTTATAGTGTTATTTCTGTTGTTTTTACTACACTATTCCTAGAGCTCTTGCCTATAGTGACTTTTTCAGAAGATATTATACTTAATGCTGTTTTTGGTGGAGTTATAGCTGGGACTGGTGTTGGAATCACATTGAAGCTTGGTGCTTCAACAGGTGGTATGGATATTGTAGCAATGGTTTTATCCCGCATGAAAGACAGGCCAATTGGGACTTACTTTCTGATTTTAAACGGAATAATTATTGCGATGGCTGGTTTCCTTTATGAACCTGAAAACGCACTGTATACCTTGTTAACGCTTTATGTCACAACCCGTGTGATTGATGCAATCCATACCCGTCATGAGAAGTTGACAGCAATGATTATTACACATAAAGCTGATGAACTGCAAAAGGCGATTCATGATACAATGGTACGTGGAATTACGATAATTCCGGCTAAAGGGGCGTACACGAAAGAAGACAAGAACATGATGTACCTTGTAATAACACGGTATGAGTTATATGATTTGGAACGGATAATTGGTGAAGTAGATCCAAATGCATTTACGAATATCGTTCAGACAACAGGAATATTTGGCTTCTTCAGACGTGACAACTAAAACGAGAATATTTAAGGGGTAATATTAAATGAAAAAATTAATCATCATGCTATTCTGTGCACTAATTTTGGTGGCTTGCAGCAGTGAAGATGGAGCAAATTCCGAATCAGCAAGTGAGAATAGTGGAGAAGAATCAAACACCAAATCAAACGGTGATAAGAGTGAAAAAACGAATGATAGTGCAGCGGTTCAATTCAGAAATGTTGGTATGAAAATCGAGGGAGGTACTATTCAGGTTTCGGGTGAAGCAAAAGCGAAAGACGATACATTTTTTTATAAATTTGAGCAGGGGGATTCGAAGATTGTAAAGGAAACTTCTGTTGACCTTGAAAAAAATGATCAGGGATGGGGAAGTTTTCAGTTGGAACTAGAACTTACCCAAAAGGTAAGAGATGCACAAGTAATGCCAGTTATTACGTTATATGATAAAAAACAGGATGGAACAATGGTAAATAAAAATTACCTTCCTGTCGATTTAAGAAATCTGTGATATCAGCATTAACAAAACAGAGGTACAAATCAGATTGTGATTTGTACCTCTGTTTTCGCTTTCTTACTGCATAAGTGCAACTTAGACGCCCAAAGGCTTGCACTCCAGTGTGTAAGGGGCTCTAAGAAAGCAAAATACGCCTTCATAAGAATCCCTTTAACGAATTTTCTAACATGTCGCCTATGTAACTTTAATAGCCGTGTTTTTCAAATACTTCCTTAACCTTTGATTCCAGTTGATCCCATTCTGTGTCGAACTTTTTATTAATCGTAATGAAGTTCTGATATCCAAAAACATTATCGACACCTTCAAGCTGCATCATATCATTTAAAATTTCATGCTCGCTTGTATCTCCAGGCATTACAGAAATACTGCCGTCGCCTTGAAATATAAGTTTGTCCGTTGTAAATTTTAGCGCATTTGGATTTGGCGTAGCTTCAGCTCTTACTCCCATTGATAATTACCTCCCTAGATAGTACCTACATGTTTATATTTTAGCAGAAATCCAATTTGGAAAAAAGGAAAACATCCTTACCACTTTTTAATGGTAAGGATGTTTAGGTTTGCACGTTATAATCCCTTATCATCAGAAAAATGATTTGAAAATCAGTAACGCACATATTTGATGCATTATTGACTCCGATTTCGCTAATCGGGCGTCGTCGACTTTCTTAATGGAGGTTAGCTTAATTGATTGTGTTGACGTAATTTCTGCTCAAGTTGCTGTAGTTGCTGTTGCTCTTCAGGAGAACTTTCGGCTTTGGCTGACTGTATGGCGTTTTGTGCAGCCTGTTTATCCTTTTGGTTTGCTGCTCCTCCTTGAGCATTCGTTATACGGTTAACGGCAGTTTTAGCTTGTTGAAATAAATTGTTTTCCATCTAAAACCCTCCTACTGTGTGGCTGTCCGCTTCCTCACGCTTCCGTTCAACATCGCTGAATCGGGATCGATAAGGAAATCGCTCATCATGTTTTTTAACAGAATCAGCACTGTGTTGACTGAATCGCCTTGATTTGTTACGTTTTCCCATCGGTGATTCCTCCTTAGAAAAACAGTTACATTCACCAGCAAACTGTGAATGGTGTTAATCTGTACTGGAAGTCAACTAAGAAAAAAGTAGTGAACGCTATGATGCGCTCACTACTAGTATGGTTCATTATTTGTTTTATATTAAAGGAAATTTTTAGAGGGATCCTGTAATTGAAGTTTTAAATAATCCTCAAGAAAAACACCAATGCCATCTTGTTCGTTAGTTTTGGTTACATGATTTGCAATGGATTTTAATTCATCTATTGCATTTCCCATTGCGACACCAACACCGGCATAGTCAATCATTTCCAAATCATTGTCTTCATCACCAAAAGCTATAATTTGGTCTTTGGGGATATGATAATAATGTGCAATTTTTTGAAGTCCTACTGCCTTATTCATACCTTTTCGGACAATTTCAATTATGTTCCATGGGGCACCCCATTTTCGGTGCTCGATAAGTTCGGCGTGATAATCATCCAAATGACTTCTTAATTCATGAATATGTTCTTCTTTTGGGTGAATTAGTAAGGATGTTGGATCTTCTTTCAGCTCATTTTTAATACTGCCAATTGTAAAAGGTGGATCCTGTTGTGTTGTTTGAAAAATGTCGATAATTTTTTCATCGTATTGATCAAGATAGACAGTGTCCATAACTTCGGCTAAAACGTTATTAACGTTTAAATTATGGCATGCATCAATAATTTTATGCGCCGTTCTGATTGGCATTGGACTATGCAATGCATCCCACTTGTGATCTGTTGGATGGTGGATCAATGCACCATTGAAATTAACCATTGGTGTGTCCATACCGAGCGCATGGTAGTAATCAATACTTGCACGGTGTGGTCTGCCGGTTGCTATAACGACAATATGCCCATCATTCTTTGCTTGTTGAAGCGTTTCTAGATTACGGATACTAATTTCTTTATCATCGGTCAAAAGTGTCCCATCTAAATCTAAAGCGATTAAGTGCCGTTTATTTTCCATAAGTTTTCACCTCATATTAATTTAGTTTATAAGTCATTTTCGAATATGTAAAGGATAATATTGCTTGTTGCTTGCAATTTACACAAATTTAATAATATGATGTTCAATATATAAAATATTATTATAGGAGAGGGCCCTGATAATGATTGGGATATTTCACAAAGAAATCAAATCCATACCATGTTTAGTTATCGTTGATTCAGCAAAGGAAAAGGAACCATTACCAACACTTACATATTTCCACGGATTTACCAGTGCTAAAGAGCATAATCTTCCTTTGGCTTACCTGCAAGCAGAAAAAGGATACCGCGTTATTCTTCCTGACAGCATGTATCATGGGGAGCGCGAGGCAGAAATTTCCACAATTAAAAAGCAAATCTCCTTTTGGGATATCGTCATGCAAAATGTAAAGGAATTAAGTTTTATCAAGGATGCATTAGATGAAAAAAACTTAATCTTGGATAATCGATTTGGTATTGCCGGCACAAGTATGGGCGGAATTACAACTGCGGCTGCCTTGACACAATTTCCATGGGTTAAAGCTGCTGGCGTATTAATGGGGTCACCCAAAATAACAACCTATGCAAAAACGCTAGTAAACAGCTTTAAAAAAATGGGTGATTTACCAGTAACTGACGAAATGATTGATCAGCTCTATGAACAGTTGCAGCATCTAGATTTATCAAATCATGTAGAGAAACTTCAGGAGCGGCCATTGTTGTTTTGGCATGGAGAAAATGATTCTGTTGTGCCATTTGATCATTCATATACATTTTTTGAGGACGCAAAACAGTATTATTCCAACCAGGAGAATATACAATTTCTTAAAGAGACAAACGCTGGTCATAAAGTAAGTCGCTTTGCGATACTTGAAACTGTAAAATGGTTTGAAAAACATCTCTAGTGTGAGTTATATCATTTAAAAATTACTGAAAATATGTTTAAATAAAGGTAGTATAATGAAGGAGGGTATTGGTTATGGACGAAGCTCTGAAGGAAAATATGATGGGCGCACTTGAGAATGTAATTGACCCTGAGCTAGGCATTGATATTGTTAATCTTGGGCTAATATATGACGTTGATTTAAATGAGGAAGGCATCTGTGATGTTACGATGACATTAACAGCTATGGGTTGTCCATTGGCTGCACATATTGAACAAGATGTAAAACATGCACTATCAGATATACCTGAGGTTAAAGAAATTAATGTTAATATCGTATGGAATCCACCATGGGGCAAAGATAAAATGTCACGTTATGCAAAGATTGCACTTGGAGTTCCAGATTGATTTTAAATACGAGGTTGGTTCATATGAAATGAATCGGCCTTTTTTTATATAAATGAATCGAGGTTTATAACTGCTATAAAGCTAAAGAATGTGATGGGAATGTGGATAGTTACTGATATGCTACAACTTCGCTCCGGAAATATCAACTGCGAAGATAAAAACAACAAAACACACGTTTTTTTTTATAAAATGAGGTAAAAGTATGCAAATTTGTCAGATAGTTGGTTATAAAAATTCAGGGAAGACGACGGTAATGAATAATCTGATTCGTTACTTTTCTTCAAGCGATATGAAAGTTGGTACACTAAAACATCATGGGCACGGTGGTGAACCAGACGTAGTGGAGGATACCGATAGTACGACGCATATTGAAGCCGGTTCACTGGTCAGTGGTGTACAGGGTGAAAATATAACCCAATTGACATTCAATGTTAAGGTGGAGCTTGATAAGCTAGTTCAGCTTTTTAGCAATTTTCCGATTGATTTACTTTTAGTGGAAGGTTATAAAAATGCATCTTACCCAAAGGTTGTACTGGTAAAAAATGAGCAGGATTTTTCGCTCTTAAGTGACTTATCCAATATAATTGCAATAGGTACATGGGATGAAAATTTAATGAAAAATAGTAAGTTCCAAACGTTTAATTTAAATAATCTTAATTCAAACATAGAACAACTAGCTGATTATGTAAGAAGGTGTTAATTTTGGATAACAATTTTTGGATCACCGATAAACCGATTCAAGTTAGTGATTGTATAGAGAAAGTGGTCCGTGCCGAAGCAGGAGCAGTTAATACGTTTATTGGTACAGTTCGTGAGTTTACCAAAGGAAAAAGGACATTATACCTGGAGTATCAGGCATATCAGGCAATGGCAGAAAAGAAATTAGCACAAATTGGTGAAGAAATTAATGATAAATGGAATAATGCAGAAACATCAATTGTTCACAGGATTGGCCACTTAGATATATCAGATATAGCAGTAGTTATTGCCGTTTCGACACCGCATCGTAATGATTCTTTTGAAGCAAGCAGGTATGCAATTGAACGAATCAAAGAAATTGTTCCTATTTGGAAAAAAGAGCATTGGGAAGATGGTACAAAATGGGTAGGTGATCAGAAGGAACAAACAACATATATACCTTCCGAGGAGGAATTGCGAAATGATTGATGTGTTATTTTTTGCTGAGCTACAGGATACTGTTGGCAGCGAAAAAGTGTCTGTTGAAGTGGATGGAATTACCGTGACAGAGTTGAAAAATAATCTATTATCAACGTATAAATTGGATACGCTGGACAATGCGATGGTAGCGATTAATGAAGAGTACGCCAGTAAAAATACCATTGTGAATAAGGGTGATGTTGTCGCATTTATCCCGCCGGTAAGTGGCGGATAGTAAAAAAGTATCGTTCGGCTCAGTCTATGCAGCCGTTCGATACATTTTCAACCCATTCCAAGCATTTCTTTAGCACGATCACTCATTTTTACGGGTGACCATGCTGGTTCCCATACAAGATCTATTTCTATTTTACCAACACCTTCAACCTGACTGACACGGTGCAGGACACCTGATTTTATACTGTCATGCATTGGACATCCGGGAGTTGTCAGTGTCATTACAATTCTAATGTTGTCATCAAAACCAACCTCGATTCCATAAATAAGTCCAAGGTCCATGATATTTACGCCAAGCTCCGGATCAATTACTTCAAATAAGGCAGCTCCAACTTTTTTATCCAATGACATAAAGAAAGTCTCCTTTCTGATTTTACTTAATAAGAACTTGAATAATTGATAAAGCGTATAGCAGGGACGTAACTGTAAGCAGCCCCTGAAAAACAAATACTAAAAATCCGATATACAGTAAGCCACTTCCGGTAAGGCCAACAACACTGATCACAAATAATGTGAATAGAATGACGGCGTGCTTTTCATTAATCATTTCTTTCAGTGTAGGTACCTTTTCCTTGCCAATTTTATCTGCGTATTTATGTGTCCACCACAGAAAAGGGACGATTTTATACAGATAGCCGAGGATGCTAAAAATGATCCAGCTCATAACATATAAAAATATCAGCCATCCCCACACAGCAGATTCACGAATACCACTAACACTGAACATGAAGGCAAGCATATGAACACCCAGTCCATTGAAAATAGCTAATACAGAAAATGAAAATGGCTTATCTAACTTTTTCTTCAGCCGTTTTGCTAAGATTTCTTTTATATCAAGAACAAAAAAGAAAAAACCTGCTAAAAGAAAAAACCAGCCGATTGATTGGACTAGCGTATTTTCCATCCAAAATGAACTTATTAAAATTATTAGGCCTGCAATATATGTGATGAATGCGGGTTTTGCCCATTTCATCAAAAAACCGTGTGACAAACTGAACATTGGAACAAGCTTATAGGAAAATCCAAAAATCAATAATGTGAACCATCCAGAAACTCCAAGGACAATATGGGACGATAAAATTGTCCCATGACTCGCGATACCACCAACCGTAATATTCCAGGCTAGTAAAAAGCCCGCAACGATTGTTAGGAAAAAGCTTGTAATCGCACCAATCACAAATAGTGTCATAGTGTTCTTTTTCTTTTGTTTAAAAATCGTTTTAGCCATTTGAATGATAAACATAATAATTCCTATGATGGCTACTATCCCACCGTATAATGCGTATTCAGGCATGAGTCCAAGTAATACAGCAAATGTTGTTACACCAATTGCAGTTATCAGAAACTGTACAAAGCCAAAGGTCTGATTCCAGATTGGTGTTAAGAATGCAACAGGAACGAGCTGATACATCGCTCCCATCGCAATCATTACCGCATATCCTAAAAGCAAAAAGTGTGCTCCCATCCAAATGTCTGGGATCCTGAATTGTCCCGTTGCCAGTACATCGTTATTCAAAAATAAAATAGTTTGTGAAATAACGAGTGCCGCTAGTGCATATATGATAAAGGCTAGAGGTAATTTTATATTTGTGTCTGAATTCAGGCTACCGCCAGGCATCATACTACTCACCAGATTTCGTTATTGTAATTTTAAAGCTTCCATCTTCTTGTTCTTCCGTATCATGTTGGTATCCGCGATCATTCAGTTCTTCATATAAAAATAATGGACGGCGGTCATTAATGATTGAAAATGAGGCACCGTTTTCCATTTTATCAAGTGTCTTTAGTGTGCGCATCATAGGTTGAGGTGGTTCAAGGCCACGATTATCAATAATCATTTTATAACAGCCGCCTTTTTTGTGTAGGTTACTTTCCAATGTTTTGGCTCTACTTTTTCAACAACCCTGTCAAATCCCTTACGCCTTAATATTGCGTGCAGTGGAACAGGATTGAATGGTGCATGCAGAATAAAAGATTCCCCATCGTTTACTTCTTTGACAGCACCCATGATTTTATCGAAAGGTTCCTTCTTCATGCGCAAATCTTCGCGTACATCAAGTTCAACAACTTTTACATCTGTTTTCATGAAATCACCTCATGTTTTATTCTGAATCTACTATCATGATAATGATTTTCAATTAAAAAAGTAGTGACTTGTATCACGTTTTGAAGATTTTATTAGAGGAGAGTGTGAGTGTTGCCAGAATGAGTGTGAGAATCAGTGGAAGAAGGGTGTGAATCAGCAGAAGAAGGGTGTGAATCAGCAGAAGGAGGAGGTGAATCAACAGAAGAAGAGCGTGAATCCCCAGAAGGAGGGCGTGAATCAGCAGAAGGATGGCGTGAATCCCCAGAAGGGGGGGCTCGAATCCCCAGATTGAGAGCGTGAATCCCCAAAAGGAGGTGGTGAATCAACAGAAGAAGGTGGTGAATCCCCAGAAGGAGAGCGTGAATCCCCAGAAGGAGGGCGTGAATCCCCAGAAGGAGGGCGTGAATCGCCAGAAGGAGATCGTGAATCAACAGAAGGAGGTGGTGAATCCCCAGAAGGAGGCATCGAATCGCCAGAAGGAGGCCTCGAATCCCCAGAAGGAAGCCTCGAATCAACAGAAGAGCAGATTTTCTACAGATGAAATGAAAATAAAAGAGGTCATCCTCAATTAAATTGGGATGACCTCCTCTTAAAATAATTCTTCTTCCAACGCATCAGTATCTAGAATAAACGATCCTGATTTATCAGCAGTTATCAGGTTTTGTTTTTTTAATTGTGTGAGCGTACGGCTGACGGTTTCACGACTGGAACCTATCATGTTGGCAAGCTCGCGGTTTGTAAAATGGGTATTTATTTTTATCATTTCATCCTTGGTTTCTTTTCCATAGTCTTTGGCGAGTCTTAAAAGCAGCATTATAATTTGTTCATATGTGTTATGTAGAATTTTTTCTTCCAATCTATTTTGCAGGTCCATAATTTTGTCCCCTAAAACTCGGAAAAGCTTGATACAAATTTCCGGGTGGGTAATCAGGAAATTTTCGAAGGTCTTAATAGGAATGTAAATTAAGATAGCATCTTCCAGAACTTCAGAATGTGCCGGGCAATCGTCCTGTCTAAAAAAGCCTTGATGCGGGAACATATCGCCAGGCTGCAGAACATTTACAATCTGTTCTTTTCCATGAAAGTCAGTTTTATAAATCTTAACTTTCCCCTGATGAATAAAATATACATTTGTCAATGGATCGCCTTGCATAAAAATATGTGTGCCATGACGGTACATGCGGTGTTTGGCTAAGTCAACAATTGGTTCCATTTCGTAGTCTGTCAGATCTTTAAATAATGGAACTTTTTGTAATAGTTCCTGAATGGATTGAGTATTCACAGTCATGCTCCTTTCCACAAACTAACACTTATATACATTCTAACACGTTATATGGGTACTTATAATCAGCAAATGTGAAAACTTTTTGAGCGCGTGATAAATATCATGCCAAGGTGTGTTCTCACTCACAACGAAGACTAGAATTTACCGTTATGATGTAGTTGGTTAAAGGTTATCAAATTCCAATTTAAGGGGGAAATAAAATGAATGATACGCAGTTTGCAGTGAAAATTCACGCACCGGAAATCGAACCAAGGTTTAGACATCAGAAGATATTTGAAGTATTTGATGAGCTGAAATCAGGAGAGTTTATGCAGCTTTCCAATGATCATAATCCAAAACCGCTTCACTATCAGTTCATGATTGAACGTGAAGATACATTTACGTGGGAATACTTAGAAGAAGGACCATCACTCTGGCGTGTAGCAATTGGTAAACAGTAAATGAATTGAGCCCTTGGTGATCATTCCAAGGGTTTTAATTTGCAGGTAAGAATGTATAATTACTTTTTTACTGCATAAGTGTAACGAAGGCAATTCGCCCAAAGGCTTGCACTCCAGAGTATAAGGGGGTTTAAGAAAGCAAAATACACTTTCATAAGAATCCCTTAAACGAATACCAAGTTTTCTAATGGCGATTTTATGACATTTGCATATTAGTGAGAAATGTCACATCTGGTCATGAGGAAAATAGGTAAGCTAAATGCAGCAACTAATTTAGGAGGTGTAACATGTTTCCACAAGATTACAATGAAAACCCGTTTATCGTTATTTGGGAATTGACACGTGCCTGTGAATTGAAATGTCTGCATTGCAGGGCAGAAGCACAATACCATCGGCACCCGCTGGAATTAACGTTTGAAGAAGGTAAAAAATTAATTGATGACATATATGAAATGAATAATCCGATGCTTGTTTTTACTGGCGGTGACCCATTAATGCGTCCGGATGTCTTTGATATCGCTGAATATGCGGTGAAAAAAGGTGTGCGTGTTTCGATGACACCATCAGCAACACCCAATGTAACAAAAGAAGCAATGGAAAAGGCAAAAAATGTTGGTCTGGCAAGATGGGCATTTTCCATTGATGGACATTGTGCAGAGGTTCATGATCATTTCCGCGGTACGTCAGGTTCGTTCGATTTAACGATGAATGCGATAAACTACTTACATGAGCTGGAAATGCCCCTCCAAATAAATACGGTTATTTCAAGATATAATGTCGACTATTTGGATGAAATGGCCGAGATGGTGGAGAAATTAGGTTGTGTGCTTTGGAGTGTATTTTTCCTTGTGCCAACTGGTCGCGGGAAAGAAAGTGATATGATTTCACCTGCTGAGCATGAGAAAGTTTTACGGTGGCTTTATAAACTGTCAAAACGTGTTCCATACGATATAAAAACAACCGCAGCACAGCATTATCGTCGTGTTGTTATTCAAGGAAAAATGCGCGAGAATAAAGATCATGATGATGCGATTCGTTATGAAGATGCATTAATGAGTGGCAAAACAGGTCAAATTGATGGGCTCGGCCGTGCACCTAAAGGGGTCAATGATGGGAACGGATTTGTGTTTATTTCACATACAGGAGATGTTCTTCCAAGTGGCTTGTTACCGATAAAAGCCGGAAATGTACGGGAGACCCCACTTGCAACGATTTACCGCGAGTCAGAGGTATTTCAAAATTTGCGTGACCCAGATAAATATAAAGGAAAATGTGGGGTATGTGAGTTCCGCCATGTATGTGGCGGGTCAAGATCAAGGGCATACAACATTACCGGTGATTACATGGAGAGTGAGCCATATTGTGTTTATATTCCAAAAACAATGCGGAAAAAGAAGAAACAAGTTAACTAAACCACTAAAACTTCTAGCAGGTGATGGCTAGAAGTTTTTTCTTTTATGATGAAATTGAAAGGCATGTACTATTTTTATAATCGGCCGGGCCAGTAACTGGGCACTTCCAACAATAAATAAAATGGCACCTGCAGTTTTTAAAGGTTCAAAAAGAAAAAACACACTTCCAATCAAGAACCAAAGTCCAAGTGTGAAGTCATTCAATAAACTGATCAATCGATATTTTTTGTTAAATGATAGTTCATAGGTTCCCAGATGGATATCCAGAAAATTTTTTTCATCATTAATAAACGCCATAAAAAATCCCTCCACAAGGTTATATTACCCAAATGGAGGGAATTATGAAACTTAATTACAGGAAAAGAATAACAAGAATTCCTACGATAAAGCAATAGAATGCGAAGTATTTAAGGTTTCCGCGTGCCATTATATTCATAAACCAGCGTAATGAATAATAGGAGGCAACAAGTGATGCTGCAAATGCCAGGATATAAGGTATCGCTAGTACGCTTATGTTATCATCTCCAAGTATTTCACCAGCAGACATAACCGTTATTCCTAAACTTACTGGTATGTAAAGCAGAAAGGAAAAACGTAGAGCCGTTTCCGATTTCATGCCAACAAGCATTGCTGCGACAATAGTTGCACCTGATCTGCTGATTCCTGGAATGAGTGCGACAGCTTGAGCTAAACCAACAATAATTGAGTCCTTTATGGTTATGTCGCCATCATTCTTGTTGCCGCGTAAGTTACGAATGATCCATAAGGCGATACCTGTAATAAGCAACGTATAACCGATTACTGATACTTTGCTTAATTTTGCTTCAATATAATCTTCAAATAATATTCCAAGAATACCTGTTGGAATCGTTGCAATAACGAGAAACAGGATAAATTGGAAATCACTTTTTGCAGCGGTATCTCTCGTTGTCATATACCGAATTCCGTTTTCAACCAACCGGTATATATCTTTACGGTAAATAATCAGTACGGCAAGAAGTGAGCCAAAGTTAACCAGTATTTCAAACGACAGCCCTTTTACTTCAGTGACGCCAAACAGTTCACGTAATATAACAAGATGACCGCTTGATGAAATTGGGATTGGTTCAGTAAAACCTTGTACAAGGCCTAAAAAGAAATACTTTATTAATACCCAAAGCGAACTAATTACTTCCATTGTATTCCCTCCAAATGTTAATTGGATTTTCAACCATGATGAGTCACCAACCTATAGGCCAATGAATAGTCTAGTTGGTGAGGAGGTTGAAAATATGAATCAGAATTTCCAACATATGTACGAATTATGTAAGAACCATATGCATTCCTATGTACTGGTTGAAATGAGTGATGGTTCAAAAGTAGATGGCATCATAACAGGTCTTGATGATGAATATGTATATGTTGCTGTTCCCTTAGGGCAAGGAGATGAGCAGCATGCAAATGCATTCCCGTCTGACCACCAACAACGCCAATTTGGCTTCGGGTATGGGTACCCCGGTTATGGATATCCTGGCTATGGCTATGGTTACGGGTTCGGGCGACCAAGAAGATTCAGACGACTCATCTTACCTTTGGCAGCCCTTACGGCACTAAGCGTTTTACCCTGGTATTAAAACACAAAACCCTTGCCATTCATTACCTTGAAGGCAAGGGTTCAGTCTTAAGTAATATAGCAGTTAAGAAAAAATTAAAATTCTTAATGCATTAGTGCCGCTAAGGCCTGGCAATTGCCAAGTTTTCTAAATTATTGTTCACTTTTGCCTTTTAAAACACCTTCACCTAAAATACTGATTGCTATTGTAACAATTAAGGCAAGTATAACTGTGTTCGTCAGGTTGAATGGGTTACCTGCCATACTGCTTAAAACGTATGAAATAACACCGCTTATAAAAAGTGCCCAAACTAATGGAATTAGAAATCGCATAATTTACACCTCATTTTTTATTGTATAGGAAATTATAAAATTTAAGTACTGTGGATAACTGAACATCCGAATCAGCGACGTCCAGCTCCAGCGCCTAGCGCCTAGTGGACTTCCCTCCCCGTGTCTACGATAAGTCAACATCGAATCGCTAACGCTCTTCGTGTATCCTTTATCTCACACGGGAAAAGGAAGATCGACTAATACCGCCGCTTTGCGCGGCAACGTCGACCCACCCGCGATACGCGGGCGCAGTCCATACAGCGCTGAACAGGCGCTTGCACTTTTGTTCTTTACGACAAGTACTGATTCGTGAAACTTTCCTCATATAGTTTATCAAATCCACATAAAAAATAAAAGTATTAATTAGTTAAGAATAAGAGTGAAGGATGGATATTTATGTTATTTTTGGTAGAGAATTGTTTTCAATGGATGGGCTTTCATCTTGTTAATTGTTTATTGGAAAATGGGTATAAAGTGGATGGAGTGGATGATCTTTCCTCGGAAAAAAAAGAAAATCTATCCATGTATGTTGGAAGAAATGCATCATTCCAGCATTTAACATCTTCGAAAAGAGGTACAACTTACGATCGATCAATAAACATTAAAGATAAGGAATTTGTTCTGACAATAAAGCAGAATACAAGTCATAGAATTAAACTTCCATTACTTTTTGGTGAGTGGATGCCAATGAAAAGAGATGGAATGTACCTCCAAAGCACGTTTATTTCATTTGATTCGGATATTTTTTTAAATGAGGCAATATATATAGGAGACTTTATGAGAAGCCTTATCCAGTGGGAGAAGTCGTCCCAATTACCTGAAGTTTTAGAGGTTAAATCAATAAATAATAAACAAAATGAGGAGATAAAACTTGAAAATTCCGTCTATATTCGAAACAATAGAACTATAGAAGAGAATCTGGAAATGGTTATAAAGCACTATGAGAAATTTGAAGAACTTTATTAATATGCTGAAAATAAAAAGCATTTGATATGGTGTATGTTTAAAATAAAGACAAGCTAACATCTGTCCGGATTGGAGTGCGAGTGTTGAAAAAGATTTCCATTGTGATTGTAACAGCAATTATAATTATGATTCTATCTGGTTGTACAAATTATTTTAATCAAGGCAACTTACAGAAGGCTGGAATGCTTGTTGAAACGTCTATTCATGATCAGCCATGGAATAAAAAAGGATACCAGGGGTTACTTGAAATAGAAGAAGAGTTTAATGTCGATGTTTATTTTAAGGAAGGTATAAAAACGGAACAGGAAATCGGGAAAGCTGTCAATGAACTAGTAAACCAAGGGGTGAACCTCATCTTTGGTCACAGCAGTACATATGGGAAGTACTTTAAGGAAATTTCTACGGCCTATCCAGATGTTCATTTTGTTTATTTTAATGGTGGTGAATTTGGCGAAGATTTGACAAGTCTTAACTTTAATTCACACGCTATGGGATTCTTTGGAGGAATGATTGCAGCAAAAATGTCTGAAACGGATCATGTAGGGGTAATTGGAGCGTTTGAATGGCAGCCTGAGATAGAGGGTTTTTATGAAGGGGCAAAATACCAGAACCCAGAAGTTGAGGTGCACTTAAATTATGTGAACGGCTGGAATAATAACACAGATATTGCATTGGAAAAGTATGAACAAATGCGGAGCAATAATGTTGATGTATTTTATCCAACTGGTGATACATTTAGTGCTTCGATTATTAAACGTGCAAGCGAGGATGGACTTTATGCTATTGGATATGTTTCAGATCAATCTGATATCGCTGAAGATACGGTTCTCACAAGCACCATACAGCACGTTGGAAAATTGTATGTCCTTACAGCAGAGAAATTTGATGAAGGGGAACTGCGCGGCGGCGTGTTAACGTATGACTTTAAGGATGAAGTCATCTCCTTAGGGGAATACAACCAGGATGTCCCTGAGGAATTTAAGGATAAGATGGAGGAAGCTGTTGAAGAGTATAAAGAAACCGGATTGTTGCCAAATGAACAAGAGTCAGGTTAATTATTTTTCTTGCACATTGGGAAAGAATGCATTAAAATTAGTACCAAGTCATAAGATTTGATATTAACATTAGTTATAAGGGGATGAAAATATGGATGTTGGTCTTTTAGGCACTGGACATTACGTCCCAACCAACGTAGTGACAAATAATGATATGGAAAAAATCGTCGATACTAATGATGAATGGATAAGAACTAGAACTGGAATTGAAGAACGCAGAATTGCGAGCGATGATATAAATACGTCAGATATGGCTTTTTTTGCAGCCCAGGATGCATTGCAAGAGTCAAATGTTAAGGCAGAAGATATTGATATGATACTTGTTGCAACGGTCACACCAGACACGCCGTTTCCATCTGTATCGTGTATGATTCAGGACAGATTGGGAGCAAGTAAAGCTGCGGCAATGGATATAAGTGCAGCTTGTTCAGGATTTATGTATGGTGTAGTTACGGCAAAACAGTTTATTGAAACAAATGCGTATAAAAACATTTTAGTAGTTGGAGTTGAAAAGCTTTCTAAAATTACCGATTGGTCTGATCGTAATACATGTGTGCTGTTTGGTGATGGTGCTGGGGCTGCTGTAGTCGGGCCAGTTTCAGAAGGTAAAGGAATTCTGTCATTTGAACTTGGAGCAGATGGTTCAGGCGGAAAAGAGTTATACCAGAACGATGAGGATCACCTTATTATGAATGGTAGAGAAGTATTTAAGTTTGCAGTGCGACAAATGCCCGATTCTTCGGTAAATGTCGTTGAAAAAGCTGGATACAATAAAGAAGACGTTGATTATTTAGTGCCACACCAGGCAAATATTAGAATCATGGAAGCGGCTCGTGAAAAATTAGGTATTTCAGAAGAGAAGATGGCAACTTCCATTAAACGGTATGGAAATAATTCGTCAGCTTCTATTCCGATAGCTTTATCTGAAGGTGTTAATAGTGGTAAAATAAAAGATGATGATTTAGTCGTTTTAGTTGGCTTTGGCGGAGGATTAACGTGGGGTGCAATTGCGCTTCGCTGGGGCAAATAATTTAGTTTACGTCATAGGAGGAATACGCAATGGAGGAAAGAAGAGTAGTTATAACAGGACTCGGAGCAGTTTCCCCCGTAGGTAATGATGTACAGACAATGTGGGACAATGTTGTTGCAGGGAATTCCGGAATTGATTATATAACTAGACTTAATAAAGATGATTTTCCTGCACATGTAGCAGCGGAAGTGAAGGATTTTGATCCAACACATTTCATGGATAAAAAAGATGCAAGAAAGATGGATTTGTTTACTCAATATGCTGTGGCTGCTTCCAAGATGGCACTTGACGATGCCAATCTGACAATTGATGAAAACAATGCGAACCGGGTCGGAGTCTGGATTGGCTCTGGCATTGGTGGAATGGGAACTTTAGAGGATCAGCATACGAAGTTTATGGAAAAAGGGTACCGCCGTGTGAGTCCTTTCTTCGTACCAATGATGATTCCCGATATGGCAGCAGGTCAAGTATCTATTCAGTTTGGGGCAAAAGGTATTAACTCTTGTACCGTAACTGCATGTGCGTCTGGAGCCAATTCAATTGGTGATGCGTTTAAGGCTATTGAGCGTGGGGATGCTGACTATATCATTGCAGGCGGAACCGAAGCGCCGATAACGAATATGGCATTTGCAGGATTCTCATCTGCGAAAGCATTATCAACTAATGAAGATCCAAAGAAAGCAAGCCGTCCATTTGATCTGGATCGTGACGGATTTGTTATGGGTGAAGGTGCAGGTATTCTGATTTTAGAAACGCTGGAATCAGCACGGGAACGAGGTGCACGTATTTACGGTGAAATTGTCGGCTATGGTGCAACAGGTGATGCATATCACATTACTGCTCCAGCAGAAAATGGTGAAGGAGCAGCACGAGCCATGCAGCAGGCAATTGACGACGCAGGCATTACCCCTTCAGATGTTGATTATGTAAATGCCCATGGAACAAGTACACATCTTAACGATAAGTTTGAAACAGTTGCTATTAAGACAGTTTTTGATGAATATGCATCTAAATTGCCTATATCATCGACAAAAGGGGTCACAGGGCACTTGTTAGGAGCAGCTGGTGGTATCGAATCAGTAATTTCGGTAAAATCAATTGCGGACGGTCTAATCCCTGGAACAATGAACTATGAAACGCCAGACCCGGATTGTGATCTTGATTATGTTACCAACGAATCGAGGAAACAGGACGTCAGCATTGTGATGAGTAATTCACTCGGCTTTGGCGGACATAATGTATCCTTGCTGTTTAAAAAGTTTAACTAGTTAAGCAAAAGACTGGCCTTGAGAGGTTAAGGGTTCCGTTTGCTGTCACACAGAATTACACTTTAAAAATGTAACTAAATTTGTAGTGATATTTGTAATTAAAAATTAAAAATCTCAGTTCAGTGAACTGAGATTTTTCTTCTATTTATTTTCAACTGCTTCTTGAACTAACGCACCATTTACTTTAAGTGAAATGTTTCACATTTTAACCATGACAGTAAGTATTTAGTCAACTTTTCTTCCATACGCGGAACTGCTAATGCTATAAAATGCTGTGATGATGAGAGCGATAACACTTGGATAGCCAAAGTAAACTGCTGGATTCATATGCTTAACTAAACTATACTCCCCCCACTCAAGCTACAATCTCCAACCCATTCCAAGGCTACTTAAATACTTATTTTTAATATTTTTTCATAAGAAAAAAGCTAATTCCCACAGGAAATCAGCTTTATTATGAATTTTAATTATATCTTTATTTAAATTTATTAAACTCTTTCTTGAAACGACAATACAATGTTATCCCTTTGTAGATGGGGACCAGGTATTTATTAAGAACATAATTAGGCATTCAATCCTTGACTAGGTTCAATCTTAACCGCTTTCCTTGATGGGAATATAGCGCTTATAATTCCTACTATCACTGGAATTAATATGTTTAGGGCGAATATCCACCATTGATTCAACGGCAAATGTCCATACATAAAAAACAAAATAATAACTGAAATAATACTTCCTATTAGCCCTGAAATAAATCCGATGAATGCCCCTTCAATCAAAACCATGGAACGAATACGGTTGTTTTTCCAACCTAATGCCTTTAGCAATGCAATTTCTCTCGTTCTTTCTAACACGTTTTGCCAAATTAGTTCAGCTGTTGTTAATATCGCAATAACTAACGATATTCCAGTAGAGAGATAATGTGGTGCGCCAACCTTCATTGAGACATATTCTCCTAGCCACGTAGTAAATAGCACACCATCTAATTGAAATGTTGTATTAACAAACAAAATTAATAATGCACTTGGCAAGGCGATTGCAAGAATAGACACAGAGTTTCTAAGCCAACGTCCAAGAAGGTTATTTCGTACTAAGCTTATAATACCTTTTGTACTTCCTAGACGAGCTCCAGTTACACTTATTTCTCCTTGTTTCATAACTTGCATAGGACTTACTTTACTGATTAAGTAAGTTGGATATAAAGCCCCTAAAAAGTAGATGAAGAAAATGAAAAATATGATTAGCCCTATTTTAAGCAAGGATAATGCTTCTGGATGTTGACTTTTTAACACAAATAAAACGATCAATGTAATGATGCCAACGAACCCTCCAATTAGGAGTGATTCCAGCATTAATATATTGCGCAATTTACTATTTTTCCATCCTATTGCTTTCAATATAGCAAACTCTTGCCGCCTTGAGAGATAGGCGATGAGGTTTGTAGCAAATACATAAATAATTGAAACCACTACTAAGCAGCCAATAATCCCTGTGTAACCAAGTTTTGCTTCCTTTAAAATGTTTATGGAGGCTCCTAATTTAATCCACGGCTGTTCAATCCAGCCCAGTTCAGGTACATCTTCAACAGCTGGTACATGGATCAATAATGGGCTTGGGGACGAGCCCAATGTAATATCTGTTTTGAGCCCCGTTTGTTGCTCAATAGCTGAAGCGATGGTTTCTAGTTTTGCTTGACTTGCTTCGTTTACACTACTAACCCCATCTACTTTAATTCGAACGGCGGATATTGGCTTTGCCCCTAGAAATTTTTTTGCAGCATCCATCGTCGTTAACATGGTAGGAGATTGCATCAGATAACCAAATGGATTTGATGTTGCGGAAACTTCTGATGGCGGATTCACAGGACTTTCATTCTTATCTAACATATGGGTTGCAGTTGGTGCACGATATGTTTCCATTGGAACCTCTGTAGTTGGGTCGGTTGATATTGCTAATTTATTGGGGTTGTAAACACCAATGTATTGTGGATCAAGCCTTGGTAGTTTAGACATATCAGCATTGTATAACTTAACTTTTCGATAAGAAGGATAAGGATAACCATTATTAGTTTTAGGTATTTCTATTTCATATGCAACTTCCCACCGATTAGGAAATGGGCTTTTGATGGACTTGTATTGTAACGGGCTGGCTTTCTCATTTAGAGTCAAATAGTTTGTACCTTCATTTAATAACTGATTAATCAATACTTGATGTGCTTCTGTGGAGTTAAATGATAGGGAGTCTATTGGTGGGGTTGCAGACAAGGTATCCAGATGTTTACTCCCACCACTTGCCTCCAATTCCTTTAAAAGAGAATTTACTTGTTCTTGTGTATCTGTAGGTATTTCTAACTTCTCTAATGTATGCGAATAAGTGTAATTGATGGAAGAAAAACCACTCAGTAAAACTGGTAAACTTGTTACCTTTGCACCTAATCCTTCATGTATTCTACTTTGAACGGGTTCCTCTTCTTTAAAATATCTGCTCGTGTCACTTTTAGCAGTTGCTTCCTCTAATCCTACAAGATTAGCTTCTGCTTCGGGGTCTATAGCTGCTAACAACATCGTAAAACGACCAGATAAATCTGTCTTATCTTGGTTCACTGTATACAACCCATACTTATTAACTGCTTCAAATGAATCTACATGTGTTTTTATACCTATCGCAAAGTAACTGTTAATCGCTCTTGCATAATCACGAATGCCATCATTTTCTACATATTTATTTTTTAATCTATAAATCCCACTATCCTTAAATTCCATATTCCCCATATTTGCACCCACGCTTGTATAGCCTAGGATACTAATTGGGGCAGCTATCGAAATTCCTTCCACCTCCCTAATAGTTTCAAGTTCTTCCATTGATATTCCGCCAGAAAGACCACTAAGATAATTTGGGTCAAGCAAGTTTTTCTCTTCTGTAACACTTTTTGAACCGGGTGGACGAACGACGATGTGATAGGAAGCTTTCCACTTTTCTTCCAAGGTATTAACGATGGTACCTTTACTTGTTTCGGATAATCCAATCAAAAAACTAAGCCCTGTACTTATTAGTAAAGCACCGATCAATAATAGGACAAATTTGCCTTTATTACGCCACCAATGATTTGTAATCCATTTAATCATTGGTATCAGCCCCTATTTGGTGTTTCCTTTGATCTTTTACAATATGACCATCCTTTATTTCAATAACACGATCGGCTTGTCCTGATAAAGCGCTGTCATGTGTGACTAAAACAATTCCACAATTTGTTGTTTGTTTGATATTCGTCAACAAGTTAATTATATTTTCACTCGTTGTAGAGTCTAAATTCCCGGTTGGTTCATCAGCAAAAATCCAATCAGGTTCAGCAATTAAAGATCTAGCAATTGCGACACGCTGTTGTTGTCCACCAGATAGCTGTGATGGCAATGATGAATGTTTGTCGGCAAGACCAACTAACTCAAGTAATTCTTTTGCTCTAGACTCCTTATTATACGATACATTACGGTGAAATAAAGGCGCCAAGATGTTTTCCATTGCTGTAAGTGTGGGTAAAAGATGAAACTGTTGAAAGATAAAACCGACATGTTGATTTCGTAATTCAGAAAGTTTATTAGCGCGGAGTTTATTCACATCCTGTACATCATAAAAGACTTTCCCATCCGTCGGTTTTTCCAAGGTTCCAATAATACTCAATAAAGTTGATTTACCTGAACCTGAAGACCCAATGACACTGATAAAATCTTTACTATCCAGGGTTAAGGAGATGTTTTCTAATACAACTGTCCTAGCCTCACTTTTTCCAAATGTTTTCCTTACGTTTTCTAATGTTATTTTTTTATGCATGTGATCACCTCTAATATTCCATCAGGAAATTATTTTTAATTACCAATATTCAATAAATACACCCACACACTAAATAACTGATTGAGAAATTTAGTCCGTTTATGCCTCATAGATAGTCGTACTCTTATTCCATAACTAATTTATTCTTCAATAATAAGTTTCACCTTTTCTGAACCAATATTTTTAGTGCAATACTGTAACATTTTTTAATAATTATTTTCATCATCATTGTTTCGGTTCTCAATAATATAAGAATCCTGTTGCGTTCGTATAGTTCTTTTTAATCTCTATATTCACTTTAACACAAATTTTTAGAAAACTTATAAAGTTAAAGAAAAATAGACCGAATCTTATTGGTCCAGACTTAAATTGGTCACAAACAAGAAGGTTCTGTCCTATGAACTCTCCAAACCCGTAGTTTCCAAAGGTATAAAAATATATGTATGCTTGTTAAGGAGACAGCAATTTTCATAACGGATTGTCAGTCACAGGGTAAATTGCACCGTACAGAGGTTGTGTTATTTTAAAATAAAATAACTCCGTTCAATTGTACGGAGTTATTTCTAATATTTATTTTTTAATTGCTTTGTTAAACTAAAGCCCCCGTTAATTGTATATCTTTCATTTGCTTTTCATTAAACTAACAACTGGTTTCTTCGCCTTTAACTATCTTACCGCTTTGGTCATCTATATAATAAGTGCCAAAATTACAATCTGCGTTAATTTCCCACTTAACTATATACTCGCCACCTTTATGACTTACTGATATAATTGAATCTTCACTTATCTCAGCAGAATGGTGTTCAATAGCGATTGACTCTGCTTCTTCTTCTGTTATTTTTGGACTCGCACTTTCACAGCCAGTGACGAAATAAAGTATAAAGAAAAGTAAAATAATAAAACTAATTTTTTTCATTTTTTCAACCTCCTTCATACACAAACGTCAGTTCATTATTAGACGTTTCATATTTCTCCTTATTCCACAATCCTGCGGCGTTAGTTTAAGTGTAATGGTTCACAATCGATGCATTTATTTTAACATAAATATTCTGAATATCTTGTAAAATCTAGCGAAAATAAAATAACTTCCAATTTATTGGTAATTTTATGTATATCAATTTGCATACGAATTTGTAGGTTAAAATGTGGACTTACACTGGCTATTGTTACCAAACAAATTGGGGTACAAATTACACTGCAATTTTAATAGGTATTAAGTCGAAAATGCTATTAAACCAACAAAAAATGACCATCAAATTAGCATACAATTTGATGGTCATTTTACATTACATTTTTAATGTTTGTGGTAGGAAACGGAACCCGTTATTGAGAGGTCAGCTTTTTTTAATTTTGGTTTTGTCTTGAATTGAGAGGAGTTTGGATGTGAATAAAGCCATTTCCTTGTATACTCCTTACTCCTATTCATGTATTCTAACGCCCATGCATAAAATAAGATAAATGCAACGGACAAGCATGGGTGGTGGAAAAAATGGGGACTGTCTTTTTATTTTTAATTGGCTTTGGACTAGCTGTTACTGGTGGGGTAACAACAATAGCATATATGAATTTCCTGCCTTCAGGGATTTCCTGGGGGGATTATTTTATTTTCATATCAGGACGGCTGGAATGTTATTTTTTGCCAATCGGATTCATCTTAATGGCAATTGCACTTTTCCGATACCCAAACAATATGTAAACTTCTCGCAAATCGAATATTTTTTTGCATGATGGTCATAATGTATTTTAAATGATTTCATTTTAGAAAAACATAAAGTGCAAAGAAGCGAGGGTTGTATATGTTGTATTTACACGATGTTTGGGTTAATTGGTTTGAAGGTGAAGAAAATGGCTATAGTGTTTGTTATTTTCATGAGTGGCGGAAGGAAGATGGGATTGAGCTGTTAGATCAGGTTCCATTACTATACATATCTGAAGTGCTTTACAACTACATAGAAAATGACATGCATGATTTACCTAAAGGACTTTTAGATATGATCCATAAACGCGCATATGTCCGCAAAGGTCAGGAGAGAACGGTACTTGATTACGCATGTGTCGTTACCGATGGGAAAGATATAATTGCCTTTGATTCAATCGGCTATCGGATCCCTATTCGTAAAAGCAGACTAATTCCACGACAGGAACAGCTTGTGTTCGATATGATCAAAACCACCAAACCAGAGTCGTTTAAATTCGAGGGAGAAATAGTAGAAAAAGAATATCATATGCTATCGATGGCACCTCAACTTGTTCATGGACTGACACGTAGAGAAAGACAGCTCAAGCAATTGCTGATGATTGCCCTTGATCAATTAAGAACTGCGAATCATTTAGAGGAACTCCGCTACTGGCTGACTGAATGGGACCCGAAAAAATACCCTTATATCAGATATATGGACGAGGATAAAGTGTGGGAAGCACTTTACGATGGTGTTAAGCAGGGGTGGAGTACTGGCCATGAAGAGTTGTGCAGTAAGATGATTAAAGGACAGCCATTTCTGGAAAGAATGTGGGAGCTTGAACAAGCGCCAGAGCAAAATACGTCGAAGCAGAAGTAGAGCTTGGCTGAGATTGCCGAATTTTAGGGTGGATATGGCTGGATAGATAAAGTTCGACATGAAATCGATAATGACACTGCTGGAATAGATAAAGATCGACACAGAATCTATAAAGTTCGACAAAAAAACGATAAAGCCAACATTTCACGAAAAAAAGGGTGCTCCGATATAATTAAAATCGGAGCACCCTTTCTATTTAACGCTTTTTCTTCACGCGTCCTAATCCCATTGCTTTTTTAGCTTTTGCTAATGACTTATTAGCTGTTAATGAAGCTTTTTCTGCCCCTTTATCTAAAATCTCATCCAATGCTTCTGAATCAATTAACTCATTATAGCGATCTTGAATAGGTTTCAGTACATCCACAACAGCATTCGCGACGCCCTGCTTGAATTCACCATAACCTTTTCCAGCATAATCTGCTTCGATCGTTTCCGCCGTTTTGCCAGTACAGCTTGCCAAGATGGTCATCAGGTTGGAGACGCCAGGTTTATTCTCTTTATCAAATTTCACTATACCTTCTGAATCAGTGATAGCACTTTTGATTTTTTTCTCAATTTTTTTCGGTTCATCAAGCATGGAAATAAATGCTTTTTCATTGTCATCTGACTTGCTCATTTTACTTGTTGGTTCCTGTAATGACATGATACGGGCTCCGACTTTAGGTATGTGAACTTCAGGTATCGTAAAAATGTCATTGAATTTATTATTAAAGCGTTGTGCGAGGTTTCGTGTTAGCTCCAGATGCTGCTTTTGATCCTCACCAACAGGGACAATATCTGTTTTATATAACAAAATATCCGCAGCCATTAGTGGCGGGTATGTTAGTAATGAAGATGAAACGGTCTCTTTACCAGTTGATTTATCTTTAAACTGTGTCATCCTCTCCAGTTCACCGATATAACTGATGGACTGCAGCATCCAGCCCAGCTGTGTATGTGCTGGAACTTCCGATTGAATAAACAAAGTTGATTTGTCCGAATTAATTCCAGCTGCAAGGTATAAAGCTGCAAGTGAACGAATGTTTTGCCTTAGCTTCAGTCGATCCTGAGGTACAGTTATTGCATGCTCATCCACAATACAAAAATAGCAATCATGATTCTCCTGAAACTCTACAAATTGCTGTATTGCACCTAAATAATTACCAATCGTTAACGTTCCGCTAGGTTGAATCCCAGAAAATATTGTTTTCATTTTCCACACTCCAATATATTTTTTTCCATTAAAAAAAGCCCATTTATCCCTGTTAAAAAAAGGGACGAATGAACCGCGGTGCCACCCTGATTATTCTGCTCATGCAGAATCACTTTAAAAGTTATTTAGCTCGAAAGTCCAATTCCAATTAACCTTGATGCTTGTTTCCACCAGCCACAAGCTCTCTAAAAATCAGTGGGTAATTGTACTTTATCTTCGTCAACGCTAAGTTTATTATTTGCTTTATTATATATGATAAGATAGGAGAAAATCAAGTTCGAGGAAAGTATGAACTTAAGTGTGAGACTTGCTCTAATTTAAATACTACTAATATAAAGATTTAAATGGCTATACAAATGGCGTAATTATAAGATGAGTTGTTTCGTTATGCCTTACCTAACTGAAATTGAAAGGGGTCTTACTTAATGCGGAATGAATTAATGCAAATGCTGGAAGAACGGGAAGATGAAATGATTGAAATCCGTCGCAATTTACATGAACATCCTGAACTTTCTTTTAGAGAAGAAAGAACAGCAGCCTATATTGCCAATTTTTATAAAGAAAAGGATGTTGAAGTAGAAACGAATGTCGGAAATGGACATGGAATCATTGTAACGATAAAAGGGGGATTGCCAGGCAAAACAATGGGCCTTCGTGCTGACTTTGATGCATTGCCAATTAAAGAAGAAACAGATGTCTCATTTAAATCGAGCAATGAAGGCGTGATGCATGCTTGCGGACACGATGCCCATACAGCATATATGTTAATTTTGGCCGACTGCCTCATCCAATTAAAGGATAACATTAAAGGAACAGTTAAAATTATTCATCAACATGCAGAGGAACAGCCTCCTGGTGGTGCAAAGAGCATTATGGATTCCGGAAAACTTGATGAATTAGAGGCAATCTTTGGCATTCATGTTTTACCAATGGCTAAAGCAGGAACAGTTGGCTATCATAGTGGCTATTCTTTTAATGGACGTACTTATTTTAAATTGCGAATACAGGCAAGCGGGGGCCACGGCTCATCCCCTCATAAGGCAAATGACGCTATCGTGGCAGGATCCTACTTTGTAACGGCAGTACAAACGATTATCAGTCGCAGGGTAGCCCCGCTAGCAACTGGTGTCGTTACGATTGGATCATTTGATGGAAAAGGCAGCTTTAACGTTATTAAAGACAGTATTGAGATTGAAGGAGATATTCGTTATTCGAATGATGAAACACAAGCGGTTATCGATAAAGAATTTCATCGGATTGTAAGTGGCTTAGAGGGATTGTTTGGGGTAACTTGTGAGCTAACGTATACACCTGACTATCCACCATTATATAATGATCCCGAATTGACTGCATTTGTTGCAGAGACCTTGGAAGGGGTTAAGGATAAAAACATTACAGAAGTGAAAGAATTCCCTAGGATGGCACCATCAGATGATTTTGCGTATTACTTGGAAAAAATCCCTGGTACTTATTTCTTTATTGGGTGTACCCCAAAAGGTGTTACAGATCCTTACTTCAACCACCACCCAAAATTCGATATAGACGAGGATGCGATTCTTATTGCAGCCAAATCAGTGGGTCATGTTGCTTGCAGTTATTTGGATATGGATTAACTGACTTGTTTTGTGCCACATGAACCGGAGTGCCCTCCTGATTACGGAGGGATGAGAGCCAGAAGAGGCGTTGATTCTAGCGAAAGGTTCCTCATGGAAGTGCTGAATCAACAGAAAGAAGTGCTGAATCAACAGAAGAAGGTGCTGAATCAACAGAAGAAGGTGCTGAATCAACAGAAGAAGGTGCTGAATCAACAGAAGAAGGTGCTGAATCGACAGAAAGAAGTGCTGAATCAACAGAAGAAGGTGCTGAATCAACAGAAAGAAGTGCTGAATCAACAGAAGAAGGTGCTGAATCGACAGAAAGAAGTGCTGAATCAACAGAAGAAGGTGCTGAATCGGCAGAAGAAGGTACGGAATCAACAGAAAGAAGTGTGGAATCGATAGAAGGGAGAAAGAGATGATTGCGCAAAAGAGGTGTTAAATCCAGGTTTAACAATGGGCTTAATCCACTCCCTCTCTGATTGACATCGAGCTTGTATTAAAAGTATAATATGAACATATACTAATATACACATATACATGCAACTGAATTGAAACGGAAGGCGAGGGAAATATAATGGAAGATAATAAAGAAGCTGAAGAAAACGAAATAAGGAAAGACCTGGATGAAGAAACATTGTTTGTAGTATCTCAGACTTTCAAGGCATTAGGGGATCCAACAAGGATTCGAATTCTTCATTTACTTTTTTACAAAGAATACTCCGTAAATGAGATTGCAGAAACGCTGCACCTGAGGCAGTCAACTGTTTCACATCAATTGCGTTTCCTGAAAAATTTAAGATTAGTTAAATACCGCAGAGAGGGTACGACACTATATTACTCTCATGACGATGAACATGTGATGAATATATTAAAGCAAACGTTGGATCACGCTTGCCATCATTAATAAAATAGCATATCTAAATTAACGAAGTGTTGCATAGGAGGTATTACAAAAATGGGGCACGATCATGACCATTCACATGGTGCAAACAAAAAAGCCTTAATGATCAGTTTTTCAGTAATAACGGCCTATATGATTATTGAAGCTATCGGAGGTTTCCTTACCAATAGTCTTGCATTATTATCGGATGCAGGTCATATGTTAAGCGATTCCGTATCACTAGGGGTGGGGCTTTTAGCCTTCAAATTCGGGGAAAAAGTAGCTAACTACAGTAAAACATATGGATACAAGCGATTCGAAATATTAGCAGCGGTATTTAATGGAGTCACACTCATACTTATTTCAATTTATATATTCTACGAGGCTTATAAAAGATTTACAGAACCACCCGAAGTTGCAACGACTGGAATGTTAATTGTCGCTTCTATTGGCCTGTTGGTTAATATTTTTGTGGCATGGATATTACTGCGCGGCGATACAGAAGAAAATTTAAATTTACGCGCTGCTTTTCTTCATGTGTTAGGTGACTTATTGGGTTCCGTCGGCGCAATTGCTGCTGCACTACTCATTATATTTTTCAATTGGGGATGGGCCGATCCACTAGCAAGTGTTATCGTTGCAGTTTTAGTGCTGATTAGTGGATGGCGAGTTACAAAAGATGCTATTCACGTGTTAATGGAAGGAACACCAAAGAACGTAGATTTAGATGACATAATAAATACGATGGAAAACGCTGAAGGTATAAAAAGCATACATGATCTCCACGTGTGGAGTATAACGAGTGGTCAAAATGCACTCTCTTGTCACGCAGTTGTAGATGGAAACTTATCTGTTCATGAAAGTCAAAAACTACTACGATCAATTGAGCACGTCCTGGAACATAAAGGCGTGGGACATGTAACGATACAAATGGAAAATAATGAACATCCACATGAAGATTCACTGATGTGCCAGAATGATCACGAACAAGCAGTTCACCAGCATGACCATTGATTGTTCTACCTGAATTTACTTGAATAACAGATGTTATACGGAAAAATGGCTTGAGAAAATAAGCCATTTTTTCTTTGATATACGGCATAACATTTTTGGTTTTCTAAATTGGTTCTATTCATCTGTTTCATATCGTAAACTTTAGTAAAGAATTATCTTGAAGATGAATAAAAGAGCAAAGATACATACACCATTTACTTATAAATTACAAGCGAAATTGTATGATTTTTTTCGACAAATTTTGAAATATCATATTCTAAATTATCTCTTTATCCGTTATAATATAATTAAAATGGGAATGGGAGATTGATAGAAAATGGAGAAAAAGAAAAAAAGCATCATGATAATAGCAACAATAAGTATTATTCTCCTACTTGGTATTGCAATTCCAATGACTTTACATACAAGCAGCGGCGAGGAAATCTATAAAGCCAGTCTACATATGGAACGACAGACAAGCATCACCCCAATTGACACGAGCAAAAAATTACAGCGTTTTACCTATGATGCTGGGGTTGACTTTGAATATCCGGATGCTGTTCGGGGTATTTATGTTACAGGACCATCTGCTGGAGGAAGCAGATTTGAAAAGCTTAGTAATCTAGTAGAAAAGTCAGATTTGAATGCAATGGTAATTGATATAAAAGAGGATCATGGTAATTTAACATTTAAGCCGAAAGAAGGCTCACCATATGAGGATATCGGCATTAATTATATTGATGACCCGAGAAAGCTGATTAAAGTCCTCGAAGAAAAAGGGATTTATCCAATTGCGAGAGTAGTTGTTTTTAAAGATTCTGTGTTAGCCAATAAACGTCCGGAATTATCCTTTACAAAAAATGGAAAAGTCTGGACCAATAATAAAGGGGAAGCTTTTGTTAATCCATTTCAAAAAGAAGTATGGGAATACAACCTAGAAATTGCCAAGAAAGCAGCAGAGCTTGGTTTTCAGGAAATTCAATTTGATTATGTCCGTTTTCCGGAGGGATTTGAAAATTACGATAGTGAGTTGAATTATAGCCTAGGGGATTATAAAGATGATAAAATGAGCAATGTTAAACGTCGTGTGAAGGCAGTAACTGACTTTGTTTCATATGCAAAGGAAGAACTGGAATATTATGATGTAGATGTCGCAGTAGATATATTTGGTTATACTGCAACAATTCCAGAAGCACCAGGTATTGGACAGAACTTTACAAAGATTTCAAAGAACGTGGATGTTATCTCATCTATGATTTATCCAAGTCATTGGACGTCTTATTTTGATATTCCTTTTCCAGATAAAGAACCATATAAATTGGTGACGGAATATGCCAAAGTTGAGAGTAAAGTGTTGGGGAAATTGGAAGAACCACCAACCTCCAGACCATGGATTCAGGATTTTGAAGCTCCGTGGCTATATAGTGGTGCTACTAAACAATACGGAAAAGCCGAAGTTGAAGCACAAATAACGGCATTGCAAGAAAATGGAATTAATGAATTTTTAATTTGGAATGCAGGAAATACTTACACTGATAATGTTGACTATACACCGCTCGATTAAGAAAAAAGCACAAAACCATAGGTGATAATCGTAAAAAAACCGGGCTCTTTTAACGTATAGAGCCCGGTTTTTTTACGTATAATAAGCTTCAAAATCGAATTTGTGGAAATAACTGGCTATCTCTAAAAAATAAAAGGATAATGGACTCTGTAGAAGATAAGTTATGATATTACCCTATATTTGTAATTCATAAGCCGTATTCCCTATCAAAATCGATTTAACAAAGGCAGGCTCATTCGTTATAATGTAAAAGACTACTAAAGATTAAGGAGTAGATCTATGAATTGGTATCAAAAATTAAACAAATATTTCCCGATTGAGGAAATGAAGTCCAAAGAGCATATGGATATGCTTTTAAAGGAAAAAGGCGATGTATACTATAAAGATGAGAGTGACGATCACGTCTTAATGTATGCTGAGTTTAATTCATTTTTATTTATTGATTATGTATGGGTCTCAGCAAATTCAAGAGGTAAAGGAACTGGACATAAGCTGATAGAAAAGCTTAAAGTTAAAGATAAGCCAATTATTCTGGAAGTGGAGCCAGTTGATTACGATGACACAGATACAGCCAAGAGACTTCATTTTTATAAGCGGGAAGGTTTTTCCCACGCGCAATCCATCGGTTACAATCGCCGCTCATTAGCTACAAATGAGGATACTCCTATGGAAATCCTGTATTGGTCTCCAACTGACGATTCTGAAGAAGTGATTTATGAAAAAATGAAAAAAATGTACGAAGATATTCATACGTATAAAGACGAAGAAATATATGGTCAAGCTTATCAGCCGGTTGATGAAGTACTTAGCTACAATGAAGCACGTGGGTCTGATAATATATTTGAAAATCTAAAAGAAAAAGCATAAACAGGTATTAGCCTCTTGACAGCAAGAGGCTATTTTTTTCAGCAGTAAGGGATTTTAGATTACGCTTTTTTAAAATCCTTATACGATCAGCCAAGTTTTCTCAGTTTTTTTCAATTAAAAGGTTTAATTAAAAATAGTTTAGGGTAAGTTAAAACTAAATGAGAACATTTCATGAACATTTATTAATACTACAGATTTTCTGGGAAATCCCCTACCTTTTGTTTGACAAATGTAGTATAATTATACATATAGGTTATTTAAACTTATTTTAATCTAATAAGTTATTCAAATGTTTATGAAATGACCATACACACTTTTAGATTGAGGAGTGAAGTTTCATGGTAACACTTTATACCTCACCAAGTTGTACATCTTGCAGAAAAGCAAAAGCATGGTTAGAAGAACATGATATCCCGTTCACAGAACGTAATATATTTTCTGAACCATTATCGCTGGATGAGATAAAGGAAATATTACGTATGACGGAAGATGGTACAGACGAGATTATATCAACACGATCAAAAGTCTTCCAAAAATTAGACGTCAATATTGATCAGCTTCCGATGAAAGATCTATTTAATCTAATTCAGAAAAATCCTGGATTGTTACGTCGGCCAATTATTCTTGATGAGAAACGTTTGCAAGTTGGGTATAACGAAGATGAGATTCGCAGGTTCCTCCCAAGAACGGTTAGGACTTTCCAATTACGTGAAGCTCAGCGATTAGTAAACTAAGATGCTTGTCGATGTATAACATTCACTAACAAAAACGCAGATCCTGAAGTTAGAGGTCTGCGTTTTTTTTATTAAAAGCTAGTGACAAATCGAGCGGAATAGGTTAAAATATGAAATTAATTATTAATTTATAGGCATATGAATTTTCAATTTGTATAAGATGTCATACAATAATAATATAGATTAAAGAATGGTTAATAACGTGTAATAAAGGGAACACGAATAATAAAATTAATATTAAAGGTGAAGTAGTCTCTTCCACCATTACTATTGACCGTGAAGTCAAGCTTTTTCTAATAGAAGGGAGAGAAATAAGATGGAAATAGAGCGTATAAATGAGAATACCGTAAAATTCTATATTTCATATATCGATATAGAAGACCGCGGATTTGAACGTGAAGAAATCTGGTATAATCGTGAACGCAGTGAACAACTTTTCTGGCAAATGATGGACGAAGTTAATTATAAAGAAGATTTTAATGTCGAAGGCCCGTTATGGATTCAGGTGCAAGCCTTGGATAAGGGTCTTGAAATTGTTGTAACGAAAGCAAAGGTATCCAAAAATGGTGAGAATATCGAGCTTCCAACTGAGAATGGTAAGACAATCGATATTTCAGTGGATGATAAAATTGAGGATATGCTGGAAGACAAGTTTGGTGATAATGATGAAAAATCCTCCAAATCCAAAAAAGAAGAGGACGAAGATGGAAATCTGTCGCTAAATGTAATGTTTAATGATTTTGAAGATGTTATTCAGTTAAGTCATTATTTCCAAGATAACACAGATAAAATAGAAGATACTCTCTTCCATTACAACGATAAATATTATCTGTATTTAGAATTTCCACAAGATGAGGAAGTTAAAGATGATCAGCAAGAAGACATGATCAGTCAGGTATTTGAATTTGCGAATGACACGGAAGTAACCATTCATTTTCTGGAAGAATACGGGAAACAAATATTTTCAGATAATACGTTTGAACAAGTACGTTCCCATTTTCCAGCTACCATTGGACGCTCTTAATAGAGTGTCTTTTTTTTGGCAGTTAAGTGTAAATCCTTTCTTACTGCATAAGTGCAACTAAAGTTTATCTATAGTAGGAATTGACGATAAGCCAAGTTTTCTAATCCATTAACGTGTAGTAACATCTTGAAAAATAACAAAATTTACGAAAGCGCCTATTTTTAATTAAAGGATTTTGTCACTCTCCGTCGAATAGGTAAAGATGGAGGTGTAGATTTAATGCTTCAGGCTAAAACTAAATATGGAAGTTTTGTTACGCTAGCAGCCTTAACTAAGAAAGAAATTTCATTACTAAAAGAACGGGAGGAATTTACCTGTCCAACCTGTAATGAGCCAGTAATTATGAAAGCTGGTACGTTAATGATTCCGCATTTTGCTCATCGTTCCAAAAGCAATTGTCCTTCGAGTGAGGGCGGGGAAGGACCGTATCATGAAAAGGGGAAACTGTTATTATACCAATGGCTAAAGCATCAACAGCTTACTGTCCAGCTGGAGGCATATTTACCTGATATTAAGCAGCGGCCAGATATTTTAATTACCATAAACAATAAACTCGTAGCAATCGAGTATCAATGTGCACGGATTCCGGTAAAGCAAATCTGTGAGCGTAATGAAGGATATCTTAGCGCAGGTATAACACCAATTTGGATCCTCGGTTCAAACCGCCTGACACAAAGCAATCGGAGTTACTTAAAAATTGATCAGTTCCTGCTTCAATTTATTCACCAATTCTCTACCGCATTACCACTCATGCTATTCTTCTTTTGTCCCAACAGCCTTCAGTTCATTACATTTCAGGATATATACTTTTCAAAAACACAAACGGCAATCGGCAAATTTTATACGGAAAAATTAAATCAAATGACATTTAAAGATTTATTTAAAGCCCAATTTTTTTCTAAAAATGATTTGCTGCAATTCTGGAAGCGGGAAAAACGTTCATTTCGGTTAAAGGCGAAAAACCGCTTATATGGTCGGGAGTTGAATTGGTACCAATGGCTTTATCTCAAACAGACATACAAGGAGTTCCTCCCATCAGTAATCCACTTGCCAATTAGTTCACAATTTATGATGAAAACACCACCATGGGACTGGCAAAGCAGGCTTTGTCTTGAAATCATCGATCCACTCCCAATCGAAAGTCATATTTCACTTAAATCGTGTCAGCATTTCCTTCGTCGTCATATCCATCATCCGAAAGCATTCCCCTTAATTAAGCAAACGGTTAATCCGATTCATCAATACCTTCAATTACTGGAACAGTTAGATGTAATCCAACAGGTTTCTCCCAATTATTTTGCCAAAAAAAGTTCTATAAAATTTTATAAAAATATTGAGGATGCCCTGGCTGGCGATGAAAAGCTATTAAATTTGCTTATCGCAAACAAAATACGGGCATGATTACCAATTATTTCGTTATACTAATTAAATGAAGGATTTTTTTCATTTTATCTAGAAATAGTAAGGAAAGAGGACAAAGGAGGAAACCATAGTGGCAAAGGCTACAAAGGAATTACCAAAAAGAAGTGAAATACCAGAAGAAAAAACGTGGAAGCTTGAGGATATTTTTAAAACGGATGACGCATGGGAGAAAGAATTGCAATCGCTGAAGAATGACATCCCATCAATAGAAAAATTTCAAGGTAAAATAACGGAGTCTGCACAAAATTTGTATGACGTACTAAAACTGCAGGATCAACTGTCAGAACGACTTGGCAAGCTATTTACATATGCACATATGCGATCTGATCAGGATACAACCAACTCCAAATATCAGGAGATGAATTCAAAGGCTGAGAATCTGCTGACAATTGCATCAAGTTCCATGAGTTATATTGTTCCGGAAATCCTGTCTACAGACGAAGAAAAGCTGCAAAGCTTTATGAAAGAAAAGGAAGAATTAAAGTTATATGAAAAAACGCTCGATGAGATTTCACGTCAGCGCCCACATGTACTAAGTGAAAAAGAAGAGGCTTTATTGGCAGAAGCATCAGAGCCAATGTCCAGCGCTGAGAATACCTTTGGCATGCTTAATAATGCAGATTTAACTTTCCCTACAATTAAAAATGAAGATGGGGAAGAGATTGATTTGACCCATGGACGTTATATTGGATTTTTAGAATCTAAAGATCGCAGTGTACGTGAAGCTGCATTTAAAGCAATGTACGAAACGTATGGCAAGTTTAAAAATACATTTTCCGCTACATTAACTGGTACGGTTAAGACAGATAATTTTAATGCAAAGGTACGTCATTATGATTCCGCGCGGCACGCAGCTTTGGACGGCAATAATATTCCTGAGCAGGTATATGATAATCTAGTTGAAGCAGTTAATGATAAATTGCCATTGCTGCACCGTTACGCCGAATTACGCAAGAAAGTACTCGGACTCGACGAATTACACATGTATGATATGTATACACCACTTGTAAAAAATGTTGATATGACGATTCCTTATGAAAAAGCACAGGAATATGTAATTGACAGTTTTGCCCCCCTTGGTGAGGATTATGTGAGTAAAGTGAAAGAAGGCTTTGAGAATCGCTGGATTGACGTTGAAGAGAATAAAGGAAAACGAAGCGGAGCATATTCGTCAGGTGCATATGGCACAAATCCATACGTATTGCTTAATTGGCAGGGGAAAGTGAATGATTTATTTACTTTAGCACATGAGCTTGGACATTCATTACACAGCTATTACACACATGAGTCGCAGCCATTTCGTTACGGAAACTATTCCATTTTCGTAGCAGAAGTTGCGTCAACATGTAATGAAGCATTGCTCAATGATTATATGTTAAACCATGTGGACGACAAGAAACAAAAACTTTATCTGCTAAATCACTTTTTGGAAGGATTTCGCGGGACTGTTTTCCGTCAAACAATGTTTGCTGAATTCGAGCATGATATTCATAGACGCATGCAAGAGGGTGAGGCCCTAACTGCTGAGAAACTGACGGAAATTTACTATAATCTGAACAAAAAATACTTTGGGGATGACGTTGTTTCTGACGAGGAAATTGGTTTGGAATGGGCGAGAATTCCACATTTTTATATGAATTATTATGTCTATCAGTATGCGACCGGTTACTCAGCAGCTACTGCACTCTCCACGCAAATTCTAAATGGGGAAGAGGGAGCTGTAGATCGTTATCTTGACTTCCTGAAAGCGGGAAGCAGTGATTACCCGATTGAGGTACTGAAGAAAGCAGGCGTAGACATGACATCGAAAGAGCCGATATTGGCAGCACTTGATGTGTTTGAAGAAAAGCTTAATGAAATGGAAGAACTGTTGTTAGGATAAGAAAAAAGGCTGTCACCGTTGCTTGTGGTGACGGCCTTATTAGCAGTCAAGAAAGTATAAAACCTTTCTTACTGCATAAGTGGCAACTAAGTCTTATCTATATTAGGGCTTTGCGATAAGCCTAGTTTTCTAATATTATCCTCGCATTCCTCCACGGTAAACATTTCGATGTGTAAACGTATAAATGGTTAGATAAATTGAAATAAATAACATCGGTAACGTAATAAATAGTGGTATCAACTGCATGAGACCGAGAATATTTAAGAAAATGACAATAACCGTTGTGATTAAAAAGATAAGCGGGAGGAGATCCTGCATGATATCCACTCCAATCATTAATCTGTTTGTAAATCATATGTGACAGAAAATTGAATTAGAAGTGTGACATTTTTGTGAAAAGGTTCACCTGCAATTGAAAAAAAACACTACTGTTGATAATATTATAAATGTGAGATGAATCACAAACAAAAACCCCTTTTGTTTGATTATGAAACTTTCTCCCATCCCCCCCTTTGTTTATAATAAAAGGTCGGAGATCTATTTAGGATATACGCTGCCCCGTATATCCTTTTTTATTATATATGAAATTATCCATTAAATTCGAAAGTTTTTCAAAAATGATTGACCACGCCGCGATTGAAAATATGTTAAAAAGCTAGATGTACTGACATTTACTAGACTTTTCATCTATGCCCAGCTAAAAGGTCTTCCAAAATATACGGCGCGTAAGTGAAAAAGTTAGTCGTAAAAAAAACGGGAGATGTTCACCAATATTTAGAGAGCCCTTAAAATCAGCCAAAAAAATACACAAAGCACAACACGATGCTTTGCGTATTATTTATCATTATATCTCCAGAATGTTCCGTATTTCACGGGGATCATTTCTACTGATCGCTTTAACAGCAACTTCTTCATCTCTTTTTCTGTTTTAGCTGTTGTCCAGTCATATACTACCGAAATTTCTTTATTACCGACAACACCATAATTCTTGAGGAAGTCTTCCAATGGTGGTTTGCTTGAAGGTACAGGATCCTTCTGAAGAATCTGTTTCAGTACCTGAACATAAATATCATATGGATAAAGTCCGGAAATTTTAATTCCTTCTTCTTCAGAAACCTGATTAAAGAACACAATTGTCGGGATATAATCTACTTCCATTTCCTTTGTCAGCTTCAAATCACACTGAAATGCCTTCTTAGAAGACGTCGAATATAGGTCATCTTTAAATTCCTCAATATCAAGGTTTGATTGTTTCGCACATTCTATCAATACTGCTTCATCTGAGATATTCTGCTTTTTTAGAAAAACATTCTCCTGTATCTTCCGCAAAAAAATTCGACCTGCTTTTTTTCCTTGCAGTTCTGCTGCTTTTATGGCAAGTGATGCAATCCATGGAGACGAAACAGGATTCTCAATCCATAAATCACCATCACAACTCATACCTGTGCGATTAGCTGTTTTTTCCCAGATATCTCGTAATCGTTTTGGTTTATCAAATTTATCTTTATTAAGTGTATTTAAATGCCCGCTGATAATTGGGCGTATCGTGAAAAATCGTCCATATTCTATAGATAACTTCTTTAGATAAGGTTCCAGCGACCAGCACTCCGGACAGAGCGGGTCTACAAAAACATAAATTTCAATTGGTTTTTTTACAAAATCGAAGTAGCTATACTTTGCCGATGTGTTTGTACTTTTTGAGCTCATTAGCCCAGATTGACTCCAACTCACATCGATTCTCCTTTCTGTTATTACGGGGTATTCATCATATGGTGTGCTGTCATGGTCAGTTTTTCAAATATAGCTGTCTTGTATGGCTCCTCAATTTCTGCTTCTTCCAGTGCTGCATTCATACATTCCAACCAAGCGTCTTTTCGTTCAGGCGTGATTTCAAAAGGTAAATGACGTCTGCGTAACATCGGATGACCACGTTCTTCGGAATATAATCTTGGACCGCCGAAAAACTGTGTTAAAAACATTCTTTGTTTTCGGGCAGTTTCCGTTAAATCTTCTGGAAAAATTGGAATCAGCTTTGGATGGTTGCCCACTCGTTTATAAAAATTTGTCACTATTTTATCAATTGAATCAAAGCCGCCAATCGCTTCGAACATTGTTCCAGGTTTGGTCATACAGTTATTCTCTCCTACTCTGTTTGTGTTAATTGTAGCAACGTAAAAATTTAAGAGCAACTAATCTGATTTATTCTACAGAATAATTGCTGTCGTTATTTAACTTGGAGGAGAAGAATCGTTGTATCTTATTAGGTGTATGACGTCGCTTTATGTTAAATTTATCCAATGTATCCTGCATCATTTTTATGCCAAGTTCTTCGGAAGCAGCTTCTAATTCCAATTCATAGTCAGATGTGTCACCATATGTACTGTAGTCAAGCACCAATAACACGCCCTGATAATTCAGCTCACGCCGTTTGGTTGTCAAACTTCCAAAGTATTTTAAATCATCTAGATTAATTCCTTTATTTTCCAATTGCATTGATGTGTATTTTTTTGCAATGTAATCTTCGTTTATCCATTGGTTAGCTTCCTGTATTGTTAATGTATCATGTGTTTCAAGCAAACCAGTGTCATTTGGTTCTTTTAAAGTTAGTGTAAATGTGTTATTTTTTTCCCTGATCCTTAATGCACAGCCATTTTTCTTAAGCGTAAAGTCAGCTGTTTCAAAATAATGATTTGTTTGTGTTTGGGCATCATTTGGGAAAGGCAAACTATATAAGACGCGTTCAAATTCGTCTTTTGTCAATAAATTTTTATATTCAATTTCAATTTCCTGAGCCAATTAGAAACCTCCGTTATGATTATTAATAGAAGTTTAAAAAAATAAAAAGGTTGGCAGGTGGTTGTAATTAAATATTAAAGTTAACCTGTCCCTTTCACTTTTGTTTATTATGGCGAATGATATACAAATATGCAAAGATTATCCATTTTCATATAGTATGATAAAATGGGGGAAAAGATGATATAGGGTGGTGTGAGGATGAATTGGGATGTAATACTTGCCCCTTATTCACAAGCAGTGGAAGAATTGAAAGTAAAACTGAAAGGAATTCGTGCACAATTTGAACATGAATCAAGACATTCGCCAATTGAGTTTATAACAGGCAGGGTAAAACCAGTACCCAGTATTTTAGAGAAAGCTGATAGCAGAGATATACCACTGGAACGGGTTGAACAGGAACTGCAGGATATTGCAGGTGTTCGAGTTGTTTGCCAGTTTGTTGATGATATTTATACAATTGTTAATATGATTAAATCACGTAAAGATTTAACGATTATTGAGGAAAAAGATTATGTATCAAGAAAAAAGGAAAGTGGCTACAGATCATATCATATGATTATTGAGTATCCAGTTGAAACGATACATGGCGTTAAGATGGTTTTAGCTGAAATTCAGATTCGCACATTAGCCATGAATTTCTGGGCGACAAATGAACATTCATTAAACTACAAGTATAAAGGAAGCATTCCGAAAGATATTAAATCAAGACTGCAGCGAGCGTCAGAAGCAGCATTCAAATTGGATGAAGAAATGTCGATTATTAAAAATGAGGTGCAAGAAGCACAACGTATATTCCATCGAAAGTAAGGAGAGAGCTGACTGTGAAATTTGCGATAGTATCAAAAGGCGACGAAAGATCAAACAAAATTAAAGCTACCATGAGACAATACTTAACTGATTTTGATTTGGAATATGATGAGGATGATCCTGGGTTAGTCATTTCGGTTGGTGGTGATGGCACCTTTCTCGAGGCTTTTCACAGCTATGTGAACTGCATTGATTCCACTGCATTTATTGGAGTACATACTGGACATTTAGGTTTCTATGCGGATTGGGTGCCGGATGAGGTTGAAAAGTTGATCATTGAAATCGCCAAAACTCCTTTTCAGGTTGTCGAATATCCATTATTGGAAGTGATTATTCGTGGTCAAGATGGAGGAAAAGAGGACCGTTTTCTCGCTTTAAATGAAGCAACAATAAAAACAGCAGAAGGGTCAGTTGTGTTTGATGTGGAAATAAAAGGCGATCACTTTGAAACATTCCGTGGTGATGGCCTTTGTATTTCAACACCTTCAGGCAGTACAGCGTATAATAAGGCATTAGGCGGCGGAATCATCCACCCATCTCTTGAGGCAATTCAGCTTACCGAAATGGCTTCGATTAACAATCGTGTTTTCCGTACGATTGGCTCACCATTAATTTTGCCGAAACACCATACATGCCTTTTGAAACCTGTTGTGGATCGCAGTTTTTTAATTACGATAGATCACTTTACGCAAAATTATACAAATGTAAAATCAATTCAATGCCGTGTGGCAAAAGAGCGAGTCAGATTTGCAAGGTTTAGACCATTCCCATTCTGGGACAGGGTACGTGATTCATTTGTTTCAGATGATGATAAGGAATTTTAGTAATAAGGTAAAATGTGTGGCAGGTGAAGCGTGTTGAAGTGGATAATTGAAAATGAACATCAAGGAATGATTATTAGGGAATATCTACAGCGGGTACAAGCTTTTTCCAGAAACGTCATTAAAGCTATCGTTCATGAAGGTGGGGGAATCTGTATAAATGGGTCTCCCAAAACAGTGCGCTACCAATTAGCGGTTGGTGATGAGCTTTCTGTAACATTTCCAAAAGAGAAAAAGGGTCCTTTCATGATACCTGAAGAAATGCCACTTTCGATCGTTTATGAGGATGAGGATGTATTAATTATTAATAAGCAGGCAAACATTGCGACAATACCATCCAGCATTCATCCTTCTGGAACGATTGCGAATGGGATACTATTCTATTACGAAAATCACGATATACCATATACAGTTCACATTGTAACACGACTTGACAGAGACACCTCAGGGTTAATGCTCATCGCTAAACACCGTTACAGTCACTCCATTTTGGCAGCATCACAGAAGGCAGGCAAGGTAAACCGACGATACCATGCAATAGTAGAAGGTCATTTAAAGCATAAAAAAGGAACCATCGATGCCCCAATTGGACGCAAAGATGGTTCCATTATTGAACGAACAGTAGCAGCAACAGGTAAGCCTGCTGTTACGCATTATAATGTTGTGGAAGAGTCCGCAACCCATTCATTACTGGATGTTCACTTGGAGACAGGGAGGACGCATCAAATACGTGTGCATTTTTCAGATTCAGGCTATCCGATAGCAGGGGATGACCTGTATGGTGCTTCCAATGATGCGATTAATCGTCAGGCACTGCATTGTTATAAGCTTTCCTTTATACATCCTTTAACAAAAGAATGGATGCATTTCACGATACCAACAGCTCATGATATGGCTGATTTGTTTTACTCAAAGTAATGGAACTTTTCCTCAATTAATGGCTGCTTTGATGGTACAGAAACAGTTTCTTCCTCTGGTAACCGAAAAGCAGTCAACGAATTTCCAAACACACATCCAGTATCAATATTAATCGTATTATTAATGATACGTGGCTGTTTTATCGGTGTATGACCATAGACAATCCAGCTAGTTCCGTGGTAATTCAAGGCCCAATCACGTCTGATCGGACGGCCGTCTTCATCAAACTCTCCCGTAATATCACCATAAAGCACAAAGGTTTTTACCCGTTTATCTGTTCGTCCTATATATGCTTCTTTAATTCCGGCATGAGCCACAATTGCATTTACTTCCGGTAACGTCAGATATAGTGGAGCATTTTCGTATAACTTGAAAAACTGTTGTTTGACCGCGTGCTGTTCAGCTTTGGGCAATGATGTATATTCCGATACTGTTGTTTCCAGGCCATAACGCTGATTGACATTATTTCCTAAAAAATAACGATATAATTTATTGCAATGGTTGCCAGGAACGTAATGGGCTTTCTTGTGTACGATAACCATGTCATATACCAGTTTAATTAACCCTATAGAATGCGGGCCCCGATCGGTAATGTCCCCTAAGAATACTGGGATTCTGCCATCGGGGTGTACAAAGATATGTTGTTCGTATTTGTAACCTAATGCATGAAAGAGCTCTTGAAGCTCCTCCATACATCCATGTACATCACCGATAACATCAATACTCATTATTCTTTCCACCTTGCCTCACTAAACATATATTCTTTCGTTCTCGAATGGACATTAAGAACAATACCGATCGCCAGCATATAGGTAATTGTTGAACTGCCACCGTAACTTATAAATGGAAGAGGAAGTCCCGTGATAGGCAGCAGCTGAATGGACATTCCAATATTCTGGAAAATCTGATAGGCAAACATACCAATCATTCCTGTTACAAGATAGCTGCCATACGTGTCATTACTTAACAATGCGATGTGAATCAGACGGTAAACCAATAAGAAAAACAACATGACAACAATACTTGCACCGACAAAGCCAAATTGCTCTGAGATTGCCGTGAAAATCATATCGGTATGGCGCTCTGGTACATATACTTCCATATCACCAATACCTTTACCAAATAACTTACCTGACCCAATTGCCATCATAGCCAGTATAAGCTGGTAGCCTGCATCATAATTCTGCTGCGGGTTTAACCAGCCATAGAATCTGCTTGATACGTGATCAAATACGGATTCTTCCAGAAAGTCAGCAATTGGACCAGGAAATAAATACCACGCGGCTATGGCCAGCAGGACGATATCGATGACGATAAAAGCAATGGAAAAAAGAATTCGCCACTTAATACCTGACACGAGGATCATAAAGCCAGTTATCGCTATCAGCACTAACAACCCGCCCAAATCCGGCTGTACAGCTAATAAAGCCATTGGGGGTGCGGCTATTAGAAGTATTTTTGCAAGCAGACCCAAATCGCTTTTAATCGTCTTATCCAGATATTTATTGTTATGACGAACCATTACATGAGCAAGCGTCATAATAAGGATAATCTTCATAAACTCCCCAGGCTGGATTGTTCCTATTACAGGGAATTTAAACCAGCTGACAGCCCCATTCGCTTCATGAACGATTCCAGCTGGAAAACCAATAAAAAGCATGAATAGTGAAGTTAGGCCAAGACCATATAAAATCCATGTTATCTGGTGAAAACGATCATAATCAATAAGCATAATTATAAAAATTACGATTCCACCTGTGACGAACCATAATGCTTGTTTAAGCAGAAAGTTGGAACCGTCATACTTTTCGGGTAAACTCGGTACGATTGTATATAAACTAAATAGACTTACTAACCCTAAAAGGATTAGTATAAACACTAATGTATAATCAATATTAAGATTTTTCATATATTTAAACCATGCTCTCTGTGTAAATCTTGTATGTTTCTTTAATAATTTTACACGAAAATGATAAATAAATTAAGTCCTCATTTCAAAAAGCTTGTTTCTAATAGAATGTTATAGTTGCATTTATGCTGTATGAAGGTTTTTATACTTTCATAACTGAAACAATTTCATATTTTATGGATGAAGTAGTAAATCCAAATGAATTGTAAATGTGCTAGGCAATTTGATGTCCACTACATACGGACGCTTTCCGTGGGCATGGATTGAGACTCCTCGTGCTATCGCACTTGTGTTAAAATAAATACAGATATTAACGGTCGGGATAGTTTAACAAGATAAGTTTAAATAACGAGTGTTAAAATGCGTAAAATATAGTTTGGGGGGAGAACCGATGAAAGTAGAAAAAAAGACAATAGAAACACAAGAGAATAAAGTTATTCAGTACACCCATATTCAAAATAATTCACAAGTTGTTTGCTTTATGTTTTCTGGTGCAGGTTACACATATGATAAACCATTATTTTATTATTCAACAATGGTAATGCTTGAAAATAATTTTGATGTCGTGCATATCCATTATTCATACTATAAAAGTGAATTAAATCTACCGAAAGATGAGTTGGCAAACCTGATTGTTGCAGATGTAACCCCTGTGGTTACCGAAGTGATTGAAAGAGGGGAATATGATGAGACAATCTTCTTAGGTAAGTCACTTGGTACTATTCCGATTACTTCTAAGTTTGCCAATGATCGTAACTATTTGAATGCAAAAATGATTATCCTCACCCCATTATTACAACACGTTTTATATTATAAAAGATTATTAGAGAGTAAAAATAAAACACTTCTAATTATTGGAAATGAAGATGCCCACTACATTCCAGAGAAGATTATCACACTTTCTCAAAAAAATAACTTCAAAATTATAGAAATTGCTAATGCAAACCATTCATTAGATATTGAGCAATTTGATACCTCTACATCAATTTCAGTATTAAATAACATAATGACAAAGTTAAAAGACTTTGTAACATAGTGGTTAGGTTATGATTGCAAGAGTTTAATAAGGTATTGGTGAGTTTCTACCTATTCTCAATAAGGGAATAAAGTATTAAAACTTGGAATGAGGATCCGACAATCAGTCGAAGTGAATCCTCATTCCGTTAAATAGCAGAAAAGGTGCTCTTGGACGGGTGAGACGGATCCTCGTTCCGTTAATAACAGAAAAACAGCCAAATTTGAGGCAGAAATGACAAATAGCGGAACGAGGATCCGAACCCATGCTTCAAACGAGGTTTTTTTAACAAATAACGGAATGAGGATCCGCCAAAACAGTAAACCGGATCCTCATTCACTAGCCTTGCAAATGTATCCACAGGTTAAATATTTCCTGTAACTGGTATCCATTTTCAAATGAATTTCCAAATAATTACTGGACGAAATAAAAAAAATCTCCTAATGTAGAAGGATATCCGCAACCAACGTTATCCGTAATTCTACATAAAGGAGATTTCTTATGGATAACACTAGTATAACAAATCAATCTGTTTTAAGTAAATGTTTATCTTTATTACCTTTTGACTCCTTCTCTTCATATTTTCTTGATTGGGGAGTCAAAAAGCTTACA
>NZ_JBHFQH010000002.1:0-328291 GCF_041949995.1 Virgibacillus sp. JSM 102003
GCTAGTAAACGTCTTTGACATGGACGTTAAGGGTGTCATGAAGAGCCGTATGCCTTAATTGGGCACGTACGGATCTGTGAGGGGTAAGGGGCACAATCCCAAAGGAGAGGCCCCGCCTACTCGACTATTAGCACAAAATTAATGGAATATAGGGCTCATTAAGGCAAATAGCGGAATGAGGATCCGTCAACAAGCTCAAAATGAGGAATTTATATGAAATAACGGAACGAGGATCCGCCCACAAGTATTGGCTAAGAAAACTGGGAGTTTGATCAGCAGGAATCTCTCTTGGTATTAGGAAGAGCTTGGAGATGTCATATTCAGTTGAGGAGGTAAGTAATTTAAATGTCTGGATTTGTAAGTAGACACGTGGTAAGAGATGTGGGATTACCTGAATACCGCGAAAAAATAATGGCATTGATTGAGAAGGATCTGCTAAATGATGATAATGTATTAGCTTTTTTTTATGGTGGTTCAATCGCAAATGAAACTATGGATCAATTTTCCGATATTGATCTAAGAGTAGTTGTACGATCTGAAAAAATAGAAGAATACATTGCAAACAAAAATAACCGTCCTAGTGAATGGGGGAATGTTCTCTATATTGAAGACGTTAATCCTTATTCAATTTATACTGTTATTCACTATGATAGTTTTATTAAAGTGGATACATTTTATTATAAGCTGGAAGATATCCAACCTTCAGTTTGGCTTAAAAATATTAAAATTAGAAAAGACAATAAAGAAAGACTCGCTGAAATCCTTAACAAATCAATGGAACTATCCTATGAACCATCCTTTGATGAATTTGAGTTATGGAGATCAAAGTTTTTTGCACATTTACATGAAGCATATAGAAGAGCTATGAGAGAAGAGTATTATTATGCTATAAATTGTATTGACAAATTACGGTTATCTATAGCGGGTGCATGGTATATGGATGCTGGACACCAGCCCAATGCCTTAGGTGATTGGGCCAAATATGAAGGGGGAAGAAGCGAATTAGATAGTTGGCAGCAATCTCTCCTTGCAAGTTGGGAATGTGGAAGAAGTTCAGTAGAAATAATAAATGTTATGAAAAGTATAGTGCATGAGTTTAGAAATGTTCATAGTTCTCTTTGTGAAAGGTTAGAAGTTGATGAGAAACCTGAATGGGTATATAAGATTGTGAATATGGTTTTATAATTTTTCTGAACATACATAGATATGGGGTTCAATTTAATGCTCTTGGCAAAAAGAGGAGTTCAGAACATCTTTCCTGGTGCGCTATCTATTTTAGGGGATGCGAAATATGAGTTTTGAAAAGTGTTTAATGAAAATGCCTGAATTTGAAACAGAACGGTTAATATTGCGAAAGTTGTCTCACGATGATGTGGATGATGTTTTTGAATTTTGTTCGAACCCCAATGTGGCCGGTCCAATGACATGGGATACCAATAAGGTGAAAGAAACTACCTCTCAATTTTTAGAAGAGGTTATAAATGGTTATGCCGATGGTGCGTCAGGAGAATGGGCAATTACCTGGAAAGAATCAGGAAAGGTAATTGGTGTAGTAGCTATTATAGATTGGAGTAATAAACATAAAAGTCTGGAAATCGGTTACTTTCTATCGGAGGATTACTGGGGAAAAGGTATTGTTACAGAAGCATTAGAAAAAATTATCCAATATGGTTTTAATGAATTATCCGCTAATCGTATTGAAGGTAGATGTGATATTGATAATATTGGTTCCCAAAAAGTGATGAAGAAACTGGGTATGAGATATGAAGGAACCTTGAGAAAAAATGAATTTATAAAGGGAGCGTTTCGGGATACCCAAATTTATTCAATAATTTCAGGTGAATAATGGAGAGGATTTTCGAATGAATTCGTATGAAGGATCCCTTTTCTTATTTAACCAGCCACAATGAAAATGCAGTCAATTAATTGCTAATTTTTTTTAATAAACTGCTACCAGTTACTTTGAAATCGTGCTTTATCGTAAGGACAAGCATTATTATACTAAAAATCGATGATAGAATGGTACTTGCTATAAGAAAGGTGATTATAAAACCTAATTTATTCTTCATATAAACACTCCTTGAACTAATTTGAAGTTAGTTTATGCAAATTGTATATGATTAATTCAGTAGCATCTTAAAATTGTCTATTCTAAGAAACTTTTTTTGCTCCTGACCGTAGTTAGAGTGTAAACGTTATAAAATTCGTATCTCGCGGAATGATTACTGGTAAAAAATACATTCACGAAGGAGAATTATATGAAAGAATGGTGGGATAGAAAGAAAGGAAAAACGCGAAAGCACAAGAAGAGTAAAGATGATTATTCGTTTTGGGATATTGTTGTTGATGTGCTATTTTGGATACCTGAATTGTTTATATTGCCGTTCAGAATAATTTATTGGCTGCTGAGAGGCTTAGGCAGAATGATAGGTGATTTTCTGGATTTCGTTTAAATTCTGATAAAGTAAATTCGAGATATTTAATAAAATAACTACTAGTGAGACAGGTGTAATTATGCAAAGATCTAGTTTGCTGGAAGCAGGTTTATTTTTACCTACATATTTAAACAAAGAGAAACTCAGAAACGAACTTCATGAAAGGACAATACTGATTACTGGTGCGAGCTCCGGTATTGGCGAAGCTTTAGCCTATTTCCTAGCAGATCAACAGTGTCATTTGATTTTAGTGGCCAGAAGAGAGGAAAAACTTTTGGCTATGAAACGTGAAATCGAAAATAAATCTGCTAGCGTAAGTATTTATCGTGCAGACCTTCGAAATGAGAAAGAGATGGATGGGTTACTAACATTTGTACACCAACTGCCGGATGGGTTGGATATACTTGTGAGTAATGCTGGGCTATCTATCAGACGCTCGATTCAGGATTCGCTGGATCGTTATCATGATTTCACCCGGACAATGGCGATCAATTATTTTGCGCCGGTGAAGCTGCTGTTGTCGCTCATTCCTCTTCTTGAAAAAAATCATGGACAAGTCATTAATGTATCTACAGTAAACGCATTGCTAGCACCAGTACCATACTTTGCTGCTTATCAAGCATCCAAGTCAGCTTTTGATGTGTGGCTTCGATCGACTGCTCCAGAGTTGAAAAAAACAGGGGTATCAACATCAACCTTATATCTCCCGTTAGTCAGAACCCCAATGATTCGCCCAACAGCGTCTTATCGTAATGTTCCAGCTATGTCACCCGAACAAATCGCCAGGATTATCAGCAAGCTAATGTATACAAAAAGGAAAAATTATCAGCCCTGGTGGTTAATATTTTGGCGGTTAGCGTCGGTTTTTCTCAGAAGTCTGCCGGATTTATCAGGTAAAAGAAGTTGAGGGAAGTAACTTGAGGATATTCAAGCTTGTTTATGTGTTACATAAAATTAAATTACTATCACCACTGGGGTTGTACAGGTTGATTGTTGCCACATTCAATTGTGGAATAAATCTGATGACGCTTTTATATTTTGCTGAAAAAAAGTATGCTGACAAAATTGCCTTAGTTGATGACAATCAGGCGATAAGTTACAAACAACTTCTGGAACAATCCACAAGGCTTGCTTTGGGTTTGAAGGAAAATGTACATCTTGAAAGTGGACAGAAGGCAGCTTTATTGTGTAAAAACCATGCATCGATGGTGAAGTCTCTTTTTGCTGTTTCCAGGTTAGGAGCAGATGTACACTTACTAAATGCTGAAATAAGTATGAACCAATTTAATGAACTAATTGACCGCCATGATTTTGATGTACTGATTTATGATGTTGAATTAAGTTCACTCGTTGAACAATCCATTTACTCTAATGAAAAAGTTTTAAGCTATCATGATCACTTACCAGCCATTAACAATCTCCTTCATTCAAATGATCATAAACAACCAGAATTACCCAGAACTTCCGCGAGTAAAATTGTGCTGCAAACAAGTGGCACCACTGGAGTTTCCAAAGATGCAGCGCATAAGCCATCATTATTTAATTATTTAAATCCATTTGCAGCTTTTATCAGCAGGTTAAAGATTTTAGACTATAATACTGCCTATATAGGGACCCCAATCTACCATGGTTACGGATTGGCAGTTTTGCTTTTATTCATTCCATTAGGGAAGAAAGCAGTTATTAGCAGTGGATTTAATGCAAAAAAAGCCTGCAATCTGATTCGTGAACATCAAGTTGAAGTAGTCACTGTTGTTCCGTTAATGCTGCAGCGAATGTTAAAAACGAATGCAGAAGATTTGAGCAGTCTCAACTGTATTGCATCAGGAGGTGCAAAGCTCAGTAAAAAGCTTGTAGATGAGACATCTAATCAACTGGGGGATGTCTTGTACAATCTATACGGAACCTCGGAATCCGGTTTGAATTTCATCGCAACACCACAGGATTTAAACTATTCAGCATCAACCATTGGCAAAAGAATAAATGGCATGCGATTAAAGGTTCTGGATGAACGTATGAATGAAGTTGAGACTGGTAAAATTGGACAATTTTGTGTAAGGAATGACTGGTCGATGAGTAACAAAAACAGCCCCTGGATTGAAACAGGTGATTTAGGATTCAGAGATGAAAATGGGTACTATTATTTGTGTGGCAGAAATGACGATATGGTCATTTCAGGAGGGGAAAATGTTTACCCAATAGAGGTTGAACAGATACTAATCAAGCATTTCGAAGTTGAGGATGTGGCTGTTACTGGAATAGAAGACGAACAATTTGGCCAACGATTAACAGCATTTGTACAGCCAGCGGAAAATGCTACAGTAACAAAAGAGGAACTTCTTGAATGGCTAAGTTCTAAGGTTGCGAGATATCAGGTGCCAAAAGAGTTAACATTCGTAGATCATATGCCATATAGATCGATTGGCAAACTTGATAAAAAGCAGCTTGATAAAGTGTAATCGTTCCATTAATTATATGGAACGGTTATTTTTTTGTGGTTAAGAAACCGACAAGTCTGCCAAGTGCGCAGGTTATCATCATAGAGGTGTAGCTGACACCAGAGACCTTATTTGGCAAAAATACTTGTAAATAGTGATGTTTTCGGACACCAGAGACCTTATTTGTTAATAACCTCCTCTTTTTACCATGAAAAATATGAAATAAGGGCTTTTGTGTCCGTATAACTTCGAAATGACGACTTTTTTATCGAAATAGCGTCTCCTGTGTCCGCTCAAAATTAAAGACTTAGGAAGAAATTATTTGGATAGCCCGAGTTTTCTAAAAAAATTCTATTATGTATAAATAGTCTGAAAATGGGCGAAGCTAGTGACGAAATTCAAATGAAGTTGAGGTGGTTTTTTGAAAAAAACAATATATCTTAGTTTACTAGGAATAATCTTTCTGGGAGGACTTGTATTTGCATTAAATACAGTTCAGGAAAATAATGAATCACAGGATCAAGAGAATGAAGAGAATCAAGATCCATTCCAACAAGAGGCAGTTGAAGTATCAGAGGGAACTGTTGAAGTCGTAACATCGGATAATGGAAGTATCCATGCGAATAACTTGTTTATCCCGTGGACAATCAACAAGAATGGCAATAACTTTTTCTTAAGTCAACGTGATGGAGCTGTTGTTCAAATCGATGGAAGTCTCGGTTTAGTAGAAGTTCAGGATGTTGAGGTATCAAAAGATATTCTTCATGAGGGACAAGGCGGATTTCTTGGTTTTACTTTAGCACCAGATTTTGATACATCAAAAATGGCATTTGCTTACCATACTTATCAGGAAGATGGTGAAACCCTTAATAGAATTATCACGATGTCACTTGAAAATAACATTTGGACGGAAGAGGATGTTCTCCTTGAGGGTATACCAGGTGGAGAAATAAATACCGGTGGCAGAATTCAAATCGGACCAGATAATATGCTATATGCTACAACAGGTGATACTGGTCAGGCAGAAAAAGCTCAAGAACTTGGTAGCTTGGCGGGTAAGATTTTACGAATGGAGTTAAATGGTGATGTTCCAGAGGACAATCCGTTTGACAATTCCTATATTTACTCGTTTGGTCATCGAAATCCACAGGGCTTAGCTTGGGACAACGAAGGAAATCTTTATAGTTCGGAGCATGGTGAATCCGGTCATGATGAAATCAACCTGATCGAAGCAGGGCAAAACTATGGATGGCCTATAATTGAGGGTTATGAAGAAGCGTCTGATATGACTGAACCTATCCATCATTCTGGTGATGACACTTGGGCGCCATCTGGAATGGCTTTTAATGATGGACAACTATTTGTAGCCTCATTAGCCGGTTCCAAAATTTTCACTTATGATATAGCAAGCGGTGAAGTTGATGAATTTTTCAGTGATGCAGGAAGGTTAAGAGATATTATGATTGAGGATGACGCACTGTTTACGATTACCAATAATCATGATGATCGTGGTGAGCCAAATAAAAAGGATGACCGGTTAATTCAAATTCCAATAACTGAAAAAGCATCCACAGATTAACATAAAAAGGTAGTCGTCCTGGCAAATGGACGACTACCTTTTTGGTTCTTTTTAACCTTCCTCTTCCGAAAGGCTCTTGATGTATTCTGTTACAGCTTTAATTTCTTCTTCTGTTAACGCACCTTCAAATCCAGGCATGTTGCCGCCACCGTTTTTAATCTGTTGAATGATTTGTTCTGTATCCATGTTGAGATCTTGTAAATTCGGTCCATTATGGCCGCCTGCACCTTCTGCACCATGGCAGGATAAGCAATTGTTTTCATATACTTTTAGTCCTTCGTCCACGGAAACTTCATTTTTGTCTTCCTGTTTGCCTTGATTGAAGTCCATTTCTTCTTTTGCTGGTGATACCGTAATGTCATCCTCAGGAATATCTTCCAGCGATCCATATTTTCCATCTAAAGAGAAGGTATAAATCTTATCTCCATGCTGTGTTCCGGCAAGTGAATTTCCGGCTGAGAATATGGAAATATATTGCTTTCCATCGACTTTATAAGTGATTGGTGGGGCATTTGCACCTGCGTCCGTTTTGAATTCCCACACTTTTTCGCCATTTGTTGCATCATATGCGATAATCCTTCCATCATTATGTCCAGTGAAGATCAGGTTCCCGGCAGTTGTTAAGATTCCACTATATGCAATCGTATCCCAGTCATTCTGCCAAACAATTTTATTGGTTTTAATATCGATCGCAGTTACCGTGCCTCTACTAGGTGACTTTTCTACAGGCTGCCAGATACTTCCTAGCCATTCTTTACCCACTTCAAACTTATTCTCCTCATCTTCTGCATAATGTGCATATGAAAAATAATTGTCATTACCCAGCACATAAAACAGTTCTGTGTTTGGATTGTATGCAGAAGGTGGCCAATTTGCCCCTCCTTGAGGTGATGGTTTCACGGTTACTGGTTCATCCCAAAATGGTGTGAATATATTCCCGAACTTTCCATCAAATTCCTTTGGTAAGTCTCGTTTTATATCTTCCTTCGTAATTTTTTGTGGTACAAAGGAATCCCCAATTGGGAATGGCTGGGTAGGCGAAGTTTTCTGTTTTTTATTTTGTGGTACAGATTTTTCCTCGATGCCAACGAGCGGCTCTCCGTTTGTTCTATCCAATAGATATACCCATCCAGTCTTCCCAGCTTGAGCTATCCCCTTTTTCGTTTCGCCGTTCATTTTGACATCATATAAGACAACCGGATTAGCTGGATCATAATCCCAAATATCATGATGTACTTCCTGGAAATGCCATTCATATTCGCCCGTATCCGCATTTAAAGCCATTACAGAGTCTGTATAGAGGTTATCACCTTTACGATTACTTCCATCTAGATCAGGTGCCGTATTTCCAGTTGCAAAATAAATGAGTCCTAATTCCGGATCAACTGCTGGTGTTTGCCAGACTGGTGCTCCGCCTGTTAGCCAGTTTTCACTATCTTCCGGCCATGTTTCTGATCCCTTTGCACCTGGTTCTGGAAGGGTGTAGGTCCTCCAGACTTGTCTGCCTATGTCTGCATCATATGCCGCTACGTAACCCCTTATTCCGTATTCACCACCTGCAATCCCTGTATAAACCTTTCCATCATAAAAGAGGGGAGCACTTGTGATGGTATATCCCTTTTCCCATTCATCAACTATCGTCTCCCATAATACTTCACCGGTTTTCTGGTCCAGGGCAACTAATCTTGCATCCAGTAAACCAACAAATACTTTTCCATCTCCTAGTGCTACGCCACGGTTAACCCATCCGCAGCAAAGCGTGTCCAAGCCTTCTGGCAGTTTAGGCTTGTACTCCCAGATGAATTCTCCTGTTGTTGCATCGATTGCCGCAACATGATTTTCTCCCGTTACGTTAAACATGACACCATCATACACAAGTGGAGTAGATTCGCCGGAGTATTTGAACTTGAGGCCAGTCCCCATGCTAGTAATCCATTCTGCTTTTAAGTCGCTGACATTGGAAGTATCAATTTTATTTAATGGGGAGTACCGACCATTGTATATATTGCCACCGTTTGTTAACCAATTTCCTGAAGGGGGCTTTATTAGTTCGTCAGGAGAAAAATCGGGCGTAACTTTTCCCGGATATTCGGTATGTTGAACTGAGAAATGTTCTTTACCAGTAGGATTTTTTTGCCTTTTGACGTTTGGTTTATTTTGTTTGTCTTTCTGTAAATTTTGTTCAGGATTTGCCGTATTATTGTCTGGATTTTCAAATTGGAAAGAAAAAATACCAACACCTATTAACAGTAAGATTCCCAGTGTTACTAACCATACATTCTTATTGCGCATGCAAAACACCTTTCTTTCACGATAGTTATGGTCTAATTATTTTATAATTTGCCCGTAAACTTGGGAAATAGTCTTTTGGGAAGAAAATAATGGGTGGGAAATATAGGTAAGATTGGCTGAAAATTAAAAAGCATGAAAACAAACGTTTCCATGCTTTAAGTGTTTTCATTCCATATTTACATTTCATTCATTTTTACTTCATATGCTTTTTCTGTTCCATCTTTAAAAGTTACTTGTAATTCGGCTTTTAAGAAATTGTCAGGTATGCTAAACGCTTCAATAGATATTGCAACAGCCTCTTCATCTGTCATGTCCTGACCCAGTTTCAGGTCTTTTACAATTGGAAACATGGCATCAAAAGCAGCAGGCCCACGTTCATTCACACTGTTAAACGGATCATAAAACTCGGACTCCACTAAATTATCATCTTGCTCAATTTCACCTTCAAATTCTTTATCATCATAGATGACGTCAAAGTCAATTGAAGTGTAGTCAAGCTCTTCCATTCTTTTAACCATGTCATTCATCGTACTCATAGCTTCTTGGCTTTCAACATCTTCATTGGGTTGGTTAGTGTTTTCCTTTGAGTTTTCATCTTCATCGCCACAAGCAGTCAGTACCATAGCTGAAACAAGTAAAAATAATACTAGTTTCTTCATATATAACACCTCCATAATTTTTCATTATAGTCGGCATTATGCCCAAAGTTTTAACTATATATTCGTGATTTTCATAGAGAAGGTGGTATTTTCACAGAGTATCTTCATGGAAATTCAACCAAGTACTTGGGTTGGTTATGAATAATTCCATTATTCATAACTACTATCGTTTCTTGAGGTGAAAAAGTGGCATTACTCTGATATGTTATTAAAATTTAATTTGTCCCATTTGGTTTTTGAGACTACTATAAAATGTCATTTTGTAGTAGCATTGTAAAAAATAACAAATATGCTCGGAATTATGGGGGGGATTACTATGGAAATAAGTAATCAATGGACAAAAGAAACTAGCGAATTAATAAAAAAGAAGGTAATAGACTACAACATGGAGCAGCTGCCAGACCATCTCAAAACACCTAATGAGAACGTTGGTTTTACGCTGAAAGATGATATTGGAAATATTAAGGGTGGCATAACCGGAAATATGTTTTGGAATCATATACTAATTGATTTCCTGTGGGTTGATGAAAGTTACAGAAAAGAGGGCTATGGAAGTATTTTGCTGAATAAATTAGAGAAGTATGCGCAAGAGAAAGGTTGCAGATTGATATACCTGGATACATTTAGCTTTCAGGCTCCTAAGTTTTATCAAAAAAACGGGTACGAAATTTTTGGTGTCATTGAAGATCACCCTAAAGGTTTTGATCAATATTTCTTACAAAAGAGATTAATGTAAAGGACCTTCATCCAAAGATTATATTCTCGTTTGACAGTTAAGAAACCAACATGGCGGCAAAGTGCGTATAGCAGATTTGAGGCTTTGCGGACACCAGAGACCTTATTTAGCATGAATCCACGAAAATGGTGGTGTTCGCGGACACCAGGGATCTTATTTAGCACAAATACCCTCTATTAACCATGATATAAGTAAAATAAGGGCTTCTGTGTCCGGATAAGTTTGAAAAGGTGAATTTTTATAGAAATAGCGTCTCCTGTGTCCGCTAGTTAAAAGCGATCCGTGCCTCCACAATATGGCATAAGAATCCTTTTAACAATAAGCCAAGTTTTATAAATTAAACTACTTGAATGTGGTTTATGTTAAAATAATTTTATTCGGCCATTTACTCTCAGGACTAGATAGATATATACCTTTTAATTCTAGGAGGAAAAAAATGAAAAACATATTATTAATTACATTGCTGAGTTTAAGTATTATTGTGGTTGGCTGTGCTTCCAACGATGCTAAAGATAGTGTAGAAAACTATTACACTGCTTTAGTAAATGAAGAATACGATAAAGCTTTCAACCAGTTACTGATTTTCGATGAGCATTACGATAAGGAGTCAACGCTAAGTGAATCAGAGGCAAAGAAGAGATTCTTGGAAAAAATAAGTTATTTAGAAGAAAAAGGATATCAACTAAATGATTTTGAGATTCAGGATGTTCGAACCGACGATGGTGGCCCTCCACTGGTGGAAAGTGTTTTAACAATTGAAGTTAATGGTGATGAAAAAAAGGTGAAAGAACTTATTCAAGTTACGGAAAATGGTCTTTTTGTAGATTTATCAGAAGAAGATAAATATGCTCATTATCGTGATGGGAAGATGAGTGTTAGTATTAAAGACTAATAACAGTCGAAGCATATAAAACATTACGGGAGAGAATCGCAGTGATAGTCAGAGAAATTAAACCTTCAGATGCAGAAAAGTTTTCACATCTTACCCAGCAAGTTGAGGGGAATTCAGAATATATGCTGTGGGAGGCTGGCGAGAGAAATAGTCAGCCAGCACAACAGCGAAAGATGATAGAGAGTATTGAAGAAGAAGGGAACTCTACTATACTTGTTGCGGAAACAGGCAATGAATTAGTTGGCTTTTTAATGGCTTTTGGCGGCAAGGCGACAAGAAATAAACATTCCGCTTATATTGTTATTGGAATACTAAAGGAGTACAGGGGACAGGGAGTAGGTTCAAAGCTATTTGAAGAGTTGGATCGATGGGCAATCAATAACAATATTCATCGCCTGGAACTTACGGTAGTGACAAAGAACGAATCAGGTTTATCTCTGTACCGAAAAATGGGCTTTACAACAGAAGGGACTAAAAAACACGCATTGCTTATCGATGGTAATTTTGTTGACGAATACTACATGTCAAAGCTTATATAATACCTGTTGTTAAGTCTGAAGTTAAACCAGTCAGCATGGAGAATAATTGAATAAATATTTCGTGAAAGTGCATTTACCTTATAAAGTAATGCACTTTTTCATTTAGAATATTCGTTTGCAATAATTTTACAACCAAACTTCCATAGTGTCGTCTAAATATTAAAGGATATTATCTGAGGAAGGGAAGTACCTATGGGGAATCAGTATGAACAAAGCAAAGATGAATTACTGGAGTTTTTAATGAATGAATATGGCCAAAGTATAACTCGACTAGCATTTACTTATATCAAGGAGAAACAATTAGCTGAAGATATTGCCCAAGAAGCTTTCATTAAGTGTTATCAAAAGTTGGATGAGTTCAGACATGAATCTTCTTATAAGACCTGGATTTACAGTATTACAGTCAATCTTTGTAAAGATAAGCTGAGAAACTGGTCTTTTCGAAATCTGATATTTTCTGATTTCTTATCTACTAGAACTAAAACTACAGAAACACCAGAGTCGAGGCTATTAGATTTCGAAAATAGTAGAATAATTTCAGAGCAAATAGTTTCCTTACCAATTAAATACAGGGAAGTAATCATATTATATTATTATGAAGAATTTACATATAATGAAATCTCCAATTTGCTAAATATGAAGCTGTCTACGATTAAATCTAGACTGCATAGGGCCCGCCTTTTATTAAAGCAAAGGCTAGAAGGGAGTAAAGCTAATGGAAGACATGTTCAATAATTTAAATGAAAAGATGAATAGAACAATTCTAAAAGATATAGAATTTGGTGAGAAAAATAAGGAAGCAGTAAGGAAATCCGTTAGGGCTTCAAAAAGGAAGAAATCTAACTTACAATTCAGACTAAAATATATCTTGAGTGTATCTATAAGTTGTGTACTTCTTTTGGGTTTAGGATTGTTTAGCTTCAATAAACTAGGCGGTTTTAGTGACGATCAATCTATTCCCGAAAACACAATACAATCTCCTACTAATTCGAATAAGAATTTGGATACCAAGGAAGGGAGCATGTATACCCCTCCGAATAAAGAAGAGTATTTTGATGATATGAACAAGAGAGAAGTATTATCCAAAATGTTAAATACACCTATGCACTTTAAGACTGTAGCGGGCAAGTTTGAAGAGCAGAATATTTACAACGATGGAACAGGATCGACTGTAAATGTTAAGTATAAGTTAAGTATGGAAAATAAAGTGGGTGGCTATGTTTCATTTAAGAATCACTCACTGGATGGTGAGCTTGTACAAAATGAAAAGGCAGTTCACAATGATAATCAAGTATGGAATATTGACCTTATGAGAAAAAGTTACCGAGAAAGTGAATACGATCCTAAAGAACTTCAAAAAAAAGTGTCCGTAGAAGAGGCACTATCAATTGACTCTAGTAAAGTTTATGACAAACTTTTAAGTCTTTATGATTGGGAAGCACCACCAACCGGGACAGCAGGAATATCACTTTTTCCATTTCATAAGGCAGTACAATACTTAGGAGATTATGAACAATGGGATATTGAAAAACAAAATGCAGAAATACTTGGGCATAATACCATTGTTTTATCTGGTGAAGTTAAAGACAAAGTTGCAAGGATGAAGAACGTTGAAACATTCCGGTTTTGGGTTGATAAAGATACTGGTATTTTAGTTAAATATGAGGAGTATGATTCAAATGGAAATATTACATCTTATTTACATCCGAAAAAATTAGAAATAAACGTTTCAGTTGATTCTAAAGAATTTATTCCAAGCCTAACTGGTTTGACTAAGAAGGAAATCCCAGCTCCTCATTATGAAGATTCAAGAGAAAAAGAAATTGAGGTAATCGAGCATGCTGACTATTATAAGGAAGATGTAGATCAAGTGCTCCAAACTCTTCGGGAAGATATTAGTTTTCTCTATGAATTTACGGGTTCTGAATATGAATTATACGCTGCAAGTTATGAAAGATATAAGTCTTTTAACCAAGCTTATCTGACCTATAGTTATAAGAAGGGTGAAAATGTGGAAGGTTCAGGGACCAGATTATTGTATGTACGCACCTACCATAAAGATTCTGTTACGCGTTCCTCAGGAGCATTTGATACTAATAAAGGAAAAAGAATCGAAAAGTTTACAACGAACGATATTGACTGGACAGTGTATGAACTTGACCGGCCACAAAGTGCTCATTTTGTTGGAACTTCTAATGAATATATCTATGAAGTAGTAACACAAGAAATTACTGCCAAGGAAGCTATGTCCCTTGTAAAGTTCTTTAAACCTAGTAAGGAAGAGTAGTAACCTTGAGTGTGGCTAGGTTAAAGGGGATTCCGTTTCACGACCATCAATTTGTACGCTAATTTGATGGTCGTTTTTTATTGGTAAGTGTAAGTTCACATTTTGACCTGCAAGTTCTTATGTAAATCAGCATACATAAATTTATCAATAAATTGGTATAAAATCATTGTTTCCTCAACCTTGCAAAATATTATGAATATTTATGTTAAAATAAATGCAGATTTTGTGAAGAATGACGCTAAAACTAACGCAGTAGAAAAGTTGAAGAAGAAATGGAATGGCTAGATATAATGTGGGGGGATTTTATTGAAGAGAAAGATAGTTCTCTTAATTGCTCTATTGATTTTTGTGACTAGTTGTAGTCCTGGAAACGAATCACAAGAAGATAAAACAATGTTTTTATACAAAGGTTCTAGTTTAGGCGATAGAGATTATGCTTCAGCTATTCTGAATATGTTGCCCTACCAAGAAGATTCAAACGGATTTGCTAGATACACTGATGAGAATCTTATAATAGCTGAATATACTAATAAAACAGAGGAAACTGCTCGTAAGATTGTTTTGACCAATGCTACTTACATTTTCAACTTAATCGAAGGTGTCGATAAAATAATTTTTAAATTCCAAGAACGGCGGTATAGTATACACAAAGAGGAATTAACAAAATGGTATATGAGTGATAAACATCTTCAAATTTCAAAGAAAAAAGAACTAAAGAATCTTATAGAAAAGAATTTAAATGACCCCCAAAGAGTAAAGAGTTTTTTTGAAAAATAAATAAAAGCAATCAACCGGGATAAGAACTGCACCTCGCCGGTTACCTTGATAAGCGGTCCCAAGAATATTATTGATACCAATGAAACAAAAGGGTGCAAGAGTTGAAGAATGGATTCGTTCTCGTTGTTCCACTAACGTCGCAGAAGAGTTGAAGAAGATCAGGTTAATAAGGGGAGAAAATGTATGACTACAAAATTTGTGAATTGGGGAGAAGCAAAAGTAAAATTAACTTGGAAGCCTGATAAACAAATCCCACCAAGAGAACTAATTACAAGTGTTCATGGATTTTGTTTTAAAGGTGGTGATTTGTTATTAGTCAATTTAAACCATAGAGGTTGGGATTTCCCAGGAGGTCATATTGAATCTGAAGAAACTCCTGAAGAATGTTTAAAGCGTGAAGCATATGAAGAAGGATATGTTACAGGAAATTGCTCTCTTTTAGGGCATATTATCGTTGACCACAAGGAAAACCCAAAATGGAAAGAAGATAGTCTATACCCAAAAGTAGGCTATCAAGTTTTTTATCGTATGGAGATTGACCAATTACATGATTTTAAAGCAAAGTTTGAGTCAGGCGAAAGAATTCTTATAAATCCAAGTGAAGTAACGGAATATTATCATGATTGGAACGAACTTTACCAAGAGATACTTGATAATGCTTCAAGGCAATTGTAATTTATCTTCAATTAACGGGTGCGTTGATTAATTAAGAGTAATAAGTCATTACCTTTGTGTTTAGGGAGTAATTAGAAATATTAAAATAAGGGTGTTTAATTATGAGGTATTTATTCTACGGTACAATTAGCTTATTTGTAATATTTATTGTTTTAACTACACTCAATTATAATGGGTTTGGAATTATTGTTAGCTTATTTGAGTGGACAACTAGATTTATATTACCTTGGATAGCGTTATATTGGTTTATTCATCTCGTAAAAAGCAAAAAGGTGTAGGCGTTCGCTATTAAAGTAACGGATGCGAGAGTTTAACAAGGGATCGTCGATTACGGCGATCCTATTCTTATTTGAAGAATTATTGGAATTTTATGTTAGAATAAGTACGTGAATTAATGTACTTAAACGCAGCAGGTTTATTGAAGAACGTTTTAAATTCAATCAGTGAAAATTGGGGTTATGAAATGAAAAGACCTTTAGGAGTATCCGTTAGAGAAGATTGTTGATAGATAGGGACATATTCTTCGTATAACAAAAAATGATATTCACAAGGCTGATGCTTGGTTTGATAAATATGGTCCTTGGACGGTCTTCTTTTGTCGTTTCGTTCCTTTAATACGTAGTTTGATATCTGTTCCTGCAGGTATGTCAAATATGAATGTTGGCTTGTTTCTTTTTTTTACAACAATAGGAACTTTGATTTGGAATATAGTTCTCGTATACTTAGGTGCTTCAGTAGGCGGTTCTTGGGAAGTAAGTAATTGTTTTATTGTATCTATTTATAAAAAGAAAAAAGTAATTACTATTAAGCTAACGGATGCTTTCCTTGAACAAGTAAAAAATGTTTCTGAAAGGGAGAGGTTATGTGAATTTAAAAGTATTGGCATCAGATATAGCAAATATCTATGAACAAAATCCAAAAGTTGAAGCCGTTTTATTAGGAGGTTCCGTATCACGAAATTGGCATGATGAATATTCAGATATTGAACTATTTGTGTTTTGGGATGGAGCTCCTACTGACGAGGAAAGGAAGGCTCCAATCGTTGAATTAAATGGTAATATTATTCACTTTCACCCATATGAAGATGAGGAATGGTCAGAAACTTACATAACTCAGGGTGTAAAATTAGAAATAAGCAATTTTCTAACAGATACAATTTACAAAATAATAAATGACGTGATCATATCTTGTGATACGAATTTAGATAAGCAATGTATTGCAGCTACGGTTTATAACGGGGTTTCACTCAGCAATGATCTAGTTATTAATAGTATGAAAGAGAAAGTAAGTAAATACCCTTATGAATTAAGTGTGGCTATGGTAAAGGAGAATATTTTTTTAGGAAACAGATGGAATAATCGTGAGGCATTACTTGAGCGTGAAGATTGGTTAATGCTTTATAAAGTAATGGTAGCCGTTCAAACCAATTTAATGAGCATATTATTCGGTTTAAACCGTCAGTTCGTACACCATCCAGCTTTTAAGTGGCAAAAACATACACTTAGTTCAATGGAAATCACTCCTAAAAATTTATCAAATCGCTTAGAGTCTATTTTTCTAGATGACCCAAAGACTTCTATAAGAGAATTAGAAGTAATAATTGAGGAAATGTACGAACTAATACAACGTGAGCTTCCACAAATAGATCTATCTTTAGTCTTTGATAAATCGTTATTTTTGAGACCAAAAAATGAAATAAATTAGAAATCTTGTTCTGGTACAAAAGTTAACATAAAGAGTTTACACAAAAGGACCCTATTGAGCTGAATAGCGGATAGTCGCATTAGCTACAACAACATAAATTGGCGGTAATTAATATGGATATAACAATTGAGAGATTACACAGTACAGATGCTGGAAAATTATATGAATTTGAGCTTGAAAACAGAGATTTTTTTGAGGGAATGGTACCAAGTCGCGGTGATGATTATTATGACTTTGAGACCTTTAAAAAAAAGACTAACGCCTTACTGGATGAACAGGCACAAGAATTATCTTATTTTTACTTAATTAAGAATAAAGATGGTTCAATTCTTGGAAGAATGAACTTAGTAGATATTGAAAACGGTTTAGGGCATATAGGTTATAGAGTGGGAAAAGCATATACTGGTAAAGGAATTGCTAACACAGCATTGAAACTTTTGTTAGATGTTATAAATAATAACCAAGGAATAAAACAGGTTTCGGCAAAAACAACTACTAATAACAGAGCCTCACAAAAAGTCTTAGAGAAAAACGGTTTTAAGTACATAGCAACGAGTGATGAAGAATTTATAATGAATGAGCAAAAGGTAAAGTTTGTTTATTATCTTCTGACTAATTAAGATATCTTCTGCCAAAGTAAGGGGGAATTATTATTAAAAAATATCTTCTTATATTTATGTGTGGGATATTATTGATAAGTTGTTCAAAAGAAGAAGCCAAGTCATCTGAAGTAAGTTGGGATGAAAGTCCAACTCTGGTTAGAGAGGTTGTAATTACAGACCATGGGAAAAAAGGCAATTTTGTATTTAGAATTGGGGACAATGGAAAATTAGGGTTTGCAGAGTACGGACCTTTCATAGCAGGTGAAGAGCAAAAATATATGTGGCATTTTTGGGGTGAACCAGATACTCTTAAACAGCCCTTTAAGGTAGTTGGAATAAGCAAAAAAACAAATGAAAGTATAACTATTTTTGAGGTTTCAACTAATAATTCGCTTGTCCCACACTTAGGAGCAGACCATCATATTCCTTCAACAATGACACTACCGAGATCAGGTAAATGGAGGCTAGAAGTATATTTTGGTGAGGAATTGTTTGGGAATATAATCGTTAATGTAGAAGAAAAGAAATAACTTCTTTCAAATAAAGAATGTGTTTAAAATAGAAAGGATGTTGATTTTAATTGGATACACAGGTAACTACAAAAATGAAAATACGAAAGTCAGTTAATGAGGTATTTGAAGTTATAGTAGACCCTGTAAAAATCGGAAACTATTGGTTTTCATCAAGTTCTGAAAGATGGGAACAAGGTAAGTCGGTAACATTGAGATATGATGAATACGAAGCAGAAGGGGTTATAAATATATTAGAAGTTGAGGTAAATAAGAAAGTGGTATTTTCATGGGGGGCGGAACATGGTGAAGAAACGGTTGTTACAATTACACTAAAAGAGTTGGATGATAAAAGTACAATAATTGAAGTAACAGAATCAGGTTTGAGAGAAGATGACCCTGAAATAGTAAACAAAATGATCGGTCAAAAACAAGGCTGGGTATATATGGTTTCTTGTTTAAAGGCTTATTTGGAATATGGCGTTAAAGATTTGAGAGCTTCCTTAATACATTAGTCTTAATATAAAAAAGAACAACATCAAAATTTAAGCAAGAGGGATTAACGCTATATATTAAGTATTTAAGACGTGTATCAGGGATGAGGAATTCGAAGGATCGGAATGTGAATCACGCAAACCAGTGAAGTGGATCGTGGTTCCGCTAAATGGGTAAAAAAGTCGTTTTGTAAGGGTGAAGCGGTTCCTGGTTCCGTTATTTACCCAATAACAATGAAAAATATGGTCGAAAAGGGCATTTAGCGGAATGAGGATTACATAACACGATAAAAATCGTCATTTTTAAGGAAATAACGGAATGAGGATCCGCCAAATTTGTGGTGCCACCTTTTCTAATGAATAAAAACACTAAAACAAACTATCTGGTGCTTTATTTCAATAAGGAAAAGGTATTTCTTATTAAACTAACAAAACAGTTTTGTAAAAAATGGAATTAGGCTTATGGCTAAAATACAAATAATGTGAATTGGGGGAGTTCAATGAAACGATTCTTAAATCTAAATACGGTATATATTGCAGCAGCAATAATAGTTCTTGGTGTTGTGCTTGTACCTCAAGCAGTTGAAAAATACAATCTTCGAACACAAGGGATAAATTATTTTACCAATAACATTGAAGATTATCACAATAATGCACACCCTGTTAAAGGAGAAAATACAATCGAGATTGATTTAAATGATTTGGAGAGTAACAAAGAAAAAGTGCTTTTTCAGGATGGGGAAAACCAAATTTATGTGTCTAAAGTAATCGCTCATAATTCAAATGAATATGAAGTATTCTTTAGGTCAAGTGGAAGTTATAGTTTAGGTGGTGCAACACTAGTATCGGGTGTGGAACTCCAACATAATAATGATGATTTAATAAGTAAATTTCAGGCGAAAGCAAAAGCAACGTATAGAGGTGGTACTTATCAATTTAGTCCTTCTGAAGATTCAAGTGATGTAGATGAGTTTGGCTTTTATTTAGATTTACCAGACAATATAAATCCTGATTTTGAAGAAAAAGGAATGATTGATGTGACAGTTACAAACTTATATGTGAATTTTTGGGCAGAGAAATCATCTTGAACTAGCGGGTGCTTTAGCTGAACAAGGAGTTGTAGATTTGGCAGCTCCTATTGCTTATTGAAATAACGCAGCAGGTTAGTACAACAAAGATAATATCTTTTATTCAAACATCTATCGTAAAAAAGGGTGGAATTCATGAATAAAAAAATTGGTATTATTATATTTACTTTCTTTATTTTTTTATTATGGCTTTACTTAGCAATATATAAATCTTCAATAGATAGTTGGTGGACAGTCAATGAGATAGAACAGACAAGTTTTGATACTGCACAAGTAAGTGTTTCAATGGCAAAGGTGTTAATTGGAACTGTTATATTCACTTTTTGCGGATTTATTATCTATTTCTTGATTAGAAAGAGAAAGTAGTTCTTCTTCACTAACAGTGCTTTAGCTGAACAAGGAGTTGTCGACTTGGCAGCTTCTATTGTTTATTGAAGTAACGTGGCATTTAGTTGAATTGGAGGATGTTTAAAATGTGGTTAAATATTATTGGTTCAATTATCATCCTTGTCATTGTTATCTTAACTATTAGAGGAATTATAAGAGAAAAAAATAGTAGTAAATCAAAACACACTACTCAAAAAAATAAAGGAAAAAGTAATTCTGAACTTAAAAAAGAAATTGAAGAGGTAAAAAGAAAACAACGTCCACCTGAGATGTGAAGTAAGCTAACGGGTGCTTTAGTAAAGTAATAGCAGCAGGATTGATAAAGGAGAATAGGGGGAAACATTGTGCGTTCTATAAAAGTAATGTTATTCGGTATTGTATTGATGATAGTTTCACTTTACATCCTAAATGAGCCTGGAATTAGATTTTATGGAAGAGAATTTTATATTTTGGTTTTTGGCTTTATCCTTACAATAATTGGTTTATTTATAAAAGATAGGAAATATAACAGATAAATGTTTTTTTGTTCAGATAATAGATACTTGTTCTTATTGTATTAACGGGTGCAATAGTTTAACAAGGGATCGTCGATTATGGCAATCCTATTCTGATTTAAAGAATTATTAGAATCTTATGCTAGAATAAGTACGTGAATTAATGTACTTAAAGTAACGTAGCAGAAGAGTTGAAGAAGAACTTAGTAATTGTAAGGGAGATTTATATGCCACAAGGATTAATGCATCACATAGAGATATATGTTTCAGATTTAGAACAATCGGTCGAATTTTGGGGTTGGTTCCTAGAAGAGTTAGGTTATGCTTCTTTTCAAGAATGGGAAAGTGGTCACAGTTGGAAACTGGGTGACACTTACATCGTTTTTGTTCAAGCAGAAGATAGGTTTCTGGACCCTCCATATCATAGATGTAGAGTAGGGCTTAATCATCTAGCATTTCACGCATCATCACGTCAACACGTAGACGAGATGACGAACAAATTGAAAGAAAGAGAAGTCAACATTCTCTACTTAGATAAACACCCATTTGCTGGAGGAAATGATTATTATGCTGTTTATTTTGAAGACCCAGATAGAATAAAAGTAGAATTTGTTGCGCCTGTATAGAATTTTACTAACGGGTGCTTTACTTCAAAGGCATTTCTTGTTCAACTATAGTAGCAGGATTGTTCAATAAGAAAGGTGCAATAAAGAACTATTTTTTTAATACGTTTGGGGGGATAAACATGTATCAGTATTTTAATGGACTTGTAATTAGAGAGGGTACAGAGGGTGTGCCTGCTGAATATGTTGAGGAATTATTTAAAGATGCAGGCTGGGCAAGAAAAATACCAAATTGGCAGAAAGAAAAATTCACCCTTATTTTTAAAAATTCAACCTGGGCATTTACGGTTTGGGATAATGAGAGAATGGTTGCAATGGTTAGGGTTATTTCAGACCAAATAATGGCTGCTAATATTATGGACTTAGTAGTATTATCAAAATATCGTGAAAAAGGAATTGGTAAAAAGTTAGTTGAATTATGTATTCAAAAACTTCCACACGGTGATTGGTTTGCACATACCTCCTCAAATAATTTTAGTTTCTACGATAAATGTGGCTTTGAGGTAAAGGATTTATCTGAAAATGGAACCTGTTCTTATTACGGATATATTCAAGCAAGAAAAGAAGGACACAGATAATAAATTATTTCACTTAGTTGTAGTTTACTTCAATAAGGAAAAGGCATTTCTTGTTCAACTATTGCAGCAGAAGAGTTGAGAAAGAAGGAGAAGTGTTACTTATGAGTATTGTAGGTATTTTAGGAATGACCCATGATGAAGAAATGCAAAAGGAGTATAATTTCCCATTAACCTTAGTAAAAGAATTAATATTGGAATTTAACCCTGATGTAATATGTGGTGAAGTTCATCCGAAGAGCTGGGAACTTTATCAAACTAAGGGTACACCTCATGGAATTTTAGGTGAAACACAAAATGAATATCCTAACGTAATCTTTCCATTATGTGAGGAAAACAACATCAAGTTTGTTCCTGTCAATTGGTTTGAAGAGGATGTATTTGAAGAAGAGCCATTTGATAAGTTTGACTTTAGAGCCAAGAAACAATTAGAAGAAGAGCTAAATGAATGGAATGAAAAGAAACTTTCAACTTGGAATAAAGGGGAAATACCATTTAACTCATTTGACTATGATGACGTAACAAATAAGATGTATAAATGGTTACAAACCATTAATCCTGATGTGCAAAATATAGTTCGGAATGCAAGACATAACATTATGGTTGCAAGGGTTAAAAAGGCAGTTAAAAAGTACCCTGATAAAAGAATTCTCTGTATCCATGGGGCATATCACAATTACTGGTATCATCAATCGCTTACAAATGAGAAAGAAATTGAGTTAGTTTATCCATTAAGGTAGATAAAGTAAAGATATTTTGCGCTACATGTATGACTAAAGGGTGCTTATCTGGAACAAGGGGTATAGCCCCTATCGGATTTTATGGCTATTTAATAATATAAATCATTGGGGGATTATACTTGGATATTGTCGGAATCGCAATCTTGCTTATTGTTTTCTTTTCATCGAGTATTATTGAGAGAAGGCTAAAATCAATTGAAAAACAAAATAATCATGTAATACAAATTTTAGAAGAAATAAGAGATAAAAAATGACACTATCTTCAAGTAACGGGTGCAAGAGTTTAACAAGGGATCGTCGATTACGGATCCTATTTTTGTATCTGAAGAATCATTGGAATTTTATGTTAAAGTAAATTGTTTTTTAAAAGATGTACTTAAATTAACTGGTAGGATAGTGAAAAAAAGAAGAAAAGATAATCTATGGGGAGGTAAAATTGAACTTGGATTACGTTGAAGGTTTCAATATAAAAATTGCTACAAATGAGGATAGTAGTGAAATTATTAAAATGTTAAAACAGATAGCTCTATGGATGAAAGATAATGAAATAAATCAATGGGGGTTTCTATTAGATGGTGGTGATGATGAAGAGATTGAACAAGCCATATCTAATCAAGAAACGTATATTGTTTTGAAAGATAACGATATTGTGGCTACATTTACACTTTTATCTGAACAAAGTGAATGGGACAGGCATATTTGGGGAGATGATATTTCCTCAAAATCGCTTTACTTACATAGACTTGCAATTATTCCTACATATATGAAGAACGGAATTGGTAGAAGTATTCTTGATTGGATACAGAACAATGAAAGTGATAAAGAATATCTTAAATTAGATTGTGTTGCGGATAATATAAAATTAAATAACTTTTATAAGAAAAATAAATTTGAACTTGTTGGTTTAACAGATGGACACAGTAAATATCAAAGACGTATATAAAAAAGGATTAATAATTCTTAAACTATCGGGTGCTTTAGTACAACAATAGCAGCAGGATTGATAAAGGAAAATAGGGGAAACATTGTGCATTTTATAAAAGTAATGTTATTCGGTATTGTATTGATGATAGTTTCACTTTACATCCTAAATGAGCCTGGAATTAGATTTTATGGAAGAGAATTTTATATTTTGGTTTTTGGCAGTTAAGAAAGTATAAATCCTTTCTTACTGCATAAGTGCAACTAAGGCTTATCTATTTTAAGGCTTGGCGAATGCCAAGTTTTCTAAGCTTTATCCTTACAACAATTGGTTTATTTATAAAAGATAGGAAATATAACAGATAAATGTTTTTTTATTCAGCTACAAGCACTTCTTGTTCAACTATAGCAACAGGGTTCTTTAAAAAGAAAGTATTTAATAATAAGAAACTTTCTTAACGAGAGGTTGGGGTAATATGGTATTAAGAGAAAAGCTAAAAGTCGTAATTGGTGCAGGTGAACATAATAACAATCCAGAATGGCTTCAAACGCAAGAAGATGAACTAAATTTGTTAAGAAGAGTTGACTGGGAGAATCAGTTTTCGACTGACTCACTTGAAGCTGTTTTAGCAGAACATGTTTGGGAACACCTAACTTATGAAGAAGGAGAAAAGGCTGCAAGAATTTGTTATGAATTTTTAAAGCCTGGTGGTTACATACGTTGTGCTGTTCCTGATGTTTTCTTCCCTGATGAAGATTATCAAGAAGGAGTACAAGTAGGAGGACCTGGACCTACAGACCATCCAGCAGCAAGTCATAAAATTGTACATAATTATAAAACATTTAGCTCTATGTTTGAAGAAGCCGGTTTTGACGTTACTCTTTTGGAATATTGTGATGAGGAAGGAAAGTTTCATTATAATGAATGGGATGAAAAGAAGGGATTTATCTACCGTTCCAAACGTTTTGACCATCGGAATATGAATGGTGAGCTGGGTTTTGTTTCTCTGATAGTAGACGCTGTGAAACCTTTATAACACATAAAAAGTTCATCCTTGATTGTGAAATAATATACTTAAAGTAACTGGTGCAAGAGTTGAAGAAGGAATTGATAATTTGGAGGAGGGATGGACTTGAATATAACGAAAGGTATTATTGCTGTTTTAGGTATTGTAATGTGTTTATCTTCCATTTCTATATTGAAGAAATACCGCTATATACTAGTTCCCTATATTTGGCTGTGCTGTTTTTGCTCTTTGGGATTGACCATATCAAAAAGAGGAGTAAGTTCGGCTATTTATATATAGTTTTGTCGGCGCTAATGTCTTTTATGGGAGTAAAAGAATTGGCTATTTTTTTATAAATCCTTTTCTGCTAACGGATGCTTTCCTTAACTAAGGAATTTGACTCCTTAGTTAATGTCAAATTGAATTAATTATTAGGATTTTTAGGGGGTTAATGTGTTGGAATTTAATGAGAATGCTAGTTACTTTAAGGCAAATAACGCTGAAGAATTGCTTGTTGCGTTAACGAATAAAGAATCTCATATTATAATTCAGGAAGACTATAAAAAAGAATTTTAAGAAAACACACAACTGCCGCTTACGGAAAATGAACAATTGGGATTTCATCTGGGATTCCGTGGTACAGCAGGTATTTGGGGAGAGATTATTTTTCAATTACTCAATAGATTCAGTATGGGAAGTAAACAACAAAAGAAAATTGACAGCAAGATTCGTAAATACAGCATAAAAAAATTGAACGAAGAAGAAATTCTCTTGTATTTGCGACAATTGGAGTATTAAATTATTGGGTAGCTTTAACTTTACAAGAGATTAGAGATAAAAATGGCTCGGACTTTTCTCCAAAGCCATTTTTTATCGTGAATTTAATGGTGATTATAGGCTTGGCGAATGCCAAATTTACTAATAAAAGAAAGAGAAGGGAGTATTCTTTTTGTTTTATAGAAGGAAGTTTTATATTGTGAAAAAGGAATTCGTGGATATTTTTAATGCTCATTTTAATAACACTAACTTACCCAATCAGTTAAAATATGGCGCTCGTCTGATAGGGCGTTGGATGAAGGGAAATGCTGATAATACCGCAGAAATTTTTGCTATTTGGGAATATGACAGTTATGAGGAATACTTAGAAATTGAATCAAAAGTTAGAAGCGACAAGTCTCACGTCAACCGAGTTCAGGACTGGTATCAGAAAAATGGTGGGAAAGAACATGTGTATGAGAAATATATAATAGAAGTTAGAAATGAAGAACTGGAATCAACTGTTAAATAAAAACGGACCTTGCGAGGTGACTTCCTAATATGAATCTTTTTATTTGTGGAAAACGTAAAACGGTCAACTGGCTTAATCAAACAAAGCTGTAGGAATAGGAGGTGGTTTATTGATGAGGTTACTTTTGCACGTAGAAGGTGCTGCCGTTTTAGCACTAAGTCTTTTCTTTTATGGGTATAGCCAATTTAGCTGGATATTGTTTTTAATCCTATTATTAGTACCGGATATTTCAATGCTTGGGTATCTATTAAATAATAAGGTTGGTTCTAATCTTTATAATTTTTTTCATACATATACTACACCGATAGCTATTACTACTTTTGGTATCATAGTATCTAATCATACCGCTCTGGCAGTTGGTTTAATATGGTCAGCACATATTGGAATGGATAGGATGGTTGGATATGGATTAAAGTATCCGACAGAATTCAAGGATACTCATTTAAACCGTGTCTGATATTTAATAGAAACAGACCCTGCATTTTTGTGCACGGATTGTCGGTTAGATTTATTCAAGTCTTGTTATTCTTTTGATGAAGGGAGGGTTATTTAATGGATTTGCTTAAGAACATGAACAGATCTACAGACTATATTGAAAAAAACCTTACGTACGATATTGATTTTAAAGAAGTTGCCAAGCAATCGTTTTGTTCTGAATATCATTTTAAAAGGATGTTTTCTTTCCTTGCAGGTATTACATTATCAGAATATATCCGCCGAAGACGTCTTACGCTGGCAGCATTTGAACTGAATAATAGCAGCATAAAAATTATTGATGTTGCTATTAAATATGGATACAAATCACCAGATTCATTTGCCAGAGCTTTTCAAAGTATGCATGGTATTACACCTTCAGAAGCTAGAAAAAATGGTCAATTACTTAAAGCTTATCCACGAATGACCTTTCAATTATCAATTGAAGGAGGAAATGAAATGAATTATCGGATTGAGGAAAAAGACAACTTTCGAATCGTTGGAATCATGAAAAGAGTTCCTATTGTTTTTCAAGGAGAAAATCCGAAAATCACTGCTATGTGGAAAACGTTGAATGCGGACAAGATAAATCAGCTTAAGCGTTTTTCAAATGTTGAACCTACAGGCTTGATCCAGGCATCCACTAATTTCTCAGAAGGTCGTATGGAGGAAAAGGGAGGACTTGACCATTATATAGGTGTAGCAACAACTGATGATTGCCAAGGAGACTGGACAGAACTTGAGGTGCCAGCCTTAACTTGGGCTGTCTTTGAATCCGTTGGGCCTTTTCCCGAAACATTGCAGAATACTTGGGGCCGAATCTATTCTGAATGGTTTCCATCCTCAAACTATCAACAAGTAAAAGGACCTGAAATCTTGTGGAATGAAAACAATGATTTTAATTCAGCAACTTTTAAAAGTGAAATATGGATTCCTGTTGAGAAAATGTAAATTCAGCTTATCATAATAACAAAATGAGAACCTCTTCCTTTGTGATATTGACTATCACGGAAGAGGTTCTCTTTTTTTTGCAGTGCAGAAATGCATCTTAGGCATTCAGTAGGTCTTATAAAAATATCAGTCTAAAGGTTGAGTGAAGTTCATGCTCATAGCCGTTTTGGAAGGCTTATCTTTTACTTATACTAAGAGTATCAAAGAAACAAGGAGATGTTCAGATGACTAATATATACGAAATGGAATTTGAAATCGCAAATCGACGTACGAAGTAAAGATAAAACTAAGATTGTAAATCTACAAAGTGATAAGGAGGGATTTAGATGATTAATATATATGAAGTGGAATTAGAAGTTGCTGGTCGCCGTACGAAGTAAACAATTAAACTGAGATCGTAAGTTAAAAGGAGGGATTCAGATGATTAACGTTTATGAAGTGGAAACAGAAATCACAAGTCGCCGTACCAAATAAAATAGTGCCTGCATCATAACTATCCTCTTTCAGAAATACACTTCATTAATTGAACTCATCCAATAAATAACCTCATTAGAATATTAGGCACTGACACTCCAATTTGGGTGTCTTTTTTTATTTGAATTATATTCTAATTATATTGAATAAATAATACTAATAATATAGAATATAGCTAGGAGGAGATAAAATGGATATATTTTCGATGAGAACGAAAGAAAGAGAAACATATAAAGTTCAAATTAAATATTCACTTTTATGGGAATGCGCACTAGGTATAGCTGCTATTACGAATCATTCCCTTGTTGAGACCCTTGATCTGCCGAAGCAAAACAGGGAGACGATTAAGGAATCCATGACTAAGGAAATGACTGAGCACCTGGAGTATGTACAAACACATAATACGTGGAAGACACTCCTTCAACTTTTGCATCAAGAAGATTTTAAGAATTTAGCTGATTTTAATTCCTTTGTAGATAAACTATCATCGGAAGAATTAAAAACGATAGCAATCCCGTATCTTGGAAAAGAACAAAAAGAACTAATCAATCAGTTAATCCAAGGGTCAGATGGTGCTCTTAAGAAACTTCAGCAAATTACAAAAGAGAATTCTTTTCTGCCTTCCTATTTGAAGTTCATTAGTGAAGTTGATACGGAAGCATTAAAAAGCCATTTAATTGAAGTGATGTCAGGTTGGTATAAGGCAGTGATTGAACCTGATGAAGAAGAATTGGAGTCTATACTGATTAAAGATATGAAAGCAAAAGAAAGGATGATTGAAAAATTGGGACCAGAAGAGTTTGTAGAATGGGCTACAGATGGTACACGTTATTATCCGGAACCAAGTGTATTTCAAGTTCTTCTCATTCCTCAATACATTTACCGTCCCTGGAACGTGGAGGCAGACTTAGAAGGTGTTAAAGTATTCTACTATGCCGTCGCCAATGAAAGCATTTCTAGTGACAATAAATACGTTCCGAATAAAATGCTGGTGCAAAGGTATAAAGCACTTGGAGATGAAAACCGCCTAAAGATTTTGAAAATAGTTAAGGAAAAAAGCTTATCCTTACAAGAGTTAACGGATGAATTGGGGATGGGTAAGACAACCGTTCACCACCATTTGAAAATAATGAAATCAGCAAGATTAGTAGCATCAAATTCACATAAATATGAGATTAATGAAAAAGCTTTATCTGCTTTACCTAAAGAACTGCAGCTATTTTTGCAAGATAATTAACCTAATTCAAGGAGGAATGGGATGGAATCTTCAGTCGGACAAGTCTATCCAGAAGAGAAAACACCGGAATTTAAGCGTAATTATCAGGTTTTCAGGTTTATCGGGGGAAATTTGATTTCTTTTTTTGGGGATCAAATATATCTAATTGCTCTTCCGTTAATTGTTTTAGCTCTAACAGGATCTCCTTTAAGTATGGGAATCGTTGCAGCTTTAGAAAGATTGCCAATCATAATACAGCCATTTACTGGAGTGCTGGCAGACCGGTTTAATCGTAAAAGAATCTTGATGATTTGTGATCTAGGCAGATTTGTAACGATAGGTTTGTTGGGGCTATTACATATGATGAACTCGCTTGTTATTTGGGAAGTATACGCGGGAGCATTTATAGTAGGTGTTTTAACGCAAGTTTATAATACATCCCAGTTTGCATCAGTCCCTAAACTGGTGCAAAAGAAAGACTTACAATTAGTTAATTCAATCAATACAGGCATATTTCAAACAGCAGTTTTTATTGCACCAGGGTTAGGTGGAATAATCATCAGTATTTTTAATCCTGGAGTTGGTCTATTAATAAACAGCATAAGTTTCTTAATTGGTTTCTTAATTGTATTAAGTTTAAAGATTGATAGTCCCAGTCGAAATGAGAATACAAGTCGTTCGAAAATCCTTGCAGATATAAGGGAAGGGTTTGTCTTTGTTTTGAAACAAAAGCCTATCCTGTACACCAACATTGCCATGCTTTTTTCTGTTTTTGGAACGACTCTTTTTTTAACCATGCTGGTGATACATTTAAAGTCTACAATTGAATTAGATACAGTACACATAGGTTATCTGTTATCAATTGGAGGGGTTGCTGCAGTAGGCGGTGCTTTAGTTACAAATTTACTGAAGCGTTATTTTTCCTATAGAAGGATTTTATTTTTATCAGGAACGATCGGTGGTATTTCGATTATAGTGTTCAGCTTTTCGGATACGTTCATGTGGTTAGCACTGATGAATGCAGTAGGCACAATATCTGCTGCCATTATGAGTCCGTGCATTGTAACCATCCGTCAAACCTTGAGTCCTGATCATTTGTTAGGCCGTGTGCAAGCAACTAGTCGCTTTATGACTTGGATATTAATGCCTGTTGCAGCTTTGGCAGCGGGGATTATTGCTGAACAATTTGGAACAGAAATTACGATACTGATTGGCGGTATTATAGCGACAATTGCTTCGTTTATTTATTTACATCCTTCGCTTAAAAAAAACTAATGTTATACTAAATAATATTGATTAGGGGGGGAGGGAGTATATGACAACACCAAAGCATATAGTCTCTGCGGCAGCCATTGTTTTAAATGAACAGCAAGAAATTTTATTAATCAAAGGACCAAGAAGAGGATGGGAAATGCCTGGTGGACAAGTTGAAGAGGGAGAATCACTAAAGGATGCTGCAATTAGAGAAACAAAAGAAGAATCGGGCATTGATATTGAGATAACCAAGTTTTGTGGTATATTTCAAAATGTGAATGGTTCGATATGCAATAACTTGTTCTTGGGTAACCCAATTGGAGGAGAACCAACAACAAGTTCTGAGAGTTTAGAGGTTGGATATTTTCCAATTAAACAAGCTATGGAAATGGTTACTTGGAAAAATTTTCAGCAAAGAATCGAGTATTGTTTAAACCAACATATGCAGCCTTTCTTAGTTGAATTTTAAGGTAAATTGAAAATAAAGGAGAGTACACATATGTCTGTAAAATTAGCTCTTATGAATGAAGAGGCTTTTAACCAGTATTATAATAACGCAATACAAGAATATGCTAATGAACATGTGAAAGCAGGAAACTGGAGTGAAGAAGAGGCTTTGGATAAAGCCAAGAAACAGTTCGAGCAGTTGTTACCGGATGGTCTTGAAACGAATGACCATGTACTTTTTTCTATTATGTATGGCATTGAAACGGTTGGGACATTGTGGCTGAACATACGAACAAAACAGCATGAAAAACACGGGTTTATTTATGACATTAAGTTGGATGATGATCAACGTGGCAAAGGGTATGGAAAGGCAACTATGATAGCTTTGGAAGAGTATGCGAAGTCAGAAAACATCAATCAAATAAGCTTACACGTGTTTGCACATAATGAAAGAGCAGTCGCGCTTTACGAGAAAATGGGTTATGAAGCTACAAGTTATAACATGTCAAAAAAACTTTCGTGATATATGTGCTAGATAACGAGATTGTTTAGGAGGCTGATTCAATATGAATCGCATCATGGTGATGGGAGTATCGGCTGGTGTTGGGAAGTCTACCTTTGCGGCAAAACTTGGAGAACAACTAAATATAAATGTCTATCACCTTGATGTCCTTCATTGGAAACCAAACTGGATAGAAGCACCAAAAGAAGAATTTAGAGCTAGTCAGGAGGAAATTGTAGCCCAGGATAACTGGATTATTGAGGGCAATTACAATAGTACATATGATATTAGAGCCCAAAAGGCCGATACAATTATTTATCTCGAGCTTCCCTTGATCGTTTGTCTGTATCGCGTTATTAAGCGATGGATCTTACATATAGGGAAAACCCGGCCAGACATGGGAGAAGGGTGCAAGGAAAAGTTAGACTATAAGTTTCTGAAATTCATCGTTACTACTTATTCTTCCCGTAAGAAAAAGATGGAGAGTAGATTTGAAGCATTCAGGAAAACAGGTCCTGAAAAGAAAATAATCAGGCTTAAGAGTAAGAAAGAAATTAAATCATATTTGGATTTAAACGAAAAAGGAAAAGCTGGTCAGAAGTAGGAGTGGGGTATCAACTTGAATTGTGGTAAATCAAATTCAGAGGCAGGATATCGACTTGGATCAAGGTTGTATCGTCCTCATTAGGATATTGACCTAAATTGAGATATATCAACCTTTAGTGGGGGATATTAATTTTTTTACAGTTAATCAAATGCTAGGTTACTTAATATTGTTTTGGAAGGCAAGAAATCTTTATAAGTTGGGAAGGTATTGTGTTGATTGGCTATAATTTATTCAAAAGGATGGAATCTGGTAACGAAAGCCAGCAAACAGCGTACAAAGCAATTAATGAACTGGGTATTTTTAATGAATTGAGTATGTATAATCCTGTATTATGTGGAACGTTGCCGATAGGAATTGATGTCGAGGATTCAGACCTAGACATTATCATGGAAGTACAAGAATTGAATTATTTTATAGAACGTCTTCAAAGTCTATATTCCTGTAAAGAAAGCTTTAAGATCAAGAAAACAACTATAAGAAATAAAGAGGTTATTAAAGCGAATTTCTTCTTCAACAACTTTGAATTCGAGTTATTCGGTCAAAATCAGCCTGTACACAAACAACACGCGTATCTTCATATGGTTATTGAATTTGAACTGTTACAACAAGATAGTAAATTAAGAGAGAAAGTAATTAAATTTAAACAACAAGGATACAAAACAGAACCAGCATTTTGTGAAATCTTAGGTATTACTGGAGATCCTTATGCAGGTCTTATTCAATTTGGAGTTGAAAAAGGAATTATAACAGACGTGTTATGAATGGCAGGGCCCACTATGAATGAGGTCGAGGACCAAAAGGAGCATAGAAAAAAGATGGAAAATGAAAAACAAATGAAAGAGAAACTACATAAACTCATAAATGAAACACATAAAGTGTCTGATGATACAGATGAATATCAAACAGTTTTAGAAGTGGTTAGTGTATTAGGATCTACTGATGCAGAATTACGGGATGAACTAGGTTATCAGGCACTCATTAAATTACTGATACATAATAAATACCTTACAAACAATGAAGTAAAGGAATTGTTAGCCTATGCGACTTCAGGTGAAATGTTGTTTTATAAGCTAGGCGAGGTTGGAACTGATAGCGTCTTTCTTAGGTCGTTCTCTTCTCTATTGATCACTTTGTTGTTATATCGCGATAATCAAGATAAATTTCTTGCTAAGTCTGAGTATAATAGTGTTGTAGAACTAGTTGTTAGTTATTGCAGGCTTGAGAAGGATTATCGGGATTTTGTTGAAGGTAAGGGCTGGGCACATGCCCCGGCACATGTTTCTGATGCAATCGATGAACTTGTTAAAAATCGTCATGCTGATATTGATTCGTGTATGCTGTTGTGGGAAGGGGTGACGGAATTAGTAGTAAACGCACCATGTGTTTTTGCTGCTGAAGAAGATGAGAGAATTGCAACCCCCGTGTTGGCGATGATTGAATATGAAAAGGTTCCGTTATCGACACTTAGAACCTGGATGAAAGAAATATCTGTTTCAGAAAATAAGTTGCATGAAAAGATTAATATTAAGAATTTTTCCAGGTGTTTTAGTAATCGATTAATTGTGAAAGACCCGTCGATTAATTATGGACATCTAGTAAAGGAGCTTGAACATCAATTTAATTCATTGTTTGTGTAAACAATAGGAGGCGTTGGTATGGGTGGTGTTTTATATCCGGTGAATTGGAATTTAGATTCTCTTCTTAACTCAGGAAGTAATTCCATTCAATTACAGTACCAAATAGAATACATAGAAAATGAAGTAAACAATTTTGAAGAGAAGGTAAACATTTTAAAGGCTCTAGAAGATAGTGATGATGCAAAAATGGTTGTAGATCTCATTCAAGTTATAGAGAATATTAAGATACATCTATCGCAAATTTCATCTTTAATAACTTGCTTACTTGCAGAGGATGTAAGGGATAAAAATGCAGCAACCTGGAAAGAGAGAGTCTCATCTTATCAAGCCCATTTTAATTCCTTGATGCGAAGATTTCAATTGGCGCTTGCTCTAACAAACGATTCAAATTGGAAAAGTATAATAGAAAGTAAAGAATTAGAAACCTATCAATTTATGCTTGGAGAATGGCGGAAAGAAGCAATTACACTGCTGCCAGAAAAAGAGGAAAATACCATCTCCTCTTTAATGGTAGATGGTTATCATGGGTGGGGGGACTTGTATCATTCATCAGTTGCCAAAATGAGAATTGATAATCCTATTGAAGGAAAGGTTAAAGAACTTTCTGTCGGACAAGCAAGAAATTTACGTTCCCATGAGAACGGTAAAGTACGAAGACAATCAGTTGCTCTTCTTGAGAAATCCTGGTCACAAAAATCTGATACCTTCGCAACAATATTAAATCGGATCGCAGGATTCCGGTTGCAAATATACGAGAGAAAAGGTATTCAAAATGTTTTATATGAACCTTTAAAAGATAACAGAATGGAAAAAGAAACATTAAGTGCAATGTGGAGAGTGGTGAATCGGCATAAGCAACCCTTTGCCAACTATTTAAACGACAAGGCTAAAATGTTGGGGAAAGAAAAACTGCCGTCGCACGATTTTTGGGCTCCTGTCAACCAATCTATGGAAACAATAGATTATCAAGAGGGTGTAGATTTTATATTGAAACATTTCAGCCAGTTTGGGTCTGAATTAGAGAATTTCACCCGTCAAGCTTTCGATAAAAAGTGGATTGAATCAGAAAATCGATCGAATAAATCAGCAATCGCCTTTTGTGCTGGATTTCCACTTTCTGAAGAATCGAGAGTATTTATGACGTATGGTGGTCATATAACGGATGTGTTAACTCTGGCTCATGAATTAGGTCACGCCTTTCATAATCACGCTATGAATGCAGTGGATCACATTAATAGACAATATCCAATGAGTATAGCTGAAACGGCTTCCACATTTGCAGAAATGATTGTATTGGATGCAGCAATGGATGAAACGGATTCACCTAAGGAGAGATTGTTTTTACTAGATGAGAAATTAAAGCGTAGTGTAATGAATTTTATGAATATACATTCCAGATTCTTATTTGAAACAAGGTTCTATGAGGAAAGGAAAATGGGTATGGTTTCATCCTCCCGTTTAAATCAACTTATGGACCAGGCGATAGATGAAGCCTATGATGGAGCGTTAGAAGATATACCTGCATATACTTGGGCTTCTACACCACATTTTTATATCACAGATAAACCCTTTTACAATTTTCCTTATACATTTGGTTATCTATTTGCATTGAGTGTATATGCAAAAGGCAAGGAAGAAGGAAAAGAATTTGAAACGCGATATTTGGCAATGCTTAGAGACTCAGGAAGCATGTCTATCGAAGACTTAGCAAAGAAGCATTTAGGAGAAGATATAACGCAAGAAGCATTCTTTGAAAAAGGAATGCAGTTATGTATAAAAGATGCAGAAGAATTTATGCAATTAGCAGCGGAATTAGATAGGTGAAAAAAAGAGTAAGCTACCAAAACTTTGTAGCTTACTCTTTTTGAGTATCCTTAAGGGTCCTTCGGGTTAGTTCGATAAAAGATTGCAATGGTATTGTCATTAACTTATCTTTATGCCAGGCAATTTGAGTGAAAAAAGGTGAGGCAGGCTGTTTCCATTTAATCTCTTTCATTAATCCTTCTTTAAGATCCTTTTCAACAGCCATTTCAGGTAAAATAGCTATTCCGAGTCCAGCTATTACACATTGTTTGATTGCCTCAATACTAACAAATTCAAATTTGTTAGTAGGGTATATTTCGGCCTCTCGCCAGGTATTTTCCAAGTACGTACGATAGGAGCACCCTGTTTCGGTAAGCAAAAGGGTTTCCTGTTCTAAATCTTTTGGGAAGACCTGTGATTTATTTAGTAAGGAGTGGTCAGGAGCAGCTACCAGTTTCATCCTATCTTGTGTGAGAGATTCAATTGTTAAAGCGTCTCCTGGCTTGAGTGTATCCATAATAAAAGCTACATCCAGATTTCCATCAAGCAGTTTTTCTTTAGCCATTTCATCCGAGTGGGCTGGTTTAAAAATGAGTTTAACGTTTGGGAACTGATCTTTGAATTCTTTAAGTATTGGTGGTAAACGATACGTGCATTGGCTCTCTTGTGCTCCAATAACAAGTGTTCCTGATGGCTCTTCTAAGCCGCTTGTGACCAGTCGAGCTTCCTCGGTTAGTACAAGCATTTTATCAGCATATGCTTTGAATTGCCGACCGGATTCTGTGAGATATAATCGTTTGCCAAGTCGTTCAAATAAAGGTGTATCAAGTTCTTTTTCGAGTGCCTTAATCTGGGCTGTTACACTTGATTGTGCAAAATTTAATATCTTTGCTGTTTTTGTGAAATTTAACGTTTCTGCAGCTGTTTTAAATGTAATTAATTGTTTAGTTTCCATTTTTTCACCTCTATCAATCGTTATTTTCGATTGAATCAATTAAAATAATCATCTTTATTGGTTTGTGGTTTTATCATAAGCTAAAAGTAATCGAACAGCAAGATAAAAATAGTAAATGAAAAGGAGCATGTGCTATATGTCTATTGCAATTATTTATGGAGGTACACGGGAAAATGGCAATACGGAAATGCTGACTGATCAAGCTGTCCAGGGATTATCTGTAGAAAAAATTTATCTGAGTAATTATGATATTCATCCTATTGAGGATCTGCGCCATACCCAAGGTGGATTTCAGGAAGTAGATGATGATTATAATTCAATCATTGATCGAATTATACCGCATGATATTCTTGTGTTTGCTACCCCAATTTATTGGTTCGGCATGTCAGGAACACTGAAGAATTTTATTGATCGCTGGTCTCAAACAATGAGGGATGCAAGCTATCCTCACTTTAAAACGAGTATGGCTTCTAAAAAAGCCTATGTCATTGCAGTAGGAGGAGATAATCCCTACTTTAAAGGGCTTCCGCTAATTCAGCAATTTCAATATATCTTTGATTTTATAGGCACTTCATTTGAGGACTACATTATTGGAGAAGCAAATAGACCCGGCGATATTCTTCAGGATAAAGCAGCAATATTCTCAGCAAATCAATTACTGCGGGAATAAGAATTGGGAGGATCCTTCTCTTCGCTTGGTACAGCTCTTATTCCTTGGATGAATTAATGCTTCTGTGTACGGCAAAAGTGAATAACTAAAAGAGACAGCATCACTTACTCAGTCATGGTGTTGTTTTTTTATTTATAATTAAAAGTAGAGGACAAAAATAACAGCGATAAATGATATAATGAGACTGCTGTGGAGTTAGAAATTTCTAGTTACATATGCAGGTGAAAACTCTACATTAATAGTTAAAAGGAGATTCCCATGAATACTTACTTTATAAAATTAACGGAACCTACACCAACCATAGTGAAAATGTTTAACCAGTGGGAAAACGACCCTAACTTAGTTCCATTAACCAGACCCACCCTTAATAAAGCGGATCTAGAACAACACGTAATAACAATAGATGACCTTAACCAAAGACTAGAACATCATCACATCTACTTAATTTATCTAGATGACAAGTTGATCGGGGAAATGAATTACATGGTCGATCCACCTCATCTATACAAGAAAGTGCCTGGAACCGCCTGGATAGGCATTACGATTGGTGAGCCCGAAGCGCGGGGAAAAGGGATTGGTTATATGGCAATCCAATTTTTAGAGGAACAAATTATGCAGCAAGGCCTTAAGCGAATTGAACTGGGTGTGTTTGAATTTAACTTGCAGGCACACAAGCTGTATAAGAAATTGGGCTACCAGGAAATTGGATGGATCCAAGATTTTACCTTTTGGCAAAATATAATGTGGTCAGACATTCGTATGGAGAAGGTTTTGGGTTGAGAAAGTATATATAACAAGTTTGGTTTCCTATTGTAATCAATAAAATATGTATACTGCTGACTATAGGAACGTAATTCCGTTATTTGCCCTTTTGAACCTTATATTCTATGATTTTGTGCGGTTAACGGAATGAGGATTCTTTTCATTACCCTTTGAACATTTTTTCTTCGTTTAAGCGGAACGAGGATTCACATTGCTGACATTATTTGTATTTAGCGTCGTAATATCTCAGCACTTACTAAGTGAATAGTTGTCCCCAGCTTTCAAGTATTTTGAAGCTCTGTGTTAAAATAGACTAAGAGAATTCAACAATATTTTTTATTTTATCCCATTCTTTTAAGTAAAGGGAAATTGAAGGGAGGGGAGATAGATTGAATTATTAAGGAAAGTAAATTCTATTATTGCACTTTTTACTATTGGTTCGGTTTTCTATCATTTTTTTATTAGTGAGATACCTTCTTACTTAATTGCCCCCTTTGCAGCATTGATGTTTTTACTTAATGGTGTAGAAATTGTAAGTGAAGACAAGATGCTTGGTTCGGCTTACTTAGTCGTAGCATTAGTAGGGTTTATTGCTGTAACACAGGATTTATTAGCATTTTTTTAGGTATCATTAACTAGAAGCGGGGTTACTTTTGTTAAAAAATATACTATTTCGAATTGCTATTGGAGTAATAACTATACTTTTTTCAAGTTATGCTTTGATAACTCATAATGAATACATACTATTGCTTCCGTCTGTACAACTATATTTAGGTTTAATAGCTGCGACTATGTTAGTGACGGGCGTATCTGCATTGCACGAAAGAAGAAAACGATTAGGCTTGTTTTTCACTTTTGTATCTTTATTTATCATTGTAGTCATCCTTTTAAATAATTCTGTGACAATCGAAGGTATAATCCCGGTTATCGCTTTGTTCTTTTTTTTAGGTATTCCAATTGGGATTATTGCCATGTTCACTCAAAGAATGCACAATAAAAGTGGGCTATGATAGGTAATTTAGACTTTTATGAAATGAAGATCGACATTATAAGCGGTCTTTATACAGGTTGCTATTTCAGAAAATTGGGATTTCGGTAACGAGAATCTGGAATTTAGTGTTATATTTACGAACCAGGAGACAAATGTATACCTCTATCCCCCAGGAAACGAAATTGTGATACTACTGCAGCTAGTATATGAAGATCGATTGCTATACAACTGCGGTGTTCACTTATCATTATTCTAAGGGTTACACTATTATAAAAAGGTGATTTTATGGTGTTATTCAAAATTCATAACCTCGAGAAACAAAGTGAGGATACGATTATCTTTCCTAAATTCAGCTTAGAGATTTCAGAAGGTCAATCCGTTTCAATTCATTCAAATACAAATGTACGAAGTGTTCTGTTAAATATGATGGTCGGGAAGATGGAGATTTTGAACGGAGAAATAAGTGTTAACCAAGAAAAGCTCCCTGGACACAACACAGCCTATCATTCAAAGATAGGGTATTTCTTTTTGGATGATGCGCTTTATGAACGTTTGACCGTAATAGATCATTTTAAATTTTACAAGAAGCTATATGATTCTGATCAGCTGATTGCAGACATGTTAAATATGGTTCAGTTGACAACGGTGCAACATGAAAAGGTGCGAAACTTATCTTATTCCAAGAAAAAAAGAATTCAAATGGCCCGGTTACTTTTTCAGGAACCAGCATTATTTGTGTTGGAAGAACCTGATCAAAACGTTGACGTTGAAACCAAACGCATTTTTATAAAACTGTTTAGAGAATTACAGCAACATAGAAAAAGCGTATTGGTTTTGACAGGAAATATGGAAAGCGCGGTCACCTTAACCGATGACATAAATCGATTAGATGAAATGGGTTTACATTCCATCCAGGCGGAAGAATACCCGCAAAAAATAGCTTCTCCTCGAAAAGAAGAAGAAGCGTTAAATGCAGAACAGATAGAGCCAATCCAATTTAACAAAATTCCGACAAAAGTGAACGATAAAATGGTATTATTTGATCCACAAGAAATTGACTTTATTGAAAGCCATACCGGTCAATCCTATGTTTACAGCATGGGTGAACCTTTTCTATGTGTCTTTACCTTAGCTGACCTTGAAGTTCGATTGAAGCCGTACGGTTTTTTTCGCTGCCACCGCTCTTACATTGTTAATTTACAGCAAGTCCGTGAAGTCGTGACCTGGACCCGTAACAGCTTCAGCCTAATGTTGGATGACCAGAATGAGTCTGTCATTCCGTTATCAAAGTCGAAAATGGCGGAATTAAAAGGCATGCTTGGGATGAAATAAGTTCCATTCACCTTAAATACGCTCCATTTATCATAAAATAGCTCTTTCCACAGAAAAAATACTGCTCCAAGATTGTATTTCTTTTATTCTTAAGTTGTATCACAAAACAGTCATTGACTAGATGGGAGGCGCTACAATGGAGAATATTATTGAAATGAAATCAGTGGAGAAGGTTTTTGCGAACGAAAGGGCATTGGAGGACGTGAATTTGGTTGTGAAAAAGGGAGAGATATTTGGATTTCTTGGACCGAGCGGAGCGGGCAAAACAACGACAATAAAAATTCTTACAGGACAATTATCGCCCACAGATGGAGAAGCGCAAGTATTTAAGGTACCCACTTCAGCGTTAAACGGGGTAAGCTATCGAAAAAAATTTGGCGTTCTGACGGATAATAGTGGTCTATATCAACGTTTATCCATATATGAAAATTTAAAACTGTACTGTAAGCTGTATGATGTTCCGCTAAGGCGAATCAGTGAAGTTCTTGCTATGGTGAATTTGGAAGGCGAAAAGAAGAAATTGGTATCAAAGCTTTCAAAAGGGATGCTGCAACGTGTCATGCTGGCACGCACTTTTTTACATGAACCCGAGTTATTATTTTTAGACGAACCGACAGCTGCACTTGACCCGGTTAATTCCAAGCATATACATGATGGGCTGCGACAATTGAACGCCAAAGGTACAACAATTTTTTTGACGACACATGATATGAACGAGGCAGAGTTATTATGCAACCGTGTAGCTTTATTAAATAAGGGAAAAATTCAACTTCTTGATGAACCAAAAAAGTTATGCAGAACATTTTCAGATCCTTCACTAATTGTTGAATTAAGTAACGGAAGTAAAGTTGTCATCGACAAAGGTCCTGAAGGTGCTGAGGCGATGAGTAAGTACATGGTCAACAATGAAATCGTGTCGGTTTATTCAAATGAGCCAACATTAGGGGATATTTTTGTAGAGGTAACAGGGAGGGATCTGGTATGACATTCTCGATCAAACGAATAAATGCGATTTTTCAAAAGGATGTAAAGGATATATTAAAATACTGGTCTGTATCCACTTTTTTACCATTGCCTCTTGTATTGGCTGCTATTACTGGAAGAGAACCTGCAGCTAATCTGCCCGTTGAAGCACATTTTGTTGTAATTAATTTAACGTTATCGATGGTTGCAGCATTCTTGCAATGTATATTGATTGCTGAAGAAAGGGAGAAGAACACACTACGCAATCTTATGCTATCTCCGGCAAATCCAACGGAAATTCTAGCTGGGAAAAGTTTGCTGAGCTTTATTTTTACCGTGGTGATTGCTGTGATTGGTGCGAAGATATCAGGATACGAACCAGCAGATCCTTTTATCATTTCAATAGCCATTGGTGTATCTATTTTATTTTATATTGCGCTCGGAACATTACTTGGACTATTAGCCAAATCGGTAATGGAAGCATCCATGATTATCGTGCCATTCATGCTCTTATTCACATTTGGAACCTATTTGAAGGAACTGATTGAAGAATATCCAATACTGTCTTTTGTTGAGTACCTCCCGAATGTTCAGCTTGTTAATTTGGCAAATGACGTGCAGACAGGAGCAGGTATTGCAGAAGTATGGCTTAATCTGGTTGTCATTGCAGGATGGTTAGCCGGAATGTGCCTTATTGTAGTAGTGATGTTTAAAAGGCGTGAAATGGATAAATAACCTTATTTAATTGAGGTTAAGCAGAGTTAAAGGGCAACATTTTAAGTTGCCCTTTTCTGTATGTTCATTTATATTATATCATTTTTACTATGAATTTTCAGTCTTTAATTTCTTTTGTTTTTTGGTAGCCTTATACATAGCTTTGAATGGAGGTAGATTGATGATTGACTATAGAATAAAACAAAAAGAAAAGTTTACTGATAAAATTGGAGAACTTTTATCTATGTTTGAACATACAAGGGATGTAACACTGAGCGAAGTATCTGATTTGAATCAATGTGATTTGGATTATTTACCAGATGACAGTTCAAATTCTATCGGATCTCTCTTATCACATATTGCGTCTATTGAGTTCGTACATCAGGTTATTTCATTTAAAAGAAGAGACTTAGTAGAAGATGAGTATTTGAGGTGGGGAATAGCTCTAGAACTTGGAGACAAAGCAAGAGAAGAAATAATAGAACATTCACTTAGTTATTATTTAGACGGATTATCACAAGTTAGAGAAGATACATTGCTATATCTAAAGTCGAAGGATGATAGCTGGTTGTTTGAAGAGAACAAATGGGGAAATGGCGTTCCCTATAATAATTATTATTTATGGTTTCACGTTATGGAGGACGAAATTAACCATCGAGGACAGATTAGAACAATTAAAAGATTGTTAGAGAATAATAAATAAATTTTCTTCATTCTTTATCAAAATAGGAGTGAGCAAATTATGGCGAAAACAGCAGGCTGCTTTACAATAGTTTTCAATAGAAAAGGTCATATACTACTGGCTAGGCGGAAGGATTATTCGCTCTGGGATTTGCCTGGTGGAACACTTGAAAAGCATGAATCGTTAGAACAATGCGCTGTAAGAGAAACAGAAGAAGAGACTGGCTTTATTATTACGATTAACCGAAAAATTGGAGAATATTATCAACCCCAATACGATGATATGCAACATCTATTCCTAGGCAAGTTAAAAGGTGGATCGCCAATCAATGATGGTCCTGAAACAGAAAAGGTGGAATGGTTTAAGCCAAATAAGCTGCCCTTACTAATGATTCCAAATAGAAGAAAGCAAATCAATAATTATTTGAAGCAAAAAAATACCATAACAAAAGATTCGATCACAATTTCATCTTTTAAAATCTTTTTATTCAAAGGTATATTAAGGATAGTAAGTAAAGTACAACGAAGGCATGAACGACCCTGAGGCAAGGGATTGGCAGGAGGTAAAACAAGTATACCCGGAAGACCTGGAGCTTTTAGGAATCGTTGTTAGGGCGGAATCATAATTTTTAGTACTCTATTATATAAAATGATATTTATCATCTTTAATAAATGATATACATAACTACTAATCAATTTCTCTTTTATTTACGATTAAAGCATCTTAAAAAAGAGGAGATTTTGATTATGAAAAGAAGTTTGAAAGTAGGATGCTTCGTTGGAATTCTTGCTGGTGTTGCAGGAATAGTCACGGCTTATTTAATTGGAAGGGTCACAGCACTTTGGTTTGATCAGTTAACTTGGATTTCTATCGGAATCGCGGCAATTGTAACGAATATGGCTGGGGCTATAATTTACTCAAAATGGTTTCAATCTGCCAAAAGACCAGGAGTTTATTACATCGTTCTTGTATCAGGAGTCACTTTGGTGATGACCGTTAATGATATTGTAAACCCTCCAGCAACTGATTTTGGTATTGTTGCACACCCCGTGCATATAGTCGTCGCATTAATTTCGATTTGGTTGATACCCAAATGGTTAAAACCGATAAAGACAGTACGTACCTGATAGCAATATAGCCATTCTAATAATTAATGAGGAAGCGGTATAGATGAGATCACTATTGTTAAGTAAGCATTCGAGGAAGACCGCTCTGCTGGGACTGTTGATTTTACCACTTAGTTATTTGTTTTTTATGCCTGTTGAGCAAGGTTATCTAGTATTATTTATAGTTCTTGGAATCACCTACTATAAAAGTGTTGCAAATGAAAAGTATCGGATCGTTTATATAATTGTCCAGCTAGGAACTGTAGCTATTTTAGGTGCTTTTTATACACCATGGAGTTTATGTTTTGGGTTTTATCCGGCAGTTGTGACAGGATTGCTCGATTCTTATCGCCTAATCACACGGATCATGATTACCATGACATTCCTCTATGCGGGGGCAATTTTCGTATTTTATATGCAAACATTAAATCAGTTTCAACCATATTGGATTCCGGTTGTCCTATCATTGTATGTAATCCCTTATGTGATAAGCGTGTTTTACCGGTCATGCAAAAAGCTAATAAGGAGATTACCCGACTTGTAAAAAATGCCGAACGTCAACGTATTGCGCGAGATTTGCATGACACTTTAGGGCAGACATTATCCATGATTACCGTGAAAAGTGAGCTTGTGGAACGCTTAATCACAAAGGATAAGGAACAGGCAATTGCAGAAGTTCAAGATGTCCAAACTATTTCACGATCAATTCTACTGCAAGTCCGGGAACTTGTTAGTGACATGCAATCCATTACTATTGAAGATGAGCTTAACCATGCTAAGTCAATACTCCAATCTGCTGGAATACAATTTATCTATGAAAAAAATACTGCAGCAAGCATAGAACCGACCATTGAGCATATTCTTGGAATGTGCCTTCGGGAGTGCATTACCAATGTTGTCAACCACAGTAATGCTGATACATGCACTATCAGTCTGGAGGAGTTACAGGAGAAGCTAGTGCTTGTTGTCAAAGATGATGGCAAAGGGCTGGATAAAGAGTATACGAGATTCGATGAATTTGGTAATGGAGTGTTGGGAATGAGGGAACGTTTGTTGTTGATTGAAGGGGAAATCAACTATGAGTCCAATCAATCGCAGGGAACTAAAGTGACAATAACTGTTCCCAAGAAATGAAGTTCTTATGATTGGGGGAGATCATGTGCATATTATTATAGCAGAAGACCAGGGTATGCTTCGAGGTGCAATTAGTAAATTGCTGGCTATGGAAGAAGACATTGAAATTGCTGGAGAAACTGACAATGGTGAAGAAGCACTTAAGCTAATCCACCAGCATAAACCAGACATCGCACTTCTGGATATAGAAATGCCTTTATTAAGTGGTTTGCAAGTAGCCGAAAAGTTGAAATCCGAGGGTAGTGAATGCAAGGTTGTAATTGTAACCACCTTTGCACGGAGCGGGTATTTGCAACAGGCGGTTAAAGCTGGAGTCCATGGGTATTTGCTAAAAGATGCCCCGGTATCAGAATTAGCTGAGTCACTTCGCAAGATTCAGTCAGGAAGGCGTTTCTTCAGTCCGCATCTGACTTTCTCGATGATGGAAGAGATTGATCCACTAACTGACCGGGAAACTGAAATCCTCAGTTGTCTGAAAGCAGGCGATTCTGTGAAGGATATCAGTTCCAAATTATATTTATCACCGGGAACCATCCGTAATTATATTTCTGAAGTAATCCAAAAACTCGAAGCAAAAAATCGCATTGATGCCGTTACCATAGCTGAAAATAAAGGCTGGCTGAAATGAATTAGTTGGAATTTTTTGCAATGATCATGATTAAACCATTAAGTGAATCAGCAGAATTCCGTTGTGATAACAGTGGATTCTGCTTCTCGTATAATGTGGAAAGTGCGTTTTTTAATGTTTAGCGGTGCGTATTAGATTGTATTATTTTGACAAAAAGGAAGTGTCTTTATGAAAGTTAGATTAACAGATTATAAGGAAAGCTGGGCTGAAATGTTTGAAATGGAAGCTCAATTTTTAAAAAACATATTTGGTGACGAAGTGATTAAATTTGAACATTTTGGGAGCACCGCAGTTCCTGGCCTAAAGGCTAAACCCGTAATCGATATGATGTGTATCGTAAAAGACATTAAGAAAATTGATTCGTTCAACGACAAAATGCATACACTTGGATATGATATTGCTGGCGAATGGGACATTGAAGGAAGAAGGTTATTTCGAAAAGGCGGGGAAAACAGGACACATCATATTCATTTTTATCAGGTGGATAACCCTCAAATCAAACGGCACTTAATCTTTCGAGATTATCTGCGAACCCACCCAGCAGAAGTAGATCGATACAGCAATTTTAAAGAAGATTTGGCTCAACGTTTTGATAGTACAAGTGACTACAGCCCTGCAAAAAAAGAATTTGTAAGGGAAATGGAAAAGGAAGCACTGCTATGGTTTGAAAAAAACCAGCAAAATTAAAGGGCGCTTATAAATAGTAACACTACTACTTAATTAAAATAATTTGAAGCAGTACTTGACAAGAAGTACATTCACTGTTATGATTAAAGTTAATTATTCTTGTTCGGTTGTCAATGAAAGAGAAAAGTAACTAGTAAGTCACTTTCGTCTGGAATGAATATGCAGAGCATTAATAGTAATACATTGTGGATTGAATCCACGCAGGAGGTAACAATTTATGTTACAAGGTAATGTTAAATGGTTTAACGCAGAAAAAGGTTTCGGTTTTATTGAAGTAGAAGGGCAAGACGATGTATTCGTTCATTTCTCTGCTATTCAAGACGAAGGTTTCAAAACATTAGAAGAAAACCAAACAGTTACATTCGAAATTGTTGAAGGTAACCGCGGACCACAAGCAGCTAACGTTCAAAAATAAACGTTACTAGTGAAAGAGAGATTTCCTTAGTTGGGAATCTTTTTTTTTTGCAGATATCTAATTTATTGGGGCTTTGAAATATACTAGCTTTAATAAGTTAATCTAGGTGGATGTTAAGAATGTTACCAATTCAGTATTGCCACTTCATCCCACTGTCACTTCTACATCGGTATGTTCTGAGATTTTAGCATTCGTTGGATTAGCGGTATCGCTATCCCTGAAAGTGCCATTTTCCTTCAATTTGATACCAACCCTTCCCAAAGCTTCCAAGGCTATTAACACTATAAGTAATTTCTCCAACAGAGTTAACATCCTTACCCTTATATTTAAGTAAAAATTCCTGTGTTTTATAATCATCACTGGTTTTGAAGAATGAATAAATACATTGATCATATTTTGGGAAACATTAAGATGAGGTGATTAAATGGAAAAAGAAGATTTAAAACTTACATCGGCTGAAATAGGAACATTGTGGGGCGAGTATGTAAATGGAACAGCCGTTGATATTATAAATAAATATATGGTATCCATTATAGAAGATGAGAAGATAAAACTGCTATTTGAAGATGCGATTAAGATATTTGATACACAAAAAAATAAAATAAGACAGTTAATTGAAAATGAAGGATTTCCAGTACCGATTGGCTTTACTGAATTAGACCTTAACAAAGGGACCAAAAGGTTATTTTCGGATATCTTCTGTTTGCACTATTTACATATTATGACGCTGCATGGTTTATTAGGGCATTCAACATCGCTTAGTTCTTCTGTAAGAAAGGATTTAAGGCACTTCTATGATTCAAGTACAAATGAAGGGATGAGTATGTACCATCGAACGACTGAATTATTACTGGAAAAGGGACATTTTCAGAGAGACCCTTACTTTTATCCAGAAGAGAATCCTGAATTTATTTCAGGACAACAATTTATAGGTGGTTATTTTGGAGACAAGCGTCCTTTATCCTCAATAGAAATTATTGCTCTATCGCTTAATATAAAAAAGAAGATAATGGAAAAATCACTTTCGATTGCCTTTAGCCAAGTATCACAATCAAAAGAGGTAAGGAAATTTCTAGAAAAGTCGCTAAACGCATCAGACCAGCAAATTCAATCACTAGGTAAGATGCTGAAAGGAGATAATTTGCCTGTCCCCATGTCTTGGGAAACTGAGGTTACAACTTCTCAAGATGCTCCTTTTTCAGATAAGTTGATGATGCATCACATTGGATTCTTATTACAGTCTGCACAATCGTATCATGGTTCAGGTCTTGCATCTGCAATGCGAACAGACCTAGTGACAACATATGAGAAAATAATACTAAAAAATCTAATGATTACAAAAGAATGGTTCAATTTAATGACCAAATATAGATGGATGGAACAACCACCACTTGCTCCAAACAGAAAAGATCTTGCAAAAGACCAATAAGAGCTATCTTATCCTTTCAACATAGGGTGTTTTTTGGAGAAAGAAATACTTTCTTACTTGCATAAGTGGTAAGGCAATCGCCATTAAAGCTGGAACTTCAGAGTATGAGGGGTCTAATAAAAATGTTCATTTATGAATCCCCCCTAATTACTTTAAGAATCCTTTATGCTTAGTTATCTAGAATAGGAAACTTTCGTACAGAAACTCCCCCTTCGATCCTTTTAAACGATTATTAGATTTCTCATTACTCTAATACCAGCTTTTTTGCAACTTCCGTATATAAACGATTTGACCAATATGATAGGCGTTATGCGTAATGGCATTTCCAAGTAACTCATGCCATTTAGCGGATACAGGGAATCCACTCACATCATTCTCGAGTAGTTTCTCGTTTAGTAAATTTTGCCATTGTAGAAGTACCTCTAATAAGCGTTCTTTTAAATTATTAAAGGTTTTGCCTTCTGGAATAATAAAACTTTTATCGTTATCTTCAATAGACGGAACAGCACGAAAATCAGATTTTTGGTATCTTATTTGCCATATTTCATTCCAATAAATTAGATGCTGCACAATTTCAGCGATACTATGACTATCTTCAGCAGGTTTCCAAAATGCTTCTTCGTCTGTTAAATTTTTAACTGTTTCTGTAAATGGAAGATACCAGCTAGGGTCATTGGCATTTGCTAAAAACTGATCTAGCAGAAGATTTTGAACATGTCGCATGATTTTCATCTCCTTCTGAATTACTATTTCTATATATACATTAAAATTCCTTTTTTATATCTAGTGATCTACATCGCTTGAATAATTCAACAAAAGAATACCGTCAATTTTATCTTTAAGAAAGCCATATCCTAGCAGAAAAAATAAAACTGATAAACTGATTAGTAATAAACACAAAATCATAAGCAAATTAAAAATCCCCTTTCACTCAACAATTGCAAGAGTTGAACAAGAAGTTTGACATATACATCAAATTTTTCCAGAAAATTGTGATCGATGCACCGAATAGATGGAAAGATATGTTAATATTTACTAAGAGATAACATTTAATGAAAAGGAGCGGTTTAATGTCCACATTGGTCTGGATAGCCACTATTATTTTGTTGTTGATTGTAATATCGGTAGCTGTAATCCTATTTGTAAAAACGCCAAAAAGTAAAGCTGGGATACATATCCTCGCTATAACACCCTTATTATTAGGAGTTGCTTACAATATGGTGTTACCAGAAGAAATTTTATTCACAAGTGACAGCACTTCAATTTTCTTCAGGACTGTTATTCCTTTTATGAGTGTAATCCTTGCTTTACCACTTGTCATCAAAGCAAATAAAGAGATAAAGAAAAAGGAACAATAAACCTAGGAAAAAATTACCGGTTTTAGGTTCAGAAGGAGGGTCTATGTTTGCCTACTGAAGAAAAAGCGTCAATAGTTAAAATATGGTTTGAAGAGGTATTTTCAAAAGGTGACCCAAATGCTGTTGATAGGCTTTCAGCGGAAGATATCCTCATACATTCTCAAGGACATGATGAGGGGTTTGCTGGGACAGAGAATTTTAAAAACTGGTTGTCTTGGTACTGTGAGTCTTTTGTTGATCGTACATGGTCAGTACACGATATGATTGAAGAAGGAGATAAAATTGTTGCTCGTTATACTGGTTATAGTACATATAAAGGGGGCTTACTTGAGATTCCGCCCAAAGATCAAAAGATTAAAGAAACTGGAATTATTATTTTTCTAATCGAAAAAGGAAAAATCACCGAGCAATGGTGTGAAATGAGTGACCTGCAGGTTGTGCAACAATTAGGAGTTAAATTCGTATAACAAAGTAGCTTTAGAAGTTGGGGAGATGTTATTCTATGGGCGCTTTTGCATCGATTTCAATTATTCTGTTAGCGGTTATTATTGATTTCTTTTTGATGGATGTGGACCGAAAACGATGGGGATGGATGAAAAATTGGTCCCGGTTTCATAAGATATTATTTTTCTTAGGATTTATCGCCATCACTAGTATCATTTATATTGGGTTAAGTTTAGAATACTTGTAGATGTAGGGCATCATCGTTGGTGGTGCCTTTTTTTAGTGGGTTTGGTATACTTTTAATTGGTATATGACACTTATTGTATATTTCTCCTCCGTGAATGTGTTACATGGACTTTAAAAGGGGGGTTACTGTGAGTTTAATTGCATGGATGATTGTTGCGAGTGAAATTGGGTTTTGGGTTTTGATTGCAGCAGGATTCATCACACGTTATGTATTTAACTTAAAGAAACTTGGTCTCATATTATTAGCCTTAACACCGGTCATTGATTTAATTTTATTAGTAGCTACTAGTGTGGATCTTTACCGTGGTGCCACTGCTACCGAAGTGCATGGAATTGCAGCTATTTATATCGGAGTTTCTGTTGCGTTTGGGAAGAGCATGATTGAGTGGGCGGATATCCGCTTTCAATATTATGTGATGAAACAAGGACCAAAACCAGTTAAGCGATATGGTTTCGATTATGCAAAACATTATTTTAAAAGTTGGGGACAGCATGTGTTTGCTTACATAATAGGTGCCGGATTTTTATTCGGGCTGATTTATTTTATCAATGACTCGTCACGAACTGAGGTGTTGACTGGCTTTTTAAGGATTTGGACCCTTGTATTAGGTGTCGATTTACTGATTGCCATCAGTAATTTTATTTGGCCAAAAAGAAAAAAGGTATAACAATCAATTGAAGTGGTAAGTCCTTAAGAAACTATGAGGTAGCCTGGGGTTAATTTTATACTTGGGAAAGATACTAAAGTTTCCTAAGAAGGCTAGTTAGAAAATTTTTTGATAACGGAGTTTTTTCTTTGAATAGACTCGTGGTATGATTATCAGCAAATGATAATGTATAAATACATTGACAGTATAAGTGGATAAAATTATACTTATAATAAGAATAAGGTAACGAGTAGCGCTAACTACTCGTTACCGACAACTACAGACCGCATAAAGAGCGGTTGACCATTGATGTGTTAATCTAAAAGGAAGTAACTGCCATTGGTCACGGGGGCGGTTACTTCTTTTTGTTTAGGTAGACGACAATAGTTACAATTAGTGTCAGTGTCGCTATTAGTGAAATGCTAAATTGCGCTACTAGACTTAATGCTTCAAATGTCGTCATCCTACCACCTCCCTTCTGTAGGAAGATGGCCAACCGCCCACTATACTATGTAGTTGCTATATAAATTTTACCATAAGAGTTAAAAGATTAATAGTAAAAGTAGAACAAATGTTCGTTATTATCTTATATTCTTTAATCAATAAATGATTATAAAAAACCCGCACCCTACGTAAGTACTGTTATGGGTGTGGGTTTTTCGATTAAAGATTGAATATGGCCTTCCTTTTTAGTATATAGCTAATTATTCTCTGCCATTCGGCCAAGCGGACCGTCTTCATTGATAATATCCTGGATGGAATAGACAGATATTGGAAACATTGGAAATCCGAAAACATATGGTGTGATCTCATAGAGTTGAAAGTAGATGACTAGTGCTTTATCGGCAATGTAGAAGTCCTGATCTGGCTGAATTTTAACCGTATCTTCAAATGTGCCAATATCGCGCTCTTGAATCTGTTCATTAATAAGCTCAGATAGCCGATCCACATAATTACTTTCAGGTTTAAATAGATCACCGAGACTGCAGCGGCTATTCTTCTCCAAATCAAAAGTTAGTGATTTGATATAGGTCATTCCATGTGCAGCCTGATAATGGTATGCATAGTTATATAAGGATAAACTCAGGACGTCTCGCTGGTTGTTTTTAATTTCGAATGAGCCATCCATCTCAACAAGGGTAGTCGGCATTTCAGCTATCTGCATGTTGATAAGCTGCTGTGTTTCATGGATGATATTCTGATTGATAAATCGTTCCATTCCCCGGTCTCGCATTCCAAAAACATGGGGATAGATTACTTGAATATCCCTACCATAGCTGACTCGCATCGGTTTAATAGAAACTGGTAATGATTGTGGCACTTTTTTCACCCTTTACTGGTTTTGTGCCTATTGTATTCGGTGGCTAGATGAAGTGTGTTTGCTGGAGAGTCATGACGATTTGTTGAATATCGTGATAAAATAGACTACAGTATTTTCGAGCCGCGGGTCAAATGGTGAAATTGATTAAAGAATGGCAAGTGGGACAAATAACCCTGTCCCCCCTTGTCCCTTTTGACTGTTATTGCAGGAAGATACCGATACACGCTTGTCTTTTTAAACAATTAGGTTTACGATTAACTATTAAACTAACTAAGAGACGAAAGGCGTCATGAAATGAATAAACGTGTTTACTTTTTGATGATTGTTGCATTTGTTGTTGGGATGGTTGAATTAATCATTGGTGGATTATTGGATCTCATGGCAGCAGATCTTAATGTCAGTCTCGGTCAGGTTGGCTTCCTGATCACTATTTTTTCACTGATCTTTGCTGTTGGGGCACCGATTCTATTAATACTTACATCGAGTATCGAGCGAAAACGTCTGACTCTTATTTCACTGGTTGTATTTCTATTGGGAAATATTGTCACATTTTTCAGTCCGACATATACGATTGTCTTTATAGGAAGAATTATTTCAGCATTGAGCGGGTCACTACTGATTATTTTATGTCTAACCATTGCGCCATCAATCGTTCATCCAAAATATCGCGGCAGGGCAATTGGTATAGTTTCCATGGGTGTTAGTGCCTCGATTGTTCTGGGGATTCCTGTCGGGTTACTGTTGGGGAATGCTTTTGGATGGCGTGCTCCGTTTGTGCTGATTTCTGTTTTAACTGTCTTTTCCATAGCTGGAGTGTTTCTTTTGATGGAGCGGATTGATCCGAAGCCTTCCAGCCCGATTAAAAAACAACTGGCCACTTTGAAAGGACGGAGAATATTTTTTGGGCAGTCCATAACATTTTTGTTTATAGCGGGACATACAGTTCTTTATGCTTATTTGACTCCTTTTGTAAAAATGACCATGGAGGTAGACGGGACCTGGGTCAGTATTATCTACATGATATTCGGAATTGCAGCGGTAAGTGGTGGTGGAGTTGGTGGAACTTTATCAGACAAACTAGGGCCAGAACGGACCATTATGTTAACGATCGTTCTGTTTACGCTGGTGATATTCTCCATTCCATTTACAACATTTGCGCTTCCGGTATTTATAACGATATTGGTGATCTGGGGAATGCTAAGCTGGACGTTGGCTCCAGCAACTCAGTCCTATCTCATCAGTTTATCACCTGAAACATCTGACATTCAGCAAAGCTTGAATAATTCTGCGCTTCATCTAGGTATCGCATTTGGATCACTGGTTGGTGGTCTGGTTATTGAGCGTTCCTCTATTGAACAAAATGCAACAGTCGGCGGATTTTTTGCTTTACTTTCAATCGGAGCAGCATTGGTTTCCATGTATCGTAAACAGGGATCAGAAGCTGTGAGAAGTAAGAGCTGACCAGACATTGGTTTAGCCAGCAAAAGTAGTAATCGAATACTATCTAATTGAAAAAAATTACCTCTTTTTACTTAGTGCAAAACATTAATAAAATAGCGAAAACGACCATCAATCTGCATGCGATTGGATGGTCGTTTTTTTAATAGTGTAATACCACAGTCTTAGTTAATTGTCATTAATATTGTATGTGGTATCCATCTCCATTCCGTGAAATTCGTATGAATTTTCGCATTTGCATACAAGTATTTACCAATGTATTGGCAGATAAACAATTTGTTTCATGACTTTACGAAAAATTTATGAATAGTTATGTTAAAATAAACACAAAGTTGTGAAGAATTACACTTACTGGCAGGTCATTGAAGAAGAAAAATGGTTAATCGGAAACGAAAAGTTAGTTGGAAACAAATATTGTATATAATTACAGAGGAGAAAAAAATGAATGAAAAAAAACCGATTGTTTTAGTTGTTAGTGTTTCAATAATTAGAGATGAAGAAGTTTTAATGATTAAAGAAAATAAACCAAATGTAATAAATAAGTGGAATTTTCCAAGTGGAAGAATTGAAATAGGAGAAGACATCCCTTGTGCAGCTAGAAGGGAAGTAAAAGAAGAGACTGGACTAGATGTGGAATGTACATATACAACTGGTATTTATAACTTTATTAGTAGTTCTCAAGACCAAGTTATTATGTTTCATTTTATAGGGCAGGTGACTGGGGGTTCAATCTATCTTGAAGAAGATGAAATAATAGATAGTGCCTGGGTGAAGGTGAATGATTTAGTGAAGTTTAACGATGATGAGCTTCGTAATCCAGGCGTTATAAATCAAATCGCAAATAGTCTTGTTAATAAAAGTTACCACCCTATTAATGTTTTCCAAAAACAAATTAAGTAGAATCCTTGTTCAACAAACGTGTGCAGATGTTGAAGAAACAGTAAGCATTCTTATTAGACTAACTCACCCTTAGTTTAACAAGGATGAGAGGAGGAAACGGATGATTTCAGAATTCTGGTCGCATATTTGTAGATGATATTATGTATCCTACCTCTGGATTTATTTGGTTAGGAAGTAATAATGGATTTATCTTGATTTTATAAGGTGTTCTGAATCTTTATGTTAAAAAAAGTCTGTAACGATTACACTCAAACAAATGGGGAGTATAGTAGTTTCGAATAAAGGAGCTAAGTAAATGAAAAAGCTAAAGGTTGGAATATTACTGTTTGATTATGTAGATATTTTAGATTTTGCTGGTCCCGCTGAGATTTTGTCATTAACAGTTAAAAGTAAAGCCGAACAAGCATTAACCCTTTACAAAAAGCATTTATTACCAACGAGACCATTCGAAGTATATACTATAACAGAAAAGGGAATGAAAATTGTAACTCATTCCGGGATAAAAGTAGAACCTGATTTTAGCATTGATCTAAGTCCTGAATTAGATATTCTAATAATTCCAGGAGGTCCTTTAAGAGCAGTGCAAGCTATCGCTAAAAACCAGAAGATAATAGATTGGATTAATACTCATAAAAACATTGAATACTTATGTTCAGTTTGCACTGGAGCATACATATTAGGTGAAACTGGTTTATTAGATGGAAAGAAGGTAACTACCCACCATTTAGCATTGAAAATGCTTCGAGAAAAGTATCCTGATATTCAAGTCTTATCCGACAGAAAAGTTGTACAGGATGGTAACATCATATCCTCTGGTGGAGTTTCTTCAGGAATTAATATGGCACTATATCTTGTTGAACAAATCTTGGGAGAATCTACTGCTAATAGAACTGCTAAGACTATCGAATTTATATTATAGATTTTTTATTAAATGACGCTTTCCTTAAAATTGGAACTGCACCCTTGTTCAGCAATATTAAAGAATGTATAAAGCATTAAGCTAACTGACATGATTGTTTACAAGAATAAAATAGGGTCTATAAATTACAATTGACTAAATCATTTAATTTTGCTACAATTTTTACAATTATTTAATCTGGAATATAGGCTGTGAAGAGAAGAGTAATTTTGATTAATTATTTTTAGAGAGCTCCTGCAGGTGGAAAGGAGTAATAATAATCTTAATGAAAAAAGGCTTGGAGCTTCGCACGGATCTAAGATCGTATTTCTTAGTGATACTGCGACGGGATCTCCCGTTAAAGAGATAGGGTATAATCAATTTTCAAAAAATTATCGTACCCGACAAGGTTGATTTGGTAACATATCAACAAACTGAGGTGGTACCACGAAGCTAATAACTCTCGTCCTCAAGATGAATAATCTTGGGGGTGAGAGTTTTTTTGTCGTTTAAATTCGTATTATGTGAGACCCAATAAACTAACGAAAAGAATGGAGTGAAAGAAATGAATAGCGAACAAACTAATTATAGAATAGAGAAATTAGATACTATAAGATCTCAAGGAATCACGGTATATCCTGAAAAATTCGCTATAAATTATGAACTTAATGAAGCTTCTCTCATTGAGGATGGAATCTCGGATGTTCGGGTTGCCGGAAGAATAATGAGTATTAGAAGCTTCAGCAAATTGAGTTTTATTACGATATCAAACATACAAGGAATTTTACAGCTTCTTTTGAAAAAGGAAGAGATCGGAGAAGAATCATTTAGTCAATTTCATACTTTGTTAGACATTGGTGATTTTATTGGTGTTGAAGGACGTATGTATACGACTAAAACAAACGAGAAAACATTACGTATTGAAAACTACGTATTTCTTGGGAAGGCATTACGAACTCTTCCAGAAAAGTGGCATGGGTTAAGCAGCGTTGAACTTCGATATAGACAGCGGTACTTAGATTTAATGATGACAAATGATACTCAAAATCGAATGTTAGCTAGAATTAAAATGGTACGATCAATTCGCAGATTCTTTGAGGACCAAAATTTCTTGGAAGTAGAAACGCCAATCTTACAGCATACTTCCTCGGGTGCAATTGCTAGTCCTTTTAGGACCTATCATAACGCTTTGGAAACTGAATTAAATTTACGAATTGCCCCGGAGACCTATTTAAAAAGGTTAATTGTGGGTGGGTTTACCAAAGTATTTGAGTTTGCTAAGTGTTTTAGAAATGAAGGGCTTAGTCCTCAACATCTTCAAGAATTTACAATGGTTGAAGGGTATGCGGCATACTGGAGCTATGAGGATACAATGAAACTAATGCGTGATATGGTTCTATTTATTCTGGATCAAACTTTCAATTCAACTACCATTACCTTACAAGGGCAAACGATTGACTTCTCGCTAGAATGGGACATTGTTTCCTTCAGGGATTTAATTTTAAGGGATACAGGTATTGATATAGAACTTTATCCTGATGTTGAGGATTTACACCAGGAAACAAAGCGAAAAGGTATTGACTTAGAACATTCGGATATTGAATCTTTAGGGAGAGGTAATTTCATTGATCTCCTTTACAAGAAAAGGTGTCGATCTCAACTTGTGAAACCAACATTTTTAATCCAGCACCCTATCGATTTATCTCCACTTGCTAGAGCAAATGATGATAACCCCAGACTTACTGACCGGTTTCAATTAGTGGTGAATGGAGCAGAAATTATAAATGCCTATTCAGAGTTAGTTGACCCAATCGAACAAAGGAGAAGGCTGGAGGCTCAAGCTATTCTTAAAAGTAATGGGGATATAGAAGCTATGGAAATGGATGAAGATTATCTAACAGCTATGGAATATGGGATGCCCCCCATTTCAGGTTGGGGATTTGGAATTGAACGCTTGTTAATGATATTAACAGATAGTGATAATATTAAGGATTGTGTCTTATTTCCGTTAACTAAAAAACTATAGAATTTATTCATAGGTGGTTATTTTGATTTGAGTCCGATTTACCACCTATGTATAGTTTCAGGTACAATTACGGGGAGAAGGAAGATGAACTATTATATAGAAATAGGGGAGGTTTCATGGAAAAAAGTATAGGAGTAATGACTTTATTTTCTGCTATTTCAGCGGTAATAGTAGCTTATGAAATTGCAACAATGAACACATTGATGCCTACCTTCACTGAGGGAAGATATTATTATTTTATTATAAGTTCAATTGTTTTTTTACTTGTCGCAATTGTTATGAACAAGGGATTAAATAAATGGATTAAGATAGTAATGTATTCGTATTTAGCCATAGCTGTTCTATATATAATCGCAATTATTGGAGTTTTTATTGCTATAATAGGCGGTGGTTAATTTACAGAACGTTTTTAGGTGCAAATGTATTAAGTGCAATGAAATAAATAGCAAAAGTTTAATAAAGCATGCCCTGGCATGAGTGAGAAGTGGTAAAATACTAGTTAAACAATTATTGAGAGGTAGAAAAAAATATGGATATATCTATTCGAAATGCCGAACAAAACGATTATGAATTTTTGCTGCCTTTATTTAGGCAAGTTCATGATTTCCACGTTTTTGTAAGACCAGATTTGTACAAGGATAATTCCACTCCAGTTGAGCAAGAGTTCTTTGAAAGTCAATTAATTGATGACAAACAGCATATCTTTGTGGCTACCATAGGCAATGATATAGTCGGTTTTATAGTAACAAATGAAGAAGAAACAACTGAAAACTCTTTTGTTAAAGCAAGGAAAGTATTAGTTATAAACAGTCTAGGCGTTGCTGAAACATATAGAAAGAAAGGTGTCGGAAAAAAACTAACTCAATACGTTTTTAATTTTGGGGGGAACCTCAGTGTTGATAGTATTGAATTGGGAGTATCCGAGGAAAATACATCTGCTATTGAATTTTATAGGTCGATTGGGATGACAACAAAGGGTAGAAAAATGGAGATTATATTGAATTAGCTGGTGCTTACCTAGAACAATGATATTGTACTCCTTGTTCAAGTATAGAGGCAGTAATGTTGAAGAAAGAAGTTCACTAATAAAAGGGGGTAACCAATTGAAAATTACTAGGGGTAATAGTTTTGAATTTCTTGACTTTCTTGTTGTAAAAGAAACTGAAATATATGGTTATCACCGATTGGCTGGTTCTTATGCAATAATAAAATGTGATAACAACTTTCTATTATGTTATAACACTTTGAGAAAGCAATGGGAATTGCCGGCAGGACAGAGGGAAGAAAATGAAACGCCAAAGGATTGTGCTATAAGAGAACTTTACGAAGAAACTGGTCAAAACGTTTCGGAGTTAGAATTTAAAGGTTTGTTAAAAGTAAAAAACTTAATCAGTGACGAAATTAAATATAATCCTGTCTATTTTACTACTCTTGAAAGACTCCAACCGTTTCAGAAAAATAATGAGACATCTGAAATAAATTATGGAACTTACAGCAACAGATTTGTTACATAGATGAAGTGGATATTGAAATATTCAATTATATTAAATTAAGTATGCGTATCTTATTCAGTTATCGGTTAACTTTAAGACAATGCCAGTGGTTCAAGTAGAAGCAGGATTATTCAATAAGAGTAATGAAATTAATATGTAAAAACTGTGAGGGAGGAAATCTAATGGAATTTCCTGAATTGGAAACGGATCGACTGAGATTAGTTCAAGTAAATGAGGAGCATACCCGTAGCTTTTTCGAAATAATGTCAAAAGATGAAGTAACTAAATATTATGGGATGGATAGTTTAAAAAATATCGATGATGCCTCAAAAATAGTAGAGTCTTTTCAAAAGACATATGACAGCAAAAGAGGTATACGATGGGGAATTGTATTAAAGGAGGCTGGAGATTTTGTTGGTACATTGGGATTAAACAACCTTAGCACTTGGAGTAAGAAGGCTGAAATTGGTTTTGAATTACATCCATCACATTGGAACAGAGGAATTACGACTGAAGCAGTAAAAGAAGTATTACGTTATTCATTTGAAGATTTAGCTTTGTTTAGAATGGGTGCAGTAACGTTTCCACAAAATGAGCCATCTATACAACTATTAAGGCGATTAGGTTTTGCTAAGGAAGGGCTATTAAGAGGATACCTTTATCAAAATAACCAGTCTCACGATGCATTGGTTTTTTCACTGCTCAGAACAGAATTGGAATAACTTTACTGTTGCATTAGTTGAACATAGAACAAGAAGATCGTTTACTTGATCTCTTTTATTTTGTTGACTATTTCAGAAAATTAGAATTTTAGGGGCGATAGTCTAGGACTTTATGTTAATATTACAAGGTTGATCTATTTTTACTAACTGGCAATTCACGATATAGAGTTGTCGATGCGGCAGCTACTATTACATCGCAGCAAAGTGAACAAGGGGATTGGCATTTTTATGCTAAGGGGGCAGATGTTTATGAAAAAACCTTATAATATTATATTAATTCTTGTTTTATTGGTAAATGTGATTATGGGGATTGTATTATTTCAGCAGAGTGCTAAATTGACTAAATATGAACACATCATTTCGAACCTTGAATATAGAATGGAAGATTTAGATGATGCAATTGAAGGAGATGTTGTTCCCCGCTTAGAAAAGATTTTGAATGAAAAATAATTAGGTTCTTCAACAGAATGGGATGCCTTTCTCGCAAAAGAAGGAGAACGCCTTATTTTTATTGAAGTAACAGTAGACAAGAAAAAGGAGGTGGATAGGTGAAAGAAGTAGACCTTGAATGCTTAGTTATTGGTGAGAAAGGACCTACAATTGTTATTGAAACAGGAATAGGAAATTCTTTCTATAACTGGCTACCATTTATAGAGCGTATAAAAAATAACTGCAAAATTGTTATTTATCATAGAGCAGGTTATGGAAATAGTCTAGAGGCAAAAAAACAAAGAACGGTTTCGAATATTGCAATGGAGCTAAATGGACTACTTGAGGACCTTCAAATTGAAGAAAAGTTTATCTTAATGGGGCATTCATTCGGTGGTTTATGTGCTCAGCAATTTGCAAAAATGTTTCCAGAAAAACTTAAAGGAGTCATTTTAGTAGATGCAACATCACACAATTTTAAAAGGGTATATGACCTCAATCTTCCTGTGATGTATTCCATGATCTCCTTAGAGAAAATGATAGAGGGAAACACAGAGACGTCAAAAAAATCAAAAGAAGAATTAAATCAAATGTTTTCACCTATGGTTGAAGAATATAAAGCTGTGTTAGTAAAAAAGGACGTTGAAAATTTTAAAGAATTTATAACCAACCCATCTTTATTCCGCACGATTGCTGATGAATTTATGAATTGGGAACAAAGCAGCCAATTAATAAATGAATATGGTACATTTCCTGATATTCCATTAATTGTGATAGCAAGGGATAAAGAATTATCAGCTAAACCTTTTATTGAACATGGTATTCCAGCCTCAGAAGCCGTTCTTCACGAAGAGGTATGGAGGGATTTACAGGTTGAACTATCACAGTTATCTAGTAAGGGAGAATTAATAATTGCTGAAGGAAGTGACCATGAAATACATAAAGATAAACCTGAAGTAATCGTACGAGTAATTGAATCGTTACTATCAAAATCGTAAACTGTTATTGCACTAGCCGGTGCAAGAGTTGAACAAGGAACTAAGAATATCTGAAATTGTTAAATCGGGAAGGAAATTATCTTAATGATACGTGTTTATAGGGATAAAGAAGATAAGGGGAGAATATTAGCTCTAATAGAAAAAATGGGTATTGAAGAAGATATCGGTGATTTAGATGAAGTGATTAAAAATTCTTCTCATTTACTCTTGTATGAAGAAAGTGGCATAAAAGGGTTCTCATACGGATCGATCTATATGAATGATGGGGAGTCTATTGCCCAAGTCAGTGTTTATGTTGAACCGAATTCTCGCTTAAAGGGTATTGGTTCTGCATTATATAGAGAAATGGAAGAATTAATTTATGAAGCAGAACCTGATTTTTTGTGTACTTATATGCGAGTTGAGTCAGAAAATCCGATTGGTTTCGCTAAGAAAATGGGGTTGAAAAAATGGTGGGGATCGCCTGAATTGGTATACAGGGGCGGAAGTTTCCCAGAAACAGATTTAGAGTTTGTTAAATATGAAGATAAGTTTTTTGATCAGTTTGTAAAAGTTGTACAGGACTCTTATTACGAGTTGCACGAAATGAATGATATTAAACCTTATTTAGCCTCAGAAGACAGCGTTAAAAAGTATAAATTACATAAAAAAAGCAATGTATATTTAGTATTAGAAAATGATCAAATTGTTTCCTCAGTCACTATTGGTGAAGGAGAAATAGAAAACTTAATGGTTGCTCCAAGCTATCAAGGCAAAGGGTATGGACGTAAATCTCTACAATTTGGTATGAATAAAATGTTAGGTGAAGGTTGTGAGGAAATTTATATTTGTTTTGTAGAAGGAAATGAAGGTGCTGAGAGGTTGTACACGTCATTAGGCTTTAAGCCTCTACATAATACACAAGTTTATCGAAAGTTCTTGAAAGGGGGGAGTTAATTTGAAGTACATATTCTTACTATTAGTAATAGGCTCATATTTGTTGGCGTTCTCAATAAATTTAATACCATCAATTAAACATCCTGATTCAGATATCGACATTTTGAACTCACTTGTAACGGTATTGTTTATGGTCTTATTACTAACGTATACTAAAAAAGGAAGTAGGATATTGAAGACTTTTTCAATGATTGGGGTCATATCAGGTGTAATTGTATTTGTAATCACAACATTTGAGCATGATATGATTGGAAATGGTATTTTAGATGTAATAGCGTCAATACAGTATCCTTTTTATCTAATCTTTATCACACCTTTATTTGGAGGCAATATCCTATTTGACCTAAGTTATGGGTCCTACTCATTGTTGATGTCGCTGTTTTATGGTGCTGTATTCGTTCTGTTAAAAAAGAACTGAGCAAAGGCTTCATATAAAAGTGTAAAATTAAAAAACCACAAGAAGTGGTTTTTTAATCTCGCATTGATCCTGCCTGTCGAGAAGTCATTGCACCTTGTCCCTCGCTTATATCTTTGTCGATTTCTTTTTTTACCTTTTTAGGATCGGTTCCGGCAAATCCTGGCTTCGTACTTTCCCTCAAATTTTCTCTATCCTGTTTATCTTTTTGCATATAGACCTCCTGTATTTAGTAAACAACTTATAGGTGTTTTCATTTGTTCATAGAGTGCCTTAAAAGTGGCTTCTTATTCTAACGCAAGTAATTGTTGAATAAACTGGATGAAAATTGTAATAGGCTTAACGAACAAAATCCCCCACAATGTGTGGGGACTTGCTAATATCTATAAGCACTTGCGCATGTATTAGCTACTGGTTCATAATAGCAATGTTCCTTATATTGTCCTGTAAGGGGTTGACCGAACCATGTAGGAGGACATTCACCAGATGGATTAAAATACCAAAGAGCATACTTTGCAGGATGTTGTCTCCAATACTTTAAAACCTTTCTGGCTAATCTTTTTTCTACACCTCTTGCTGGACTATAAAATAAATTACCCTTTTGTACTGCTTCAAAGGAATAATTTCCTCCTTGTACTTGAAAAATAACTTCCCGTATTGTTCGTAAGTCTTCAAAAGATAAACAATCAGCTCTCGCTCGATTAACAATTACATTACCAACCATCAGCATTCCTAATTTTCCTTCACCCACGGCTTCTGCCCTCATCATCCTTGCTATTAAATTAACGTCATTTTCAGTATACGCTACTCTTGGCACTATTCATCACCTCTTATAGAATTGTATGAAAAAATCGTTTTAAAGATGTAAGCTTTTCATATGTTTATCTGATTGAGCGTGTACCATTTTCACAAGGTTCTATTGACATGCAACTATATGGTTGCGTATACTTGATGTATGTGGAACAAAGACGCTATATTCAAAGCACTCAGCGACTCGACTCGGCGGCTGATATTAGACGAACTATCCGAACGTAACGAACTGACGTTATATGAACTTACAGCACGCCTCATTATGAAGCACGATCTTTCCATTTCGAGACAGGCAATAGCTAAACATCTTTCTGTATTGGATGATGCCGGGCTCGTAAAATCAAAACGAAAGGGAAAATATCGAGTACTTATGTTTAACAACGAACCACTTAAAAATTTGATGAAAGGATGGGTAGAGTAAATTTATAAGTAATAATGAATGTATCGTTCTTTAGCGTGATTGTTAGCAAAGAACCATACATTGTAACAATCAAAGGAGGAAAAAAATTTATGAAAATCATTGTTACCAGTATATTCGTTCAAGATCAAGACAAGGCATTAGATTTTTACACAAATACGCTGGGCTTTGTAAAAAAGCATGACGAGCCCGCGGGAGCATATAGGTGGATAACACTTGTTTCTCCAGATGATCAAGACGGCACTGAACTTTTGCTCGAACCGAATGACCATCCTGCAGCAAAAGAATATCAAAAGAAGTTATTTGCTGACGGCATCCCTGTAACAATGTTTGGCGTTGAAGATATTCACCAAGAGTACCAACGATTAATTAAACAAGGTGTAAAGTTCACGATGGAACCGTCCGTAATGGGAAAAGTCACATTAGCTGTCTTCGAAGATACATGCGGCAATCTTATTCAGATAATAGAGCAGGGGTAACTTTATGATGTAGACAAATTTGCTCTTCTTGTATACTGGGCTAGTCCGCGCTCGGTTGGTTATGAATAATTTCATTATTCATAACTACTATCGATTCTCGAGGTCAATAAGTGTCATGAAAATCAAAAGTTTATGAAAATTTAATACTATCATGTAGGAACCAGTGTGTAGTATGTATGTGGAATTAAACTTTCAAGAGAAATTAGATATTTAACAAGGATTATTAATAGTGATTGTAGAAAGTAATGGCAACAGGGAGGTGTTAAGAATGAAGGTTAAACGAATTGTTGCTAATGTGGAGACACAGGATCTTACTAAAGCAAAGTACTTCTACGGGGAAGTGCTTGGACTTGATCAATTAATGAATCTGGAATTTATTACGACTTACGGCTCACATGAGAAAATGGACACTCAAATTAACTTCCTTTCAGAAGGTGGCTCGGGGACACCGGTACCTGACTTGTCAATCGAAGTTGATGATCTTGATAGTGCACTAGCTCGCGTAAAAGAAGCAGGAATACCAATTGAGTATGGTCCAGCCAAAGAGCCATGGGGTGTGCGGCGTTTTTACGTTAGAGACCCGTTCGGGAAGCTTATCAATATTTTAATCCATCTATAAATGAATGCAAAAGGAGTGTGAAAAAGAAAGCGCCTAAAACTGTATTGCTAGATCACGTAGATGCTTGTTTATACTTATACGACGGTACAATATACCTCCAGGACATCCGACTTTCAGAGGACTGGAAACCCATCTTTTAGAACTCGTGCAGCATATCGTAAATCACGGTGCCTATCACCGTGGGAATCTTACTGCGACGATTCGCCAACAGAGGTATCCGTGCTTATCGATGTGTTATATGTATCTTTATAACAGCAAGCGGCAACTAATTTGCTACGTTAAGGGCGCGCTTTTCTAAATTTAGAACGCGTCCTTTTTAAAGGGCAATATAATGGGAGCAAAAGAAGGAATAGTATGGAATGAAATTGAAAGCTTTAAGTGGGCAATCCTCTGAAATATTTGAGTAGAGGGAAGGGGGGAGTTTGATGATTAAAGGAAGCAATGTTCATATTAGAAAACTTAAATCAAATGACAGCATAGCAATGCTGAGGTTACAAAAAGAAAACCGTGAATTTTTCGAGGAATTTTCGATGTCACGTGGAAGTGATTTCTATACAATAAGAGGTCAATTAGAGAGGATAAAAAAATATGAAGAGGATATAAATCAAGATCGAGACTATTTCTTTGGAATATTTAACAATGACGGTAATGGTTTGGTAGGCACAATTAACCTCTTTCAAGTTGTTCGCGGATCAATACAAAGTGCTTTTATTGGCTATTTTTTAGACAAAAAACATAATGGCAAAGGATTTACGACAGAAGCTGTAAAATTACTTGTAGAATATGGTTTCGAGGAGTTGAGATTGCATCGTATAGAAGCAGGTGTTATGCCTCATAATGCAGGTTCCATTCGAGTTTTGGAAAAATCAGGTTTTCATAAAGAGGGTATTGCTAAGAAGAACGTTAAGATAAATGGACAGTGGGAGGACCATCAAGTATTAGCAATTATTAATCCAAAAGATTTAGGGTAGTAAATTGTTTTTATTATGACCTTTCGTTAACGGGCACTGCACCCTATAAAGGATTGGCACCATCATTACGTCCAAAAGTTATATAGTTAAGAAACATATGAGTATGAAATTACAAAATAAAGGGAATTAGGAGGTATGATATATGGAGGTTCATAGAATTGATCATGTGGGTGTAATCGTAAATGATCTTCCTGCCGCTAAAGCCTTTTTTATTGAACTTGGGCTTGAAGTGCTAGGGGAAACAGAAGTGAAAGGAGAGTGGGTGGAACGCATAATTGGGCTAAACGATGTTAGAGAGACGGTTGTTATGTTAGGGGTGCCGGACGGCCAAGCAACTTTGGAGCTGGTCAAATTCCACACGCCTTTAGATGAAAAAGGTATTCAGCAACCTTTTGCAAACACCTTAGGCATCCGGCATATTGCATTTGCTGTTGAAGATATTGAAGCCGTTGTTGCTAAATTGAAAAAGAAAGGCGCGGAACTTATTGGTGAGATACAAAACTACGAAAATGCTTATAAATTATGCTACATTCGTGGACCAGAAGGGATTATTTTAGAATTGGCAGAGAAAATCAACTAAATATTAGGCCAGACTATCCTTTTTAATATAGATTTTCAGTGTGTAAAAGCTTAGTATATGAATTAGTTGATCTCCCATGTACGATGGGGATTGTTTAAAGTCATTGTCAATCCACTCAAGTATTAATCCAATAATGCCATGAATACGATAAGTGCTAAAAAGATTAATATCAATGTTTGGGTCAATCTCTGAAACTGAGAATTCGAAATCGCCTCTAAATAACTGATCCAATCTATCTGTCATTTTTTCGCGGAAATTATAATTTGTATTCGAACTTAACATAAGTTTATACAAATCCTGGTTCTTTAAAAAATGGTCAAATAAAACAATTGAATCAGGTGATAAATTTTTAAAATCGACTTCTGTTAAGTCTCGATACGGTTTTCGAAATGACTCTTCCATATCCTCGAACATATCTTCAATTATCTCATCCAAAAGATCTGTCTTTTGTTCATAGTGGGCGTAAAAAGTTCCTCTATTGTAATCTGCTACATTAACGATTTCAGTTATTGTAATGTCCTCAAAATTTTTAGTTTCCATTATTGATAACAAGGTTTTTTTAAAGTTCTCTATCGTTCTTCTTACACGTTTATCGGGATACTGAACAGACATATAAATGCTCCTTCTCACATTTTAATGGACAAAACCGATTACTATGTATGTTTTTATACATTTCCCATATTATTGCATATTGAGGCGTTTTCATAAAATACTTATACTTGAATTGATCCACAAGATTTCAATATAAAATTGAAAGGATGCGTAATTAAAATGACTTTTCCAGTATTAGAAGGTAAAGTTGCAATTGTAACAGGTGCAGCAATGGGAATGGGTGAAGCAACTGCAAAGCTTTTCGCTGAGGCAAAAGCAAAAGTAGTTGTAGCTGATATGAATGAAGAAAAAGGTAAAAAAGTAGTCTCAGAAATAGAGGATAGTGGAGGCACTGCACACTTTGTGAAAGTGGACATCTCAAAGGCAGAGCCGGTAAAAGATATGGTTAAGGATACTGTTGAAAAATATGGACGTCTTGATGTAGCTATTAATAATGCTGCTTTAACTCCAGATGATAAACCAGTAGCAGAATTCGATGAAGATTACTGGGACAAGCTAATGGCTATCGATCTAAAAGGGACAGCACTCTGCATGAAATATGAATTACAACAACTAATTGAGCAAGGAGAAGGCGGCTCAATAGTAAATATTTCATCTGTAAGTGGATACCGCCCTCAACCAGATAACATTGCATATGTTGCAGCGAAACATGGTGTAGTTGGAATGACAAAAGTTGCCGCACTAGAAAATGGTGATAAAAATATTCGTGTTAATTCAGTCGCACCAGGAGCAATTGATACACCAATGCTACGAGGAGCGTTAGAGCAATTTGGCTTTACTGCTGAAGAATACGCGCCACAGCTAAGTCTATTAAACCGATTCGGAAAAGCTGAAGAAATTGCTGAAGCAAGTCTTTGGTTAGCATCCGATCAGTCATCTTATGTAACTGGAACAACAATTCATGCTGACGCTGGTTATACTAGTCGTTAAGAATTTGAATAGAGTTAGACTAAGGCATATCGGAAACAGTTCTCGTACTGAGTTTTCGACTCCATCTATCGTTTAAAAGAATATGAAATTGTTCAGTTGTAGGGCGCTTGTCATGATAGACAAGCGCCCGCTTTTTATTAGACATAAGTCAAAAGGTTAGTCCTTCATAAATCTTCTGGAAACAACAAATTGAACAATTGGAAAGGTGATAACTCCTATACAAAATGCGGAAAGTAAAAAGATACTACCTAAATCAGTCTCATTTAATTGACTATAAACAAACCAAAGAACAAAAAGGAAAACTGTCAGGATATAGTAACTTATTTTTCCACTAATATTTTGAATTTGTCGCCCCATTTCATCTTTTTGCACTTTTGAATCATTGCCCCATGTCGCTGAATGAAAGAATGTTACAATAATAATAATCCATATTAGGATATCAGCTGTTTGACCATCACTATCATTAATAAAGTCTACAATATACAATCCCAATAATAAAAGGATAATAAGACTTAGAATAATGCCAGCCAGTACTTTTAGTTTTTTATTTCTCATTCAGTCTCCTCCTTACTTTTGTTTTCTTCCAACTGAAATTGAAACAGCTCATCCACTGTGACATTTAAGATAGTTGCGATTTTAAATGCAAGATCAAGACTTGGATCATACTTGTTATTTTCAATAGCATTTATTGTTTGTCTGGAAACCTTACATTTGTTTGCAAGAATCTTTTGTGACATTTTTTTATCTTTACGAAATTTCCTAATAACATTTATCATATGATAACCTTTCTTGTTATTATTTAGTAAAACATGTTTTACATTTTTGATTGTAATAATAATTAAATACAATGTCAAATGTTTTTTACATTTTTATATTGGAGGTTGAGACCTCAAACGTTTGAACAAAATGAGGGGGTAGGGTTATATCTCAATTGAAGAGTTTTTTGCTCTTCTGAAAACGTGGGTTTATAATTTAGAGGATGGAAGATAAAGTAGTAAGCGAAAGCTTTATAGAAGAGAAGTGCCAATTCTCTTCCTGAATATAAATTCTACCAAAGTAAAGATAAGATGAAGGAGCGGTTTAAGAATGCTTTTAAAAAATGCAAAACTCTATGGCCAGGAAGGCAAATGGAATATTGAAATTCAATCAGACCAAATAAAAACCATAACGCCTGATACGAATAACTATACTGCAGATGATGTACATATCATTGATCTAAATGGAAAAATTGTATTGCCCCCATATGTTGAGCCACATATTCATCTGGACTATGCACTAACAGCTGGGACGCCCAGATGGAGTCAATCGGGATCCGTATTTGAAGGAATTGAGATTTGGTCTGAAAGAAAACAAGTTGTAAACGAAACAATAGAAGACATTAAAAAACGTGCTTTCCAGGCAATCAAAATGCAGCTGAAACACGGCATTCAGCATGTGCGAACCCATGCGGATGTAAGTGATCCAACCTTAAAAGGGCTAGAAGCATTACTGGAAGTGAAAGAGGAAATTAAGCCCTGGATGGACTTGCAAATCGTGGCACTACCACAAGAAGGGCTTTACACGAAACCCAATGGAGAAGAACTATTGGTTAAAGCGTTGGAAATGGGAGCTGATGTCGTTGGCGGAATTCCCCATTATGAATTAACACGTGAAGATGGTGTTCGTTCAGTGGTAAAGGCGCTGGAACTCGCTGAAAAATACGATAAATTGGTCGATATCCATTGTGATGAAATTGACGATGACCAATCAAGGTATTTGGAAGTACTCGCAGGTGAAACACTAAAAATGGGCATAGGACACCGTGTTACCGCGAGTCATACGACAGCAATGGCTTCGTACAGTAACGCATATACTTACAAACTGTTCCAAACACTGAAAAAAGCAAACATTAATTTTGTTGCCCTTCCGAAAGCAAATTTACATTTACAGGGAAGATTCGACAATCACCCAATACGCCGGGGACTAACACGAGTGAAAGAACTATCAGATTCTGGAATCAATGTTTGCTTTGGCTTGGACTCCATCATGGATCCCTGGTACCCGCTTGGTAATGGAAATCTAATGCCAGTCGTCGACGTTGGCTTACATGCCTGCCATATGACCGACTACGATCATATCGTAACTGCACTCGATCTGATAACAACCAACGGGGCAAAAGCTTTGTCTATTGAAAAAGACTACGGTGTAAAAGAAGGAAACAGGGCGAATTTAATTGTTATTGATTCTGATTCAGAGTACGAAGCTATTCGCACACAAGCTCCAGTTCTATATTCGATACGGAATGGGGAGGTTATCGTAGAAACGAAGCCTGCTGAAGTAACAATGAATGTTAATATTTTATAGTAATTGTTTTCTGTTAAAACTATTATTCTCTTTGAATGTGTTTATTCGAAGGAGGTTTTTTAGTACGAACGGCGTGGGTTACAACCCAATAATTCCGAATCGATTTGTTAAGATTATTTAAAAAAACCTTGTTGTGTATCTCATTTTCAATAAGCGCTCTCTTTGTTTTACCCGTGTAGCGTTATTAACTAGCGAAATAGAATTTTTTCTATTACCTTAAAGGCGTAGCATTTTGCATAAAATATGAACAACAAATGATTCAACAAGATGAATGCGGCTCAATTGTAAATATTTCATCTGTAAGTGGATTTTGCCTCAATCAGATCTGAAGCAAGTCTTTGGTAGCATTCCTATCAGTCATTTAATATAACAGAAACAACAATTCACGCTAATGCTGGTTAAATAAGTCGTTAAGTATTTAAATAATCTCTATTTAAAGTTTAAGGTATTCAAATTTTTGCATACCCTCAGAATTATGTATAGTTTTGGAATATTTTGTCTGTTATAGTGGTGAATAGATGATTTACATTTATGGAACGGTTGCTTAAATAAGGAGGTCAACCTTCAGCAATACAATCGTGCCAGGTGGTGGAGTAAATCTATATGGCTTAGTAGACTTATACTACTGCGCAATAAAGTCTTTCATTACTGGTTTTTCTGTTCCCTTTGAGAAGGAAAAGAAGCAGATGGCAGAGAATAGATATATTAGAAAATAATATGGAGGGAAGGGAATGCAATGGAATTTGGGGACTTTTTAAAAAAGAATTATAATTTGGGAGACAAATCAGTAAAAGATTATATCAGTCGGTGGAAAGGAATACTTAAAAAAGGTTTATATAATGGTGAAACAGAGCTTTCTCCTTCTATGATAGCTTCTGTAGATAGGGAGTATCCAGAAGACTCTCATTATCGCCTCACGCTTAAACGATATATTGAATTCCAAAACAAACACGGATCTAAATGCTAAGTATTTAATGCATAAAGGAGAGAAAAAAGTTTGCTTGTTGTTAATAACCTTGTTTAATGGATTTGCTTATGATTTAGTCGGATGAAGGTAGCGGTCAGTAAAGCTTGTAAATCGTAGCTTAGTGGCTTATCAAGTAGGTTCAAACAATACTTGTGTTTATATTAAGGAGGTCTACAAATGAGTTTATCAATAAACGAAATGAGAGCTATAGATGATCGCCAAAAAATAGATTACATATGATGCTGCAAAAGTTTGAAAAATAAAATAAAATATTTAATTTATGAGCTAAGGTTTAATGAATTATTATAAATATCTACGAATTCCTTTCTATAAATGTTATCTGGATACAAAGTAAAAAGAACTTGTAATGCACCAGAAATTTTATATGCATGAAGCAATTTCTTCGGTTCGTCACACTGTTTAAAGTCTTGTATAGTAATTAAAAGATCTTTTAAAGAAACTAGAATTGAACTTTCAGGTAGTTTAGAAAGGTTTTTCTCTAGTTTAATAAGTTCTTGACACTCAGGAACTTTAGATTTAGGAATAAGGTGTAAATTGCTATCAAGAACCTTTTTTAAATAGTGATAGAAATATTCGTGTTTCTCTTGTTTTTTAATACCTGCGATTACAAAACAACAGAATTCAGTCTCCATCAAATTTATAAAGTGAGTCGTACTCAATGTAAGATTCCTCTATTTCATTTAAAACGGATTCATTTAGATAGAGATGAACGTGATAATTTCTTAAGGAATAGTCTTTTAATATTGTTGGAAATTCAGCTTTCTCAATCCGTTCCTTGATTTCTTTCTCCATAAGATGTCCTCCTGTAAATGCTACTTATAGTCTGTCGATTTATAGTCATCATATTATCAGAATTGTGGTATGAAGACTAATAAAAAGAAAAAGCAAATCTTAATGACAATTGGAGAAAATATAGGCATTACAGAATTAAAAAGGGATGGTCACAAGAAGAACTAGCATTTGAGTGTGGACTGCATAGAACGTATTAGGTGCCGTGGAAAGAGGAGAAGGAATATTTCTGTATTGAATTTAATTAGGATTAAAGACAAATTGGAGGTTAGTTTAGCAGAACTTTATCCAGAGAATTTTAATAGTTTCTAACAATTTACGAGGGGGGATATTATGTTAACAAACGAGATTCAGAAGTTAAACTTAAAGGATGGTGGCTCTTTATTATCAAAGTGGTTAAATGAAGCAAGACAAGGAGAGGAAGATATCTTATTTATTATTGGTGCAGGATTATCGATGACTGGATATAGTGTTGCCCCATCAGGACGGGATGTTAGTAATATTTATGAGAATTATTTAAGAGGGCAAGGAGAAGTTATCCCTGAATCTATATCTGGGGATATTTCCAAATTGTATGAATATTTTTGTTATCCTAACATAGATGGTGAGAGACAATTTTCAATGGAGAAACATAATAATTTTATTAAATGCATAACGACAAACAAAGGTCAGCACCGGTTTATTGGAGTACCTAATTTTCAGCACCGATCACTTATTAACGAGGTTATGGAATCGAATGGAAAAGTAAGAGTATATTCTCTAAATTTAGATGAGTATTTTGAAGTAGCTGAATCTATTTCAGACAGTAAGCAAAGTGATATAGTGATAAATGTTGCCGATTTGTTAGATAAGTCATCTAAAGAGAATGTTTTTAGGGAATGGCTTATTTTAGCTGCCCACGGAAAAAACAATATTAACACAAGATCCGTTTGGTCAGAAAGTTTACTAACTAGCCCCTTGTCAAATGAAGGCTACTTCCCAGAATTTCTAAAAGGGGAAAAGGAACTGCTCGAAAAATCTTTGAATTGTATTAAAAACGGACCAAACTATAGTAAAGTCGTTTTTGTTGGTTTAGCTGCATCTTTAACTTATTTAATGACGGCCCTTAAAGATAAAGTGAAAGATAACTTTGAATGGGCCTGGATTAATCCATATGATTCACCTAGAGAGTGGGTATATAAAGATACCGAGGAACTATTTAATAATGAAAATGGATATTGGTTGCAGAACAGTTTAGATGACTTATTATGGTTTTCCCAAGCGGAATTTTATGAGCGTTGGTTAAGCGTATCCTGTAATATAGATCAAGATAAAATCCCCCTTTTAGAAAAATATAAATCAGATGATTTAAAACCAACTTTCGTGGAAAGTATTTACAGAGCAAGGCGTATTTATGATGTAGGAATCGAAAGGTTTTTAACAGCACATTCTAACTTTGAATCTATAAAAGTGCTTAATAAAAATAGTCATATATACAAATATCCAGAGCTAGATGGGAATTATAAATTTTATGATTCTAACTTAGGCTTTGCCCTACATAAGCTTTATATCAAGGACATCGAACTAATACAGAATCCAAATGAATATGCACCAAACCTAACTGTCGCAGGTAGACAATTTGATGCAAATCCAATATCAGCTCATATTTTCAAATTTGATCCAACAGTACCTGAGGACAAAATAGCTAATGGTATAGCTATAACCTTTGATGGAGTTATAATTCAGCCAACTCATCGCCATATTACAGTTATTGATGTTCAGTATTATCAATTTATCGATAGTTTAATTAAAGCAATTTTAGAAGCAGTTAAGGAAAGATTTCCAAATGAGTATAAGTATATTGATGTTCTTAAGGTTGATGATTTAGAGAAGTTTCTTAACGGCCAAGATTTTACAAAACCACCTGTGAGAGCGAGGCGACCATAATGGTTAAAGAAGATAAGTACGAAGATTTTACAAGCGAGTTATATAAAGGTATAAGTAAACAATTCACTTCAGTTTCTAATGATCCAAAATATCATTCTGAGTTGCCTAGTGAAATAGAATACATAAAAGTAGAGACGAACACATTTGATTACGGTCACCCTATCAACTGGGTTTTGTATGGGAAAACTGGAATCCATGGATTTATTATTGGAATTATAACTGGTGAAAATCAAGTTTATGATGATATGAGTGAAAATAATTATTATCCCCCTATTATTACTCAAACACTTTCTTCTATTAGTCCAGAATACAGTTATTCTCAACTTGCGATAGTGTTAGTTAAGGAGGAAATTAGCCCTGAAGTCGACACTTGGCTAAAAAATTGGAGAGATGATAATCGGTATTTTAGAAAGGTTTTATTAGATTTATCAGATGAAATGGATATAAAAAATATTGCTGAAAAAGTGGTAAATAACTGTTTTAACCCTTGGTACTCTATTAAATTAACTAGGAACGATAATGGAATAGCTAATTTGTTTGAGGAGGACGAAAATTGAAAAAGTACAGGATTAATAAACTAGATGTAGAAGGATTTCGAATTTATTCTCGTAAGAAGTCGATAAATATTTTTAGAAATTTAACAGTTGTATATGGCAGAAATGGTAGAGGGAAAACTACACTTCAAGATGCGGTGGGATGGCTTTTTAATAACAATATAGCTAGGTACATATCCTATAAAGGAGAATGGAATAGGGCAAAGAATACTCACATTAGATCATTAATCAATCCAGATATAGAAACTCAAATAACTGGATATTTCCAAGAAGTATCGAGTCCAAGTAGCAAAATACAAAAGATAACAAGAAATGAAACTGGAATTGACGATTCTAATGCACTAATTGATTCATTTTTTGATAGCGCAGCAGGTAGAGATGATTTATTATGGGCGCATTCGCTTTCCCAAGCAAAATTACAGGAGTTAGCCATAGCAAATGGCAGAGACAGGTTAGAAAATCTGGCGCCCCTTTTGGATTTAACAGAAGTAAACAATCAAGTAAAAGAATTGGATGAGCAACTTAAATATAATAATGAAAAGCTAAGAGAACTTGAAAAAAAACAAAATGATATAAGCGAAAAAGATCAAGGTGGCCTTTTAGAAAACTTCAGGTTGAAAGTAATAGAGCTAGAGAAGACTTTAAATACTATTATAACCTTACCTTTAAAACCCACTAATAATATGTCCGGTTTGTCAGAAGTAGAAGAATGGAGGAATTGGCTGAATGACGTTCTCAATAAAGTTACTGAGAAAAGGGGAGTCATAAATAGATTTATAAGTCAAAGTCAAGAAGAGAGCATAGTTTTGAGCTATAAAAAACAGAGAAATGAATTTTCCAAACCGGTTGAAGAACTTGAAAAGGAGTTAAAATTAACCTCAAAACAAGAAGAAGACAGAAAAAATGGAATAGAACAATTAGAGAATAAACTTAAAATTATTGATAATGATATTCAATTCATCACAACTCTTTATAGTAAGCTTGATATTGAGAAAAATAATAAAAAACAAATATCAGAGTTAATTGAAGAATTAAAATTAAGGATTCTAAAGCATCCTGAGGTTTCCAATAAGATTGAAAGTAATAAAGAAGAAATGAGTTACATGTTAGAGAAAATTAAAGAAATTAAAGAGAAACTAAATAAACTAAATATGGAAAGAGAAGAGATTGAAAAATCTTACTCGAAATTTATTGACAACAATGAATGTATTAAAAAGCACCAGGAAAAGGTTAATGAAATCGAAAAATGGCTAAATGAAAACTCTGATAAGAATAATAAAGAGTTTCTTAGTAAATTAGAAAAAGAATTAGATGGCTTTGATGGCAAATTTAATAATATTTACGAGGAACAGAAAAAAATTGAAGGATCTTTCGATGTGCTTTCCAAAAATGTTTCAAGTGAAGAATGCCCTTTATGTGGAGTGAATCATCCATCAAAGCAGCAATTATTACAATCTATAAAAAATCAAAAGGAAACAAATATACATAATTTATTCGAGTTAAATAATGAATTTGTAAAGATAAAAAACAAAATTAGTGAAATAAAAAATTTAACGATATCAAGAGAAGATAATGAAAAAAAATTAAGAGAATTGAAAAAAACAATAGTGGATGTGGAGACAGAGAATAAGCGCCTGAATACTTTTTTGCAGCCACTGCTTGCTTTTTATGGGATAAATGAATGTTTAAGCGATGATATATTTTTGAAGTTACTCAGGGCTAATGAATCGGTTGAGGTTAAATTAAATAATGAGTTCAGTAATGTAGAAAAAAAGCATGAAAAAGTAAAAGAAGAAAATGATGCTCTAATTGAGTTGATTAACTCTGAAAATGATTTGTATGACAGCAGGATAAAAGAAAGTAATTATATTACAAATCAAATAGAAGAAACGAAAAAAAGTATTACAGATAATTTAGCACATTACGGGTATACAGACGTACTGGAAAAAGATAATGTAATGACCTTTCTTAGCGACTTGAAAATTAATATTAAATCACAATTGCAGAAACTAGAATCAAGTAACTTCATGGATGATATTCAGGGTATTAAGAATAAATTATATTATAGCTATGTTCAGCAGCAAGACACATTACTAAGTGCTTTAACCGGCTTCAAAAATTTGGAAGATTTCTTAAGTTCTATTGAGGAGAGCATAAAATTATTAAGTGTTAAAGCCGATTTAGATGAAGAAATTTCAAGTACTGAAGCGAAAAATGCTGCTTTAATTGAAAGCAAAAAGAGGCAAAGGGAAATCCAAAGAAAAGAAACCAATAAGGAAATTGGCAAAATGGCTACTAGAATTTCAACTATATTTGAAGTCCTTTCTGATACATCACCATGGAAATCCATAATGTCTGATGCAGTTGTACCAGGTCTAAGAGAAAGAACAAACTTAATATTCCGCCCAATACCGCATAAATTTGAAAATGATTTGGAGAACTATATTGAAAGCACCAATTCCAATAGTACATTTGCATTTAGTGGTGGCCAGCTTTCATTATTAGGTTTATCTATTTTCTTATCACAAGTCGCTGATGAACATTCTACATCGAATAATAACAAGGCAATCCTAGATACTTTAATTTTAGACGATCCAATTCAGATGTTAGATACCTTAAGGGACGATGCTTTAATATCTTTAATTTGTGATATAGCACAAGAAAAGCAGGTTATTATTTCCACAAGTGATATAAATTTTGCCAATAAGTTAATTTTGGCTAGTAGGCCACTATGGGAATTTGACAAAAATAGTTGCGGAATTTTACATTTTGATAGACTGGAAGAAGATGGGCCTGTAATAAGTGAACATTTACCTAAAAAGTGGATTACCGATCAAAGAATATACTTGCCAGAAATAAAAATAGCAAAATAATGACACCCTACTTGAATATTGCGGGTGAATTGAGCCACTTATGCGAAGTTTTAAGCCAGTCATTGCGGAGAAAAGAGCAACCGTTTGCGGAGTGGAGAGCCAGTACAATATATTGAATACTCTACTGTATAATAAAGTTTGATTTCGAGCCAAGGGAATATACCTAAGTTGATATACTTTTTATCTCTGAATGACAAATATTGTACCAGTAAAGTAGGAACTGACTTCAACAATCGAGCCAGTTAATTGAAGAAAAGATTCCGATAAAACTCTAGATTTAAATAGTGGGGAATGGTTAAATGTTCCTGATTATTGTAAGGGCAATATTTTTTGAATATAAATATAAATCGAAGACTGATGAGAAATTATTGTTCTCTACTATACTATGAAATATCATATTAATCTAAGTGAGGTAAAAACGATGATACCATTTAAGATTCCAAATCCGTTTAATATGAAGCGGACGCTATTTATTCAACCGCACCCCGATGACAATGATATTGGTGCTGGTGCGACAATTGCAAAACTAGTGGATAAAGGGGTGGAAGTTCACTATCTTACGGTAACTGATGGCGGTTCTGGAAGTACTGATAAAACTTTATTTAGTGGGTGTAATTCGGAAGGTGCGTCCTGATATTATTTTTACAGTTGATCCTTGGCTATATTATGAAACACATATTGACCACGTTATTACGGGAAAAGTAGCTTCTTTTGCAGCGCGATCAAGTGGTAACTTTCGATTTTATCCAGAGCAACTTGAAGGAGGGATAGAACCGCATCGAGTTCAAGCAATAGGCTATTATACTACTTATCATCCCAATTCGTTTATTAATGTAGATGGATTTTGGGTGGACAAAATTAAGGCAATTCAAGCACATAATAGTCAGTTTTCTGGTGAACACCTTTCATTTGTAACTAACTACTTTACAAAAAAAGCGATGCAAATAGCAGATAAGACAGATGAAGAATGTACATATGCAGAGTCTTTTAAAATTCTACCCCTGGTGTTCCTTCACAGTAATGTAGATGCTATTGATATGTAGAAGATTAGGATAAATATTAATTGTGCTATGGATACAAATAAAAGGAGTTTTGGAAAATGAAGAAAAATAGAAATCTGATTGGGATGTGTTAGTTGGCTTTTTCGTTAATTATTCTTGCTGCTTGCGGAAGTTCATCTGATGATAGTTCCTCAACAAATGAAAGTCAGTCACAAACCAATAATAAGTCGGAAAACATAACTAAGGAAGAAAGCAAGTCTTCAGCAAGCAATTTACAAGATGGGACTAAAAAGGGCAACGAGTCTGAAGACAATGATTCATCAAGCGATTCGCAAGATAGTAATTTATCTAGTTCCTCTGTGGATGGTACTATCAACAATGATGAAATTAACAATAACCCAAAACAAGAAACAAAATCAACATCTGAAACTACAGATACAAACCAGGTTCAAATTTCGAGCGGCAAGGCGGCTGTTAATTATTTCAAATCGAAGCTGGAAATAATGATGATATAGCTTTTGGCGATATGGGTGGGCAATTGAAAACAGACAAGAAAGGTTCGTATTATACTGTTAAACTTGTTTCCAAATCTACGCAGAATAACGGTGGTTCAGGAACTGTAAATATTTATAAAGTTTATCAAGACGGTACATACAAGTCAAAATATAAAAAACTAGGATCATAAGGTAGAATTGTTGTGCAAACGAGCGCTAATCATTAATAAAATTAATCTTAATTAGAGTAAAGAAATCGGGAGCTATTTATGACTAATAATAAAGATTACATTCATTATATTCGGGAAAAAGCTGGGCATGATTTAATATTTCTTAATTTTGCTGGAGGTATTGTGTACAACGAACGAAATGAAATACTTTTGCAAAAGCGTGGAGATAGCAATGAGTGGGGACTTCCGGGTGGTGGTATGGAACTTGGAGAATCTCTTGAAGAAACTGCAAAACGAGAAATCTTTGAGGAGACCGGATTAACTGTTGAGGTTGAACATCTAATTGGTGTCTACTCTAAATATTCAGTTGAGTATCCAAATGGGGATAAGGCTCAGACCATTACGCATTGTTTTCAATGCAAACCAATTAGCGGAAAACTTAAAGCAGATGGTAATGAGACTTTGGATTTAAAATATTTTCCTTTGGAACAGATGCCATCATTATTCACAAAGCAACACGAGGATGCTTTGGAAGATTGGCTGTCAAAAAGAAAAGGAGTCTTTAGATAGCCTTACTATGCCGCAATCGGGCGCTTTTATTGAATAATCAAGATAAAAAATAGCTTTATATACTGCGTAGTACAACGATACTATGCAATAAAAAATGATCTTCAATAATTAGACGTGATTGTTGAAGACAGATTGAGAAAAGACATACTAACTTCAGTATGCCTTTTTCTTTAGCATACACAAAAACATGCACACCTCACACCGATAACCAGCAAACATATACTCCCCCACCCCCATCTCTGTTATAATTAGTAACATAGGACTATACATATGGAGGAAAACTAAAATGAGTAAATTAACCTTGCCGCAACTTGAAGCCCATTTATGGGAATCAGCTAATATATTACGTGGGAGCATTGACTCCTCTGATTATAAAAATTACATATTTGGTTTATTATTTTTGAAACGTTTGAGCGATGATTTTGTTGAAACAGCGGAGACAATTGAACGAGAAGAAGGTGACGATTACGCATGGTATGATCGTGATGAGCACCAATTCTTTGTGCCTGATCGTGCTCGTTGGAAGCATATTCAGAGTCAGACACAAGATATCGGTAACACGATTAACAAGGCGTTTGAGGCACTAGAGGAAGAGAACACTTCACTTGAAGGTGTGCTAGCAAGTATTGACTTCAATGATAAAGAAAAACTTCCTGATAAATTATTGCTTCAGCTTGTTCAACATTTTTCTTCAATTGATCTTTCAACTGGAAACTTGTCCGAGCCTGACATGCTTGGACGTGCGTATGAATATTTAATCAAACAATTTGCAGATGATGCTGGTAAAAAGGGCGGCGAATTCTATACACCAAGCAAAGTGGTTGAATTAATTGTTAATTTGATAAAGCCAGAGGAAGGTATGCGTGTTTGTGATCCGACTGCTGGTTCTGGTGGTATGTTGATTCAATCAGTGGATTACATAAAAAGTGAAGGTGGCGATCCACGTAATCTATCGTTGCATGGACAGGAGCGTAACTTAAACACGTGGTCAATTTGTAAAATGAATCTGTTGCTGCATGGCTTAAGTGATCACCAAATTGAGCGTGGGGACACAATCCGTGAGCCGAAGCTTATTGCTGAAGATGGGGAGTTGTCTCTTTATGATCGCGTAATTGCCAATCCACCATTTTCACTGAAGAATTGGGGGCGTGAAGAAGCGGAAAGTGATGAATATGGTCGTTTTCGTTTTGGTATCCCTCCTAAAAATGCGGGAGATTATGCATTTATCCAGCACATGATTTCTACTTTGAATCATAAAGGTAAAGCAGGAGTTGTCATGCCTCATGGTGTCTTGTTCCGTGGAGGAGCTGAAGGCAAGATTCGAGAAGGATTGTTAAAAGAGAATTTAGTTGAAGCTGTTATTGGTTTACCATCAAATCTGTTTTATGGAACTGGAATTCCGGCATGTATCTTAATATTAAATAGAAATAAAGGTACTGAAAATAAAGGTAAAGTTTTTATTCTGGATGGCTCAAAGAACTATGAAGAAGGCAAAAATCAAAACCTATTAAGAACTGAAGATATTGAAAAAATCGTAGCAGCCTATGATTCATGGGAAGAACAAGAAAAATACTGCCGCGTAGTTGGTTTAGAAGAAATTAAAGAAAACGATTATAACCTAAATATAGCTCGTTATATTGATACCACAGAGGAAGAAGAACAGATTGATGTTGCTGATGCGTTATCCGAACTTCAAGAGTTAGAAAGCGAACGGGATAAAATTGAAAGTGAGATGTATGGGTATTTGAAGGAGTTGGGGTACGGTGAGTGAGTGGGAAAAAGTAAAATTAGAAGATGTTGCTGAAATCGTTGGTGGAGGCACCCCAAGTCGACAAGAAACTGGCTATTGGAATGGAAATATAAAATGGGTTACGCCAACAGATATTACCAAGAACAATAATAAGTATTTAGACAAAACTCTTAATACCATTACAGAAATTGGTCTTCAAAAGAGTGCTGCAAAACTAATAGATGTCAATAATGTGCTAATGACAACCCGAGCAACTATTGGTAAATGTGTAATAAATAGAATACCTGTGACAACTAATCAAGGATTTACTAATTTTATAAGTAAAAATGAGTTAATAGACCCTGAATTTTTATATTATACATTAGTTTTAAATGCTAAGAAATTTGAAAGTTTGGGTTCAGGTAGTACTTTTAAAGAAATTAGCAAATCAGAAATTAAAACTTTTAATATACTAATTCCATCTAATATAAAGGTGCAACAAAAAATAGTAGCAATCCTTTCTTCTGTAGATGAGGCGATAGAGAAGACAGAACAAATTATCCATCAAACAGAAAAAGTAAAGAGTGGGGTGATGCAACAACTCTTAACAAAAGGGGTAGGGCATACCCAATTTAAACACTCACCTTTAGGGGAGATACCTAGTACATGGGAAGTTCTTTCAGTAAAGGAATTTGCGAGTGTAGAATACGGGATATCTGAAGCTGTATCAAATAATTCAGACCCTAATATCGGTATCCCAATTATTACTGGTGCAAACATAACTTTAAAAGGTGAGTTAAACCTTTCTAAGAAGGTTTATATAGAGAAGAGAGCTCAGGAAAGATTTAAATTGCAAAAAGGTGATTTATTGTTCAATTGGAGGTCTGGTAGTCAACTTCACGTAGGGAAAACAGCAATTTTTAATTTAGATGAGGATTATACTTTTGCTTCATTTATTCTGCGTATAAGAGTAAACAATGATGACTGTGATTTTCAATATTACCATTACTTGTTAAATTACTTAAAATCAATTGAGTATTTTTCGAAGGATACTTCTGTTCAAGTCAACTTTAAATTAAACGCAACATCTTTTAGGGATTTATTATTAATGAAGCCTCCTTTGAGAGAGCAAAAACAAATTTCAAAAAAATTATCTTCAATTGATTATAAAATAAAAATCGAACAGCAAAAGTTATCAAAGATCTTGGAGATAAAACAAGGTCTTATGCAAGACCTCCTAACCGGTAAAGTCCGTGTTCCAATCGACAATGAAGAGGTGGTGGAAACATGAGTATTACGCAAGACTGGAATGAGAAAGGATTAGTCGAAGATAGAGTGATTGATCATCTGAAAAGTCTTGGGTATACGTATGTCCATGGAGCCTCTTTAGACGAGGAACGGGATACACAGGCGGAGATTGTGCTGCGAAAAAGACTGACGGATGCTTTAATGCGATTAAATCCATGGCTTTCTGAGAATAACCTGAACAAGGTTATTCGTTCGCTGACGCATATGGAAGCGACCAATCTGATGGAGGCGAACCAGGATTTTCATGAGCTTTTGATTAACATGATTTCCGTGCAGCAGGATCTTGGGAAAGGGCGTAAAAGCCAGACGGTTCAACTTATTGATTTTGATAATATCCAAAACAACGATTTTCTTGTAGTGGATCAGTTTTCAATAACAAATGCAGTGGGAACGATTCGCCCGGATGTGATGATTTTTGTGAATGGATTGCCTTTGGTTGTGGTTGAATGTAAGAGTCCGACATTGCCACCTGATGAACAGGTTTCGCAAGGTGTGAAACAGCTTCTTCGTTACCAGCGTGAGAATGAGCAGCTATTTAAGTATAATCAGTTTATGATTTCGACTAGTAATGATCGCGCTAGAGCTGGAACAATTGGTGCCAGGTTGCAGCATTATAGTGAATGGAAGGATCCATATCCAAGAACTGTTGCGGAAATCGGTGCTAGTCCATCATCCCAGGATATTTTGCTGACTGGGATCTTAGTGAAAGAACGTTTATTTGATATCATTCAAAATTTTATTGTCTATGAACCGGATGAGGGTAAAGTTATTAAGAAGATGACGCGTTACCAGCAGTATCGTGCAGTGAATAAAGCAATTGATCGTATATTGCATGCTGAAGATCCCAAGCATCGTGGTGGTGTGGTATGGGCAACACAAGGTTCAGGGAAAAGTCTTGCGATGGTATTTTTGGCAACAAAGTTAAGACGCATTGCTAAAATGAAAAACCCTGCGATTGTGATTGTCACCGATCGTCAGGATTTGGATCGTCAAATTACGAATACATTTAGCCTGTGTGGTTTTCCGAATCCGCAACAGGCTGAATCTGTTTCAGAACTAAAAACCCTATTACAAAGAGGTCCAGGGTCAACAGTCATGACGCTTGTACAGAAGTTCCAGGAGGCTGAGGGTGAGAAAGAATATCCGCAGCTCACTAAATCTGAGAATGTCATTGTTATGGTCGATGAAAGCCATCGTTCCCAATACAGTGAACTTGCGATGAATATGCGGTTGGCCATGCCAAATGCTACTTATATTGGATTTACCGGTACGCCAATCGATAAATCGGATAAGAGTACATTTCGAACGTTTGGAACTTATATTGATAAATATTCGATTGAACAGTCTGTGGAAGATGGGGCAACAGTACCAATTTTTTACGAAGCCCGGATGGTTGATTTACACGTTCATGGGGAATCGATTGATCAGTTATTTGACCGTTATTTCCGTGAGTATTCGGAGGAAGATCGGGAGCGAATTAGAAAGAAGTATGCAACAGAAGAAACCATTACTGCATCGCCAAAGCGGATTCGTTCGGTTGTGTTGGATATGATTGAGCACTATGAAACTCACATTGAGCCAAATGGTTTCAAGGCACAAATTGTTGCTGTATCCAGGCAAGCGGCTGTTGTTTATAAACAAATGCTGGATGAACTGAGTGATTATGAATCCAAGGTGATTATCTCCAGTGGACATAATGATGAGGAAGAGATGAAAGAGCATCATTTAGCAAAACAGGAAGAAAAGCAGGTTATTCAACGTTTTAAAAAGCCGATGAGTGAGGATTCGTTAAGCTTTTTGATCGTATGCGATAAGCTGTTAACTGGATTTGACGCACCAATTGAACAGGTAATGTATTTGGATAAGCCTTTAAAAGAGCATAATTTGCTCCAGGCAATTGCCAGAACAAACCGGACATATGATAAAAAAACGTATGGCTTAATTGTTGACTATTATGGGGTATCACGTTTCTTAGAGGAAGCATTAGGTGTTTTCCATGAGGAAGATATTAAAGGTGCATTGCGGGAAGTTGATGTGGAAATCCCACGCTTACAAACACGACACCGTAAGGCAATGCGGTTTTTTGACTATAAAAATAAAGATGATCTCGAAGCATGCTTAATGGTGCTGGCACCAGAAGACATCCGCAATGAATTTGATACAGCTTTTCAGAAGTTTTCCGAAAGCATGGATATGGTATTGCCAAATCCAAAAGCAAAGCCATATGTAGACGATTTGAAGTGGCTAGGGAAGATTCGAAAATTGGCTAAGTCAAGGTATCATGTCGAAACTGGAATGGACATCTCTGACTGTGGTGCGAAAGTAAGGGAACTGGTCGAGGAGCATGTATATGCAACAACTCCTCATGTATTGGTCGAGCCGATTGATATTTTATCGAACCGGTTTGATCAGAAGCTTGATGAGATAAAGTCACCCGAATCAAAAGCAGCTGAGATAGAGCATGCGATTAAGCATGAAATACGTGTTAAGCTGGACGAAAATCCAGTCCTCTATACATCGCTGAAAGAACGGCTAGAGGAATTAATTGAGCAGCGCAAGACACGACAACTAACCATTGAGGAATTGCTGGAAGAATACCGTGATGTCATGAATGTCATGCGCAATAATGCAGAAGAAAGTGTTGAGCATGGCTTCGAACCAAAGGAATACCCCTTTTATCAAATGCTTGAAAAGGAACTAGAAGAATTCGAACCAGAAGATGTGAAAGACCTGACGCATATCGTTACTGGTATAATCAGAGAGCATGCTGTTATCGATTGGACAGTAAAGGATGACGTCAAACGCGAAATGCGCAGGCAAATCAAGAAGAAGCTGCGAAAATATAATTGTCCCGGTGCAAAAGTAGAAGCACTTGCCATACAATTGATGGATCTTGCTGAAGTGCATTATAAACATATTGCGTATTAACAGATACCTATCTATACCTTGTATTTTGGATGTAGGAGTGAATACAGCCATATCAAATCATCTTTTTTACCATTGATTACGACAAGACTTACCACTTGTTGCAATCACATTTATCAATAAGATGATATATTAAAATAACGAAGGATAAAAAAGCCTAATTACGCTTTCTTTTTAGCGAGGAATTAGGCTTTATTTAATATTAATTTTTCTTCTCTTATAATGTGGATTAAAGGATTGAAATAATAATAACACTATGTCCTTATTAGTAGCCAAATGGAATTAATAATAGTTACCTTCCGCCTTCACTGTCTAAATCACATTTAATACAACGGGGCTAACACATATATATAGAAGTCGTCATGATTAGGACGACTTCTCATTTATATAATAAAGGTAGCTTAATGAGCGCAGGAGGATTTTGGACAAGGTTATTATATTACGTAATTAAAGAAGAAATGGATTCGGTTGTTATTTTAGTAAGAACCATAAAAAGAAGCGCCAACAATAATTAAAAGGATGAACAATACAACAATCAACACAAAAGTATCGCCATATCCAGATCCGTAACTACCCATTGCCTTTCACCCCCTTAATGAATCTAACATATTCTATTTTCATTTTTTACTTTTGGTGTGGGTGAATATAACACCTTTACAAATAAATTCTTCCCAATCGGTTTAGTAAATTGAATCAAGAATAGACTATGCCTTATCTTAAAGCATCGTACTTGTTAGTTAGCTGATAGGATACATAAAAACTCTCCCTATAATTTTTATCTCACACCATCATATTCATTAGTCAAAAACCTGTTAACTTGTCTTCCTAAAATTGTGCATTTACCTATATTGCATTAATTTCTTAATCGTATTAAATTTACTTCCTATAAAAGTACAGAACATTTATGTATTATGGGCAACCACACAGTCGAATAGATATTGACCTACATATGGTACACAAAATAAGTTTATGTGCATTGGAGGAAAACATTTGGAACTTTCAAATGGTAATAAGACTTATTCTATAAACATTATGCTCCGACGTGAAGCAAGGTGATGTGACGGGGACGTTTTTATAGATAATGTCTATTTACAGGAGGTATAAGGATGACCAAATTTTATTCTTTTCAAGGGACAGTCACCATGATTACCGATCTTATAGGGCAAAATGGGGAAGCGGATGGCTGTAAAAAGTTAATAACTGTTGAAAACGGAACAGGAGCAATAGTGAATTTCATAATTTCACCTACGACTTACTTTGTAGACCATGTAAATGTTTCAATAGGAGATAGTGTGACAGGTTATTATGACGGGAATGCACCTACACTCCTTATTTATCCTCCACAATATCAAGCACTCGTCATGGTAAAAGATAACCCAAATCAAAATATAAAAGTAGATTATTTTAATAGTCAGTTAGAGAGTAGTGATGGACAATTACGATTAAATCTATCTCCATATACCCAAATTGTTTTACAAAATGGGCAACCCTTTACAAGAGACCCTTCGAACCGAGATCTCATTGTATTTTATGGACCATCCACAAAAAGTATCCCCGCCCAAACAATACCATACAGAATTATAGTTTTGTGTTTGGGGTAATTATAGAAAATTCCTGTTTAGTATCACAATATGTTTACAAGAAAAAAATTCAAAAAGTCTGTAACAGGTTCCATTTCCTATCACAAACATTAAAAATATAATGTAAAATGACTATCAATTTTTGTATACTAGTTTGATGGTCATTTTTTATTGGTGTCAAAGTATTCTTAGTTTAATAATTATTAAAATTGTAGTGTGATTTGCAACCTATTTGTTAGATAACAATAGCTAGTGTATGTTTACATTTCAACCTACAATTTCGTATGCAAATTGGCATACATAAATTTACCAAATTGATTAGCTTCTGCTTGATTAACAAGGTATTCTGAATATTCATGTTAAGATAAATACTTAGATTGTGAAAAAATGTACTTAAAGTAACGTAGCAGGAATACTTAAGGAGGTTAACATCAGAAAGTGTAGAATATTTAATAAGAAGAGGAGGTGTTTTCTGTGAATATTAACGGTTCACTGAATAGTCCAACTAAATTGCATATAACTTTCTGAATAAAGTTAAACCCATACAACAATCATATCAAAAAACAGGTAGCATAAGTAATTGGGCTGACTATAAATCTGACACTACCTATGATGAATTTAAGAAAGCTCTTGAAAAGGCTGAAATGGTTAGTAAAGTTGATGCTAGAGATGTAGCCAAAACAGCGAAAACACATATTACGATTAACCAAAACTACTCGAGTAGTGGAAATTGGAATCAAGTGTATAATATTTTTGAAAAAGCCTATGGATTAGGGATGGTAGATAAAGAAGGAAGATTATTAAACAGATACAATAACTCTATTTGAAAATAAAGGTAAGATGAAATGTTGAACTTAAATTAACGGGTGCTAATCTTCAATAAGGAATTGAACTGCTTGTTCCACTAACGCAGCAGGATTGTTTAATATTTAGTTACTTCAAAAGGAATTAAAGGAGAAAATATGATAAAAATTATGAAGGCTAATAAAAGCCACGTTGAAGGAATTTCAAGCGTATGTATTAGGGGATATTGGGCGACATACGGGGAAAGTCACTCAAAAGAATGGATTGAAAGAGTGATAAAAGATTTTTATAATCACGAGAGAATACTAAGAGAAGTAACAGAATTTAATCGTGATTGGGGTGGATATTTTGTTGCCGTTGAGAACGGAAAAGTAGTTGGTGCGGCAGGCGGAGGAATGATTGATGAAGAGGTCGGAGAATTATTCGTTATATACATTGACCCTGCAAGAAGAAATGAAGGGATTGGCTCTAAATTATTGGATGCTTTTACGAAACAACAGAAAGAAGAATATGGAGCCAAAGAGCAATGGGTGTCTGTTCAAAAAGGAAATATGAAAGGAATTCCATTTTATGAAGCCAAAGGTTTCAAACTTCAATATGAAAGAGTTCCAGAAGAAAATCCAACGTATATTAAATTAAGACATTCCAGAAAGATATGAAGTCATTTTTTATTCAAAAAGGGTGAGTAGGAATAGATTCTTTCTTATTGAATGCGTGGTAGAAAACACAATTCACTAATCTAATTCCTTCAATATTAAATATACTACAATTATTGAAAAGGTATATATATCATAGAAATTACCTTCGAGCATAATAGGGACTATAGAAATAATTAGAGTTAATATTAACCTTTCTCCATTAAAATATAAACTTTAGGAGACTAATTATGAATATTCAATACAAAGAAAACGGTCCATTTAAGGAATATGACATGCAAACACTATATGGGGATGTTAAATGGTCAGCGTATACTAATGATATGCCGAGATTGTTAAAGGCAATTGAAAACTCTTTATCAGTTGTAACAGCTTGGGATAATGAAAAATTAGTAGGACTTATTAGAGTAGTTGGTGACGGTTTAACAATTATTTATATTCAAGATATTTTAGTTTTACAAAGTTACCAAAATGAAGGAATTGGTTCTGAATTACTGAAGAGAATTCTTTCTAAATATGAAGATGTTCGTCAAAAGGTTTTACTTACAAATGATGCACCTGATGTTCGTGCTTTTTACGAAAAAAATGGCTTTCTTTCTTGTGATGATGGAGACTTAGTTTCTTTTACAAAGATAGACTAAAATTTATAAGAAAATGTTTTCTTATTGTGCTAACTGGTGCTTTAGCTGAACAAGGAGCTGTCGACTTGGCAGCTCCTGATGCTTATTGAAGTAACGCAGCAGGATTGTTGAATAAGAGTTACTTTTTTTGAAGGAGGAGCTTTGATGGATCTAGTCTTTATAAGACACGGACAAGGGGAACACACCTTAGATTTACCTGAAAGTCTACATACTTTAGACCCTGCATTAACAAAGGAAGGAGTAAATCAAGCCAAGACACTAAAAAAACAGTTTCCTTTATCGCAATCAGATGTAATTATAATTAGTCCAATTAGAAGAACCTTACAGACTGCACAAATTTGGAGTGAAGGTATAAAGTGTCGGAAAATAGTAAGCCCACTAATATCTCCAAGAATGTTTCCTCAAAATCCAGAATGGCAGACACTACCTTGTGATGAAATTCTAACAAAAGAAATAATAAAAGAAGATTTTACTGATTTTTACATCGAAGAAGAACTATCAAATGAATGGTGGTCAAAAGGGATAAATAAGTTACCTGAAAAAGATTTTAAATTTGTAGCAGAAGAATTTTTAAAATGGTGTAAGCAAATTGGAAATAAAAGAATATACATAGTTTCTCACGATGGAACGATAACCTCGTATAGTCAGCTTATTACTGGTAGAGAACTCACCAGAAATGATTTCCCAAAAGAAACTGGGTTTTTAAAAGTTATTTGTTAAATTTAAACTGGCAATAAATGAATTGGAATATGAAATGTGAACTATTGCACCTAAAGTAGAGGGGGCATTTCTTTAATAGCAAAAACTAAATAAAAACGCTATTTCACTAACGTAGCAGGATTGTTAAACAAGGGAGGGAGAAGGGCTGTTAAAAAGAAAGTACGGTAACCATAACGGATGGAAACGTGTTAGTAAAAAGAGGTATTCACAAGAATTTTTTTATTCAAATGAATTTAAAGGATATGTAACCTTAAACCATATAATTGAGGTTAACGAGCCATTAATAAAAAGGTATGGCAACAAAGACGTTACCATTGTTGATAATGATTATATGTGGCTTCACCAATTTCCTTTAGAAGCACATCATTCAGTTACATCAATGTTCAATTCTAATGGAGAAATTGTTCAGTGGTATATTGATATTTGTCTTCGAAACGGAGTCGAAGAAAATGTGCCTTGGATGGATGACCTATTTTTGGATATTGTGGTTCTGCCCTCAGGGGAGATAATACAGCTCGATACTGATGAACTTGAGAAGGCTTTTGTAGATGGTGTGGTAACAAAATATCAATATGATTTAGCTTGGAAAGAAGTAAATAAACTAACTAAACAAATAAAAAATAATAATTTTATCCTAATGAATTTAACAAACAAACATAAACAGCTTCTAGTCGAAAAATTGAGTTAATCTTATTGTGCTAACACAGCAGGATAGTTTAATACTACATAATTATTATACAGAAATAATGGAATGGGAGGAGATTGGATGAACAAGAAACGAGTTGTTGAGAGATGGTTTAATGACATTTTCACGAAAGGTGATGTCACTGCACTAAAAGAGATTACTGCACCTAATTTTGTAAGTCATGTTCCGAATCACGACTTCAATGGTCATGATGAGTTTATTAATGATTTTATGAATTGGTTTAGAACAGTTTTTACTGATGATATTTGGAGTATTGAGGATTATTTAGAACTTGAAGATAAAGTAACTGTAAGATATACAGGACATATGACCTATAAAGGTGGCTGGGAAGATATACCGTCTTCTGACCAACGTGTAAAAGAAACAGGTATTATGATAATTAGATTTGAGAACAGTTTAATTAAAGAAATGTGGTGTGAAATGAGTGACCTTGATGTTATGAATCAATTAAAACAATAAAAATGTTAATGGGATGTCAAATATTCTTATTAAACTATTGGGTGCTTTACTTTAATAAGACGAATGCCCCCTTGTTCCACTAACACAGCAGGATTGTTTAAGAAGGAATTTTCCAATAAGATAAAGAAATTATAGTTACAAGTAGATAATTAAATATTAAAGATTATGGGGGGGGTCCAATGAAGCGTCTTCTTTTAGGTATATTAGTGATAATGATTGTACTTTTGGTTTTGTACTTCTTTACTACTTCTGGAGTATAATTTATATTACTCTATTCCATTAACTGGTGCTTTCCTTGAATAAGGAATTGTTCTCCTTGTTCAACTATAGCAGCAGGATAGTTTAACAAAGAATTAAAATCTAGGGGGATTTTATTGCCATTAGAAGAAGGAGTTATGGGTCTGTTGATTGGTGGATTTGCGATTATTATGGGGATTACTATTTTAGTTATTGTATTACTTTGGGTAAAAAATAAAAATAATAGAGTGGGATACATCTCGACTTTACTGCATTTACTGTTAGTCTCTGTTGCAGTGAATTTTGCACTAAAGGCAATTGCTTTCGACTACAATCATGCAATGGCTTCAGAAGAAATTTCCTTCCAAATAGGTATTGCTGGAGTTGTTTGGGCATTGAGTATGATTTGCTTAGTAATAGCATTATTTAGTTTTTCACAGGAGAGAAAGAATGGTGTTTCCTAAACAAACGGGTGCTTTAGCTGAACAAGGAGTTGTCGACTTGGCAGCTCCTATTGCTTATTGAAGTCAAGCAGCAGAATTGTTTAAGTAGGCTCTTTGATATGAGACTAAATTAGGGGTTGGGAAATTGAGAAAACGAATTTATTTTATATTACTGATATTCGGGATTATCTTGTTTTCAGTTTCATACGTAGCTTCAGGAATCGTTGGAAGTTATATCATTACAGAGGAAAATATGGAAGAACATTTTGTATTCACAGATACACCAGCAAGCAATTCTGAGGTATCCGATATTGACAAGTTTCTATATTCTTTTGAAGTATCAATTTACCCTTATGTGGCAGTTTTTTCATTAGTATTTATTATTATAATTACTTTGGTATTTTTAAAAAGGAAAAGATGAACTAACGGGATCTTTCCTTAAATAAGGAAATTGCACTCCTTGTTCAACTATAGCAGCAGGTTACTTGAGTAAACATTAATAACCATGAATGTCAGGAGAGTTAATATGCTAAAAACGTTATCTTTTATCGGCGACAGATTGAGTAACAAGAATATAACTTGGGGAGTTGGTGGTTCACTTCTACTTAGTTTTTATAAAATAATTGATAAACCTAATGATATAGATATTTTGGTAGATGAGACAAATGCCACCAAATTAAACGAAATAATGTCATCCATTGGGAAACCGAAAGAAGCATTAAGTTCTACCCCTTTTCGTACAATGAATTTCTCTAAATATAGAATAAATGGTACTGATATTGATGTCATGGGTGGATTTGCAATACAACATCAAGAAGGGATTTATAAAATATCACTGCAACAGGAATCCATTGTAACTCACAAAAAAATAAATGGAGTGGACATCCCTTTATGTTCACTCGAAGATTGGTATATCCTATATTGGTTAATTCCAAACAAACAAGAAAAAGCATTGCTTATTGAAAGCTATTTAAGAACTAATGGAGTAGCATATCCACAATTGTTAGAAGAAGCACTGAAACAGTCTTTACCGCTTGAAGTGAAAGAAAGAGTAGAAAGTTTATTAAACTAACGGGTGCTTTAGTTGAACAAGAAATTGTCGATTTGGCAGCTCCTATTGCTTATTGAAGTAACGCAGCAGCTTAGTTGGTGAAGTAAGTATCACTTCTTAATACATAGTAGACTGATTACACGATATAAATAAAAATAAATGGAGATATAGTTATGTGGGTAATATTAGGGGTTATTGCAATAGTATTAACGGTTATAAATCTTTCTTTGTATGCGACAGGAAAGGATTATAAGCTTGCTATGGCGATGGCATTATCATTTACAGCATTAACAATTTGTGCAGATTACAGTTATCTAACTCGGTGGGTAAAAGTGGAAGATTGGGTGGCTTTATCGGATGTAATACCTGGTATGGCAAGGGCATTTTGGTTTTTGACAATTGTTTCTATCTTGCTAAATATAGCACCTATATTTTTAGAACGAAAAGGTAAGAAAGAATGACTTTTGCAATTATTGAGTAAGTCTTTACGCATAACTAACGGGTGCGATTGTTGAACTAGAGGCAGTCGCTTTCTTATTTAAGTATCTGCATCTTTCTGACGGATGCAGTCTTTTTATTATAAGTCTTGAAAATTAATGAATAAGTTTTCACTTTAACCCTGTAAACTTTTTCTTTGCTCAAACGTCTTCTAAACATAGGGGGAGGGACAATGGAAGACCAAAACAAAAATGAGTAACTAAATAATGAACTAAATATTGTGTTTCGGTACTTAGTAAAAAAAGGTGTTTCGCACTCGGATGCTGAAGATGCGGTACAAGAAACAGCATATAAATACCTTAGATTTTCAGATTCCATTCGTTCCTCTAAAGTACGAAGCTGGTTGGTTCGGGTGGCATTGAATTATTATTATGATCAATGTCGGAAAAATAAAAAATACATATTAAATTTAGAGGGAAATATGGAAGAAAATAAAGCAGATGAACTGCCAGAATTGATTATTCTAGCAAAAGAGCGTAGGGAAGAACTTTATAGGTTGCTTTCTAAGCTGAAACCACAATTTATGGAGCTTCTTCTACTAAAATACGAATCCGAGCTATCGTATGAAGAAATTTCTAAACTACTAGGCATTAGCAACAGTTCTGTAAAGACGAATATGTTTCGAGCTAGAAAGAAGTTAGTCAAGCTATATGAGGAGGGAAATGATGGACGATAAAAAAAATTCCAATCAGAACTCGGAAATTGATTTCACAAGCGATCCTTCTTTTCAAAAATCTATTAAGAAAACAAAGTGGAAACAGATCATGTTATATATCGTTATCTCGATTATCACGTTGGTTGTATGTAGTGTATTGGTTTATAGTGCCAGTGAGTATCTCACTAATAGAAAAATCCAAAAATAAGATGTGCAGCAGCCAAATATATTTGCCGAGGGTTATCAGCAAGGAGCAGAAATCACCAGTGTCACAATGTATCATCATAATTTATTCAGTGTAGTTGGCAAAACAACATACTATAAAACAATTGGTAACAGGAGAATAGTTTGGGATACTGTGTCGAAAAAATATCCTGCTATAGGCAATGTCGAAGTAATTGATCGTGGCAGTGGAATGAGCAAAATGACTAAATTCAACAAGGAAGCAAATAGAGTTGTTCGGTATAATAAGGTTAATAATGAGCGAATGATTGACTTCTATTACCCTAATTTAAGATATGACTCTTTGCCCCAGGAACTGAAAATAGCCACCGGTTTAGATGAAAACACATTGGTTGAAGTGGCGCTTTCTTTTAATGAACCGAAAACACTGGAAGAATTAGGTGAAACGCTGGGCTATAAAAATGTAACTTGGCTTTGGCTTGATAAAGCAACTGAAAAGAAACTCGAACGATTAGAAGAAAAATGGGATGATGATACATGGAAAGTAAAACACGGGGAAGATGCTTATGGATTTCCTGTTTCGGAAGAACACCCATACACTGAAAATGCAACAGACGATACAACTATTAATGGAGCAGTAGTAAGTGGAACGCCAAAGGAATTAAAAAGGTTTCAAAATCTGGAACTTGTTAGGACTTCTGTTATAGGTGTAACGATTGATAAATATTAGGATATGTAAACCAAAAAAGATCAAACGATTGTGAAAGAGTGTACTTAAACAAACGTGTGCATTTCTTCAATAAGGAAAAGGCATATCTTGTTCAACTATTGCAGCAGGTTAGTAAAAGAGTGCGGTCCAATTATCTTTTCTACGTTTAATAAGAGCATTATCTAAAGGATGGGGTTTGTCAAAGACAGATGGTTAATTCGGTTATAAATTAGAAAAATCCCGAAACAGAAAAACAAGTTAATTCAGGAGGGTGAAATATCGGTGAGAAGATGGGAAAATTTATATATATATTAATATTTGTACTATTTTGTAGTGGTTGTGGTTTTGAGGAGTCAAGACTAATTCCAAAAAATGACTATGCTCAATTATTTGTGCAGAAAAAACTGGATGGGGATGTTGAATATAAAAAAGTCTGGGATAAAAAGAAGATAAACAAAATCATAGATCTACTGAATTCTGTTTCAGTAGAAACCCCTGGAAATCAACAGACAAAAGAAATTAGATCGAAGGTAAATGGGAAAGGTGCATATATATTATCATTCTTAACTCAAAAGGATTTAGACAATAGAACGACAAAATCAATTTTTTATTTAGCATTATTAGAGAATGGTCGTATTGTTTATTCCAATCACAATGATCGTGAAATGATAATTCAATTGGTGTCCGTAAAAAAGAAAACTAAATTAGTTAAAAAAATTATCGAAAAAATTTACTAATCTTCAGTTATGTATCCAAACTTATTAGATTGTTATTATATGGAAAATTAGGGTGGGAATGGTTTGGAAGATAAAATAACAAATGCATTAAAAAAAATTCCAAAAGTGGAACAAGGTCAAAAGGTTGTTCTCGGAATAGATGGATTAAGTCGTTCTGGTAAAACAACATTAGTAAGAAACATCGAACAGCATATTCAAGAAGAAAATATTTTTACTTGTGTTTTGCATATAGACGATTACATTGTAGAAAGAGAAAGACGTTATAACACTGGTAATGAAGAATGGTATGAGTATTACAATTTGCAATGGGATGTAGAATGGCTAAAAGAAAATTTGTTTAAAAAACTAAAAGAATCTAATGAACTACAATTATTAACTTATGACAATAGTACCGATTCACAAAAATTCCAGACTGTCAAAACACCTAATACTTGTCTAATTATAATCGAAGGAGTATTTTTACAAAGAGAAGAGTGGAGAAGTCACTTTGATTTTATGATTTTTCTGGATTGTGTAAGAGATGAGAGATTCAATCGTGAAAGTGCAGAAACACAAACTAACATTGAGAAATTTGAAAAGAGATACTGGAAAGCAGAAAATTATTATTTGGAAACAGTTTCACCAATTGAACAAGCCGATTTAGTTATTCAGAATTAAAATATACATTAAAATGCTTGAGAAGGCTTACACTTAAACTATAGGGTGCAATTGTTTAATAAGGTTAATTTATTTAATATTGAAACAATAAGGGAAATCTTTTCGTATCTACAAGTAGCAAATAGGTTAAAAGGGGGAGTTTTTGATTAAAAAGTTTTTATATTATTTTATATGTACAGTTATTATTGGATTTATTTTTTATCTAGGAGCAAAGTATCAAGTTCGATTAGAAGAAGAGGCATCTATGACGTTTGAGTTAATGCCAGTTTTACTGTTTGCAAGTATATATCCAATCGTTATCGGAATGTTTTTACGATTGCCGAAGTTAATTATGGAGATGAAAGAAAAAAAGCAATGGACATTTGATTGGATTAAAATAGTCGCAATAGGCATTCCAACAATCTATATAGCATTATTGCCCATTTTGTCGACTACTGGATTGAACTTGTTGTTCGCAAAAGAATTGATACCAATGGGAACTACTACTTTGATAACAGTGGCTGGCATTGTTTTTGGATATGTTTTATTGGACAGTTTAAAGAAATAAAAGCTATTCAAGTAACTTATCAGGATTATGGAACAAGGGTGTATCAAATGATAAAAAAGAGGTTGATGTTATTTCTATTAATCGGATTATACCTGACTGGATGCTCGGAATTGTATTCAGAAAGTTTTAGTGGTTATTATGCAGGGGAGAGTGAAAATTGGAAGGTTGTTTATGATAGAGACAAAAACTTGATTGTGGAATACATTGGTGATGAGGCAATTCCACAAGGAAAAGTAGAGTTATCTAGGAAATATAAGGAAATGGAATTTACTACGCCATTTCACCTATCTGAAGAAGGAAAGAAGACTATTGATTCTCAGTTTAGTGAAGAACCAACCAGCTATGAAATTACTATACAGTGGGAGGAACATACCGAAAGTTTGAGCTTAAAAGTAATGTAAGTAAAGTAATTGCCTTATGTTCTTCAATTAAAGGGTGCAATAGTTTAACAAGGGATCGTCGATTATGGCGATCCTATTCTTATTTAAAGAATTATTGGAATTTTATGTTAGAATTAGTATGTGAATTAATGTACTTAAAGTAACGGAGCTAGTTAGTGTAGTAAGGATTCTTCTTGCACGAACAATTTTGGAGGGGATATTTATTAAAGTTTTTTCTTATTTATTAACCGTCTTAGGTGGTCTTTCTACTGTATTCGGCTTATTTCCTGTAATTTTTTTATACCCTTATAAGTTCAGTCAAACATCAGATTATTTAACATTTATATTTTTTGAAACTGAAGATAGATGGTTTTGGCAAATCGGAGTTATTGTATTAGTTATAGGAATAATTTTACTTTATAAAAACAAAAGAAAAAACACGCTAAGTGACTGTTTTAAAGTAACGGGTGCAAGAGTTAAACAAGGAGTTTGTACGAAGGCACCTTGTTCTTATTGTATTAACGTGACAGGGAAAGGGTTGAATTTGGCGAAATTAGTATAGTATCTAATGTTTTAGGAGGCACATAATGGAGTTTTATAAATTCGATAAAGACAGTGGGAAAGCAATTTCGAAATTCAATTCAAATTTTATTATGTCTCGTATTATCCAAACTGAAAAGGTTACTCATATAGGATGTATGCACTTAGAAGAAAAAGGGGTTATAGGCTACCACCAAGCAGTGACACCTCAACTTCTCTTGATTATGAATGGTGAAGGATATGTTCGAGGTGAGCCAGAAGAATATTTCAAAATTCAGTCGGGAGACGCTGTATTTTGGAAGAAGTATGAATGGCATGAAACTAAAACATATAAAGGGTTAACTGCTATAGTGATTGAAAGTGAAGAATTAAATCCATCATCTTTCATGCCTATGAAGAAATAGACGTTGTTCAACTATCGGGTGCTTTCCTTGAATAAGGGATTGCATCCTTGTTCAACTATAGCAGCAGTTTAGTTTTTTGCCATTTTGAAGCAAATGCAAAGTAAAGTTCGTCTTATAGTTAAAGGGGGACAAATAATATGAAGACATTTCATTTTTGGGGTTTAATGGTCGTTTTATTATTGTCATTATTAGGGTGTCAGCAAAATTCCGTATTGTCAGATGACCTTAATTCAAAAAAAGATTTACAAGGTTTTGTTGAACCTGAACCATCAGATTGGGTGAAATATACAAAACCTGTAAGAGAGTATATGTATCATAGAACTCAAGCAGTAATAAATAATGATATTAATATACTTTGGGAAAGGTACCCAGAATTAAAAGAGAATATTGATAGTGAAAAAGGAGTTAATGTAGAAAAAAATGAGGTTGAATCCTTAAATCACGGTTTTGACTTGGTGGATGCCAATTACAATATTGAAAGTTATGAACGAATTAAAGTGAATGCAATAAATGATAACAAAGTAACAGTTCTGGTTCACGGAAGCATTGTTTATTTGAGAGATGACTTCGACGAATCTGGTGGGGAATATTTAATGAAGGTCTTCTTAAAACAGAATGATAATCAATGGACCGTAGAAAAAACTGATGAATACACATTACCTGAATACAAAGAATGGTTACAAGAAAAAAATCAATAATGCCCTGTTAAACAAACGGGTGCGATTGTTTAATAAGAGTATTCGCTTCTTGTGTGCTAAATTAACAGAATAGTTTAAGAATCAAAAATGAATCAGGGGGAATGATTTATGAACAAACAAGCAGCGATATATTTTACTTTAGGGGGTATCATATTACTATTTAGTACACCTTTAGGGTACAACTTAGTTAATATCGTGTATCGAAATAAGAATTTAACTGGAGAATACGTACCAATTCTAAACGGTTTTATACATTCGTTGATGTTAATCGGTATCTTGGTATTTAGTATTGGAATAGTTACCTTCGTAAAAGATAAAAAATAATTATTGCATTAACGGGTGCTTTACTAGAATAAGTAATTGCATCTTTGTTTCACTAATGCCGCAGGATTGTGGAAGAAGAAAGTATGTTTTATGTAACAAGTAGGGGGATAATGAATATGGACGTACTTAATAAATTTAAAGAACTTAATACATTTAAAATTGAGGAAATTCAAGGATATTCACCACAAATTGGGCAGTTGGTTTCTATGATGGAATATGCTAGATTTACAACATTAAATGAGGTCCAAGGGTTAACTGTTGAGCAGTTAGATTTTTTGGCAAATGAAGAAGGTAATTCGATTGGTGCATTATTGCTACATATGGCTGCTGTTGAGTTTGGATTTCAAGTTGAGTTATTCGATAAGAGAAAGCCTAATAAACAAGAGATTGAAGAATGGGGGGCTGCCTACCAACTTGATGATTTAGGAAGAAATCAGATTAAAGGTAATCCTTTAGAGTTTTATATCGAGAAATTGAAAAAGGTTCGTAACAGAACTTTAGAAGAGTTAAAAAAAAGAAATGACAAGTGGTTATATGAAGAAGCAATTTGGGATAACAATTTATCCAATAATTATTTTATATGGTTCCATACCTTCGAAGACGAAATCAACCATAGGGGACAAATTAGAATATTAAATAAGATGTTACCTAACTAGGGTTATGATGGAACAATGTGAATTCTTCAACAAACGAGTGCAAGACTTTAATAAGGAGTTAGTACGAAAGCAGCAATTTAGTGTCATAAAGAGAATAATAGATTTTACCTCAAGGGAGGGGGGATTAGATGAAAAAGACAAACGGGTTAATCATTGGGGTTATTGTGTTATCGTTTATTATTGTTTGGTTTGCCTATCAAAACGTAACCGATGACACATATGAAGGTATGTCCATTATTCCTGAGCGGCGTGACATACCTTTATTTACTGGATTGGAACCTACTAGAAGCAATTATGTAATGGAAGGTAACCAATGGAAGGAAATTAAGAATTTTTACTTTAAAAAATTACCAAAGCGTGGTTGGAATGTTGTATATAAAGACACAAGCCCCAATAAAAATGGATCAGGCTTTATAACACGATGGCGTAAACATGGATTAGAGTGGGGATTATCGGTTTACAGCAGCTATTCTGAAACTAATAATCAAACAGAGGTCATATTTGACAAAACCCTAATTCATCATTCAAAAAAGTGGATTGAAAGCATTCCTAAGAACATTTGTATTTATAAAAACACAAATGATAATCAATGTGCAAAAATCAGAGATCAGGCTAAAATAAAGAAAGTTGTACAGTTCATTAATAATGCGATTGACTGGAAAGAAAAAATGGAGTCTCGCGTCAATGAAAGTGTGATTGTTGTTGGGGATATAAAAATAAATGTTCATTATGAAGAGGACAAAACAATTTACTTCCAATCAAAAAAAGGTCTTAAATCAATGAAACCTGACCCTGGTTTTTTTAAATTAACAAACTTGTCAGTGAAATAATTGTTATGTTTTGCACTTAAACTATAAGGTGCGATGGTTTAATAAGAGTTGGCTTATTTCACTAACGATGCAGAAAAGTTAAGGGAGTAATTTAAAGTTTTGTGTTAAACAGTAGTTCAAAACTAGGAGGGGTTAGATTAAAAAATTACAATGTTCTTTCAACCATCTGTTTAGGGACATTTATTATTTTGTTTTCTATGATGATAAATGGCTTTACTTTCGGTTCATTAGGTAAAATAGCAATAATCTCAATGTTCTTATTCCCATTATTAGGAGTCATTCTTGGGGTAAAAGGTAAAAATGGTGTTGGTAAATGGTTATTATCGTTACTTAATGTTATTGCACTTATCACAATAGGATATCTTCTTTTGCTTGGCTTCGGAATGGGTGAATCATAAGGGAAATATACACTTCATACTTTAGCAGTTGTTATTTTTCGTGAAGGAATAAACATTGATTTATTTAATACTGTTGTATTTACCAGTTTTATTCTTTCTCCCTTTATTTTACTTTATGGTTTGCCAGTAACATTCTTTTCTGACCTTATCACTAAGCGTTTTATGGGAGTCAAGAGGGCTTCGTTAGCATTCTTTATACATTTGCTGTTCGGTATCATTTTTGCACTATTAATCAGTCTATCAGGAGAAAATTTTAGAATAAGCTTTATTCGTGCTACAACTTTCGCATTCTTCTTTTGGTTAATAGACGAAGTATTGAGACGCTTCTTTACGAAGATTTCCGTTATGAATTACGAGCAATCAAAATCAATGAAAATTAAATATTGGATAGGTAGCTTCATTACTCTCTTTATAATAATTTTATTGGCTTTTACAATAGTTTCTTTATTGGAGGCTAATAAAGGATATAATCTTAACTGGGATGGGGTCATTTCTTTCAATGTTCTATATTCATTAGGTATAGCTTTAATATTCTCACCTATTGGGTACCTGGCAATTAAAACAATTTACTATTATAAATGTCAATCGAATTAAGTTTAATGGATTATTACTTAGTATTCATCTGACAAATTGTTTTCCAGGTCCATTTGTTTTTTCTGAAGTGATAGACTTAAAGTTAAGGGGCGACTGTTTAGTAAGAGAGCAGCTTATTGCACTATCGAAGCTGTTTAGTGTGAAAAAAGATGTTGTAGGTATAAGAAAGGCGGTGCTAAGTGAAGGTCGATATTAGAAAAGTAACTCTATTTATTGGAATAACATTTAGTTTAACTTTGCTTTTTCATTTTATAATTTCTTTTACAATTAATCCGAATAAATTCTTAGGGTATGCCATGGTGATACCTTTCCTTACTGTTGTTATAATACAAAAAATAATTTACAGGGAAAAAATAATTCCAACACTCGGTTTATCAATCGGACAATTCAAGTGGTATATCATTGCAATAATTATTCCTATATTACTGTCATTTAACATTAACTGGACAATCGAACAGTTTTTTAAAATGCTGCTGATAGGATTTACTGTCTCAACACTATCAGCATTATTAGAAGAAGTCACATGGCGTGGTTTTTTATGGAACGAATTGATTCCTGTAAGTAGACTTAAAGCTTACATTATTACTGCTCTCATTTGGTCAACTTGGCACATTCCAGTGGCTGTTTTATATAAGTATTCAGACGATATATTTCTTAACACAATAGTATATTGTGGACAATTGTTTCTTTTTTCCTTTGTTATCAATTGGCTTCGAGAGAAATCAAATAGTGTAATTCCAGCAAGTTTATTCCATGGTATGCTTAATGTGTTTTATTTTTAAGTTACAAATTAGGTGCCTTTCATTCCCTCAACTAATATAAAACTTGGCGAATGGCAAGTTTTATAATATAGGGTAGCTTCGGCTATATATGTAAAAATTTCGAGGAAGGGAGTATGAATAAAATGAAAAAAAAGAAGAAACTTAAGGATTCTGAATGGGGACTAAGCATGATGGCTCTAGCGGCATTCATCGGGGGTAGTATTGGAAGTCAAATCATATTTTTTCCTGATGTGCCCCATCTACCTTCTATATATGGATGTTTGACCGGCTCTGTATTGTTGGTGGCTGGCAATGCGATTTACGTGTTTTATAAAAGAATGAAACATAATGGGGCGGATAACAAAAATCAAAATCACAGGTAGTTTTACAACCCCTTAATTATCAAGGGTTATTTTTACAGAAAATAAATAGCTTCAACCCAACAAAACAAGTGGTGGCAATTAAGGATTTTTTAATAAAGAAAGTTAAAAGTAAGGCATTTATTCGCTAATATGAAGAAACGGATTTTAATATAATACAAGAGTAAAATAAAGAGGAAGGATGGGCTAGTTAGTAGAAAACCAATTTAATAACATTCAGAAATCTGACCCTTTACGGTTTGGCCGTTAATATTTATTCCTGATTAACTCCCGTTATTTGTATTTTTATGACTTCATAGACATGGCAAGTCGCATCACCATCCGTACAGGAGTTGCGGGGTTTTCCATTTGATTGACATCTCCAATAAAAAACATATCCTTTTCGGGATAGTAAAATGCTAAAGAACCTGTTGAACCAGAATGACCAATTAACTCACCTTTTCCCATAAAAAGTGTAGCAAGACCATTCAGTGGAATTCTCATATATCCAGCGCCGTAATGAATTGGAAGCATAGAAGCCTGCAACCTGTTATTTACTTTTAGTTCATGAAATATACTATTATTAAATAACTTTCCTCTAAAGAAAGCCTTGAGAAATACCATTAATTCACGAGCTGTAGAAATACAACCGCCACTCGCGCGACTGCTTTTAAGTAGTTTTGGACGGTAGAGTGCAGTGTCCTTATAATAAACATGCGGGACAAAATCATCCTCATTTTGAGGGAGATAAGTATTTATAAGCCCAAGAGGGTCGAAGATAAATTGTCTAAATACATCTTCCAACGGTGAATGAGTGACGATTTCAATTATTTTACCGAGAATTTCAAAGTTTATGTTTGTGTAATGAGCTCTTTTTCCCATCCCCGGTGCAAAGTGTGGCTGGATTTTCTTTGTCTCTATGATGGATTCATTAAAATCAGTTAGCACATCCTCATAAATAGCACGTTTTTTCGACTCATTACTGCCTTCCTCAATGGCATCCCGCAATCCACTTGTTTGAAATAATAAATTCGAGATTGTAAGTTGATCAGAATACTCTTGGCCTTTGTAAACATGAAGATTACTTATTGTATCTTTTTTTAAGTATTTGGTTATTTCATCGTCCAGTGACAGGTTTCCCTGATCTCTCAAAATAAAAATACAAGTGGTTGTGAACAGTTTTGTTATACTTGCCATAAGAAATGGTGTATCTGTATCCCTGCCCCCATACCCAAGACTGTATGAAACATCTCCACTTGAATTTTCTATGAGAAGAACAGATTCATGTATTTGCTTTTTCTTTGTAACGTCTCCGAAAATTTTTTGGACTTTTTGTTTTGGAATATCCATATAACACTCTCCCTTGTTTTTAATTATAATAACTAACATTAACGTATATGTCGTAAATAGTTAATAATACTGGGACCGATTTTCACTCCAACTTAAGACTGACTTATTATAAATACAGAAACCTTGCATGAAATTTTTTGGAGAATAGAACCGGATAAGTAATAATAATTTATATCGAAATTAAGAGCATGACACCAATGAGATATCATGCTCTATTTTTCATCCGACGCAATGCAGGGACATGCCATTTACACGGAGCCATTCTTTTCGTTTTTTATAGTCTGGCATAACGGACTTAATTATTTTCCAGAATTCGGCTGAATGATCTTGAATTTTAAGGTGTGCAAGCTCATGTACAACGACATAATCCAATACTTTTACTGGTGCCATAATCAATCGCCAGTTAATGTAAATATCACCATCTGGCGTACAAGTTCCCCACCGTTTATGCTGCGTACGTAAATTCACCGATTCTGGTGTGACATCCATCAGCGTTTGGTAATGCTGGACCCGTTCCTGGAGTTTTTTAGCACCATGTTGGCGGTACCATTGGATAAGTTGCTTTTCTAACGTTTCTTGAACCTGACTTTGCTGCCAGTTTTTTGGAACGGTTGCAATGAACCTGCCTTGGTACAAGGAAAACTCAGCATTCGTAACAGCCTCGCGTTGGACTTTAAGGCGATAGTTACGTCCTAGGTACGGAAGCTTTTCCCCACTGACAAATTCCTTCGACTGAATGGATGCCTCAACCTGATTCAGTTCTTTTATTTTATTAAGAATCCACGGTGCTTTCTTTTTAAGTAAGTCATTAAGATCCTCATCATCAAGATCATCAGGTGAGTACACTTCGACCCCGTTTACGATAGTTACAGATATTTTCAGGTCTTTACGATTTTGGCTGTAGCGTATGTAGTTGATCGTTGTTGTTCCGTAGTTTAGTGTGGGCATTAGGATCACGAACCTTATAGTTGTTTATAGGTTAATGATAGCACCGAAATCTTTTAATTAGAAGTATTAAAGGAGTCTATATCTAGAATAAGTTTAAATAATAATTTTGATTAAATAAGTTCATCGGGAAATTCAAAACCCTCCGTTTCCTATCACAAATATTAAAAATGTAATGTAAAATGACCATCAATTTCTGTATGCATATGAGAATTTTGATGGTTATTTTTTGTTGGTTTAATAGTGTTTTCTTTATAATATGCACTAAAATTGTAGTGATATTTGTACCCCTTTTTGTTAAATAACAATAGACAGTGTACGTCTACATTTTGACCTACAAATACGAATACAAATTGGCATGCATAAAATTATGAATAAATTGGAAATTACTCTATTTTCGCTTGATTTTACAAGTTATTCAGAATATTTATGTTAAAATATAGATATTGTGAACGATTACACTTGAACTAAATGACTTGATTGTTGAATAGGAGAATGTGAATATTTTGAAGGGAATGAAGAATATGAAGGCTGTAGTTCAAAATGAATATGGAGATGCTGATGTACTTAAATATACTGATGTTGAAAAACCAAAAATAGGAGAAAACGAAGTCTTAATAAGAGTAGCCTATTCGAGTGTAAATTACGCAGATATAAAAAAGCGTTCAGGAAATAAAGGAAAAGATAATTTCCCTCTAATATTAGGGTTGGATGTTTCAGGAATAATTGAAGAAGTTTCTCCTAATTCCTCATTTTTAAAAGGAGATAGGGTGATAGCTTTTCCAAAGAACGGTTCATATGCAGAGTATGTAGCAGCAAATGAGCAATTAGTTTTTAAAATCCCTCATAACTTTCCGCTTGAGAAAGCTGCGACTATGCCAACAGTATCTATTTTATCTTATATTCTTCTATATGAAATTGGACAGGTTCAAAAATCAGATACCCTAGTTATACATAGTGCAGCTGGTGGTGTGGGCTCAATGCTTGTACAGTTAGCAAAGTTAGCTGGCATTCAAAACATTATTGGAACAGTTGGAGATTTAGATAAAGAAAATTATGTGAAAGAATTGGGAGCTGATACAGTATGTACCTACGAAACATTTACAAAGGAAGTATTAAAACAGACAAACTATCAAGGTGCTAATATTATTTTTGACTCTGTTGCAGGTGAAGTTAGCGGTGATAGTTTAGATTGTTTAGCATTATTCGGAACGCTTGTCCAATTTGGCAATAGCAGTGGTAAAGTTGGTACCTTTAAAACAAGCGACGTACATAGTAGTTGCAGGAATATTAAAGGTTTTAGTTTAGGAACAACTAGAAAGCATCATCCAGCACGTTTAGCACCTGTTGCAGAAAAAGTCTTGAAGCTATTTGATTCGAATGAAATCACTCTCCCTGTTGCACAAGTCTTCAATTTAAGTGATGTTGCAAGAGCTCATAAACTAGTCGAAAGCCGCAGTTATGAAGGAAAAGTTTTAATTAAAATAAATCATAGTCTTTTGTAGCTTTAGTTGAAGAAGCCTGAAGAAGCAATTGAAAATAAATAAAAGAAAAATCTCAGTTTAAAAAACCGAACTGAGATATTTTATTTTTAATTACATATATCACTACAAAATGCAGTTCAATTCGTTATGCAATTTTAGGTACATTAGACTCTCAAAGGAATGCAGGAGATAAGCTTTGCGAATATGCTGAAGATCATGAGATGGACCTAATTATTGTTGGCAGTCGTGGTCTTGGCGGAGTGAAAAAACTTCTGCTGGGAAGTGTAAGTACAAATATTGTTCACCATGCAACGTGCCCAATTTTAATAATTAAATAAACTATTAACGTATCACCAGCTCATTCATTTGTGGGCTGGTTTTTGTTTACATAAAAACCCCTTCATATGGAAAAAGTAATATTATATTTATACTAGTAGGAGGTGTAAGATATTAATAACGAGAATCAGAAATTAACCTCATCGGAAATTACACAATTGTGGGCTGCTTACATGAATGATAGTGCACTGGAATGTAAATTGCAATATTTTTTAGCGAAGGTATCTGATGGTGAAATTCAACCCCTTGTACAACAGGCATTGGATTTAGCTCAATCACAATTGATTAAGCTAAGGGAGATATTTACTAAGGAGAATTATCCGATACCTTATGGGTTTAATCCATCTGAAGATGTTGACGTTAATGCACCGAAATTGTATTCAGATGATTATATCTTACGTTACCTGTATCAAGGTTTACAAATTGCATTACAGGCATACAGTATTAGCCTGTCAATGGCTGGAAGGGTGGATATATTTAATTATTTTTCACAGTGTGTTTATAAACAAACCGGATTACTTAAAACGGTGATAACCGTGCTGCAGTCAAAAGGACTATACATCAATATGCCATACCTGCCAGTACCGGAAAGCTATGATTTCGTAAAAAGCCAAAACGCTTTGACAGGATATTTCGGGGAGAGGAGACCATTAGCTGGTTTTGAAATTGTTAATCTGTTTGGTAATTATCAACGAAATGCGTTAGGATCGGCTACCATGATTGGGTTTAGTCAAGTGGCAAAGAATACGGATGTACGGAAGTTTTTGGTTAGAGGTAAGGAAATTTCTCAAAAACATTGCGAAGTTTTTGGGTCCATTTTGCATGAGGATGATGTTCCTGCTCCAGCAAAGATGGATGATTCTGTTACAGATTCTACAACATATACATTTTCGGATAAGTTAATGATGTATTATTGTACTGGTCTTATAGCGCTTAGTGTCGGTTATTATGGAGCTAGTATGTCAATGAGTCCTAGAAGGGATTTAGGTACTACTTATAATAGGCTATTGAATGAAATCTTAAAGTACGCTGAAGATGGAGCAAACATCATGATTAAAAATCAGTGGCTTGAAGAACCTCCGAGGGCTCTGGACCGAGACGAATTGGCAAAGAAGAAAAAGTAAGTTGTGTGAAACGAAAATCGCCAGTTGAAACAAAGAGGAAATGTTTGTCATCTATTTGTTGTCGAATTCTCACCAATTTCTAATTTTCTTCAAAGCATTCTCTTACATTTCTTGACTATGATGGTATTAGTCAAATAGAAGAGGAGAAAAAACATATGAAATCACTATTTATGACTACAGCTGCAGGAGCACTACTATTGTCTGCAGGAAGTATAACCGATGCCGGTGTATCACCAATAGATAAAACAAAAAAGTCAAAAGCGAATGTTGAAGTAACGGAAAAAAGTCATCAGGTTGAAGTGCTGCCTGAATTCACTGTATTAGATGAACAGGTAGATTCAGATGATTACCAGGCTCAGGTCATCGAGGATAATAAACAGACGCGAGTTATTATATTAAAAGATGAAGATGGCCACGCACAATATAAAAGTGTTTATGTAAAAAATTCAAATGTACTCGAAGTTATTGACCTTGATCAAGGTATGGTTTTCAAAGGCGTCATAGCAGATTGAACTTTGAGGTACTGCAAAAGAATATAATGTAAAGGACCATCAAATTAAATGCTTATTTGGTGGTCTTTTTGGATAGGAATAATCACATTGGATATGCGTCTGCAGTAAACAAAATAAAACAGTTTCAGCAACTTGATAATACCATCCAGCTAATATAACTTACTCTTTTTCACTTAATTTATATTACAGATCTGGCTTATTTTTTATTGCTAACTCATCCCTATCTGAAGCCATGGGCGGCTGTTCTAACCATCTATTTTGAATCATAATATTAGCCCCGTCCTCAGAATATAATTGAATTTCTGCTGAAAGTTTGTTATACATGATACCTATATCTACTCTTGGACTTTGTGCTAGACCAGTACCATAATACCCGATACTTAATGTTATTAGTGCAGATATATAAAACATCATGATTTTATCTGAAAAAGTTTTATTTGTACTATTTGTTATCTCTGTATCCCAAGTCATAGGTACAGTGAGATAATTTTCCTCTAATTTAATTCCAAATGATTTAATATGGTTTCTAGCAATTTTTAGCCCTCTTAAAAAGAATTGTTTAACATCTTTATCCTGAGCCACCTGACAAAATCCAACTAAGGTAGCTGTACCTAAAGCATTTCTTTGCAGATTAGAGTACAGATTGGATACTTCTAATGCAATTAGAGGTCTTTTTTTTCCAAACATATCCCAAAGAAACCTTTGTTCTATAACAAATTCATTATGTTCTATATTTGGGAAATAGGGAGCCCTTATATATAGCCCTTTTGACAACAACAGATCCTTAGCCATTTTGTATAATTGCTTTGTTTCCCATAGACATTCCATATAGAAATCGGTAATGTCTTCTCTTACAGCTACTGATAAACTACTTGAATAAGAAGTTAACCCAATTTTAGCCATGTTATGAATGAAATTTAACACATAACTATCCGAATACAATCGTGGTGCAGTTAAATTGACATCTTCTTCAATCTTGAAACCATGTGGAATGGCGTGTTTCTCTTCATTAAAAATAGAGGTTATTTTTTGTATATGTACTTCAGATAACTTTAAAGCATGTTCAATAATAGGTTTGATCTCAGTATCCTCAGCTTTTTCTGCAAAATAAGTTAGCATACATATACTCGCACTATCGTTTAAATATTGCGTCCAAAGTTGCCCCAACTCAGCAGAAGACAGTCTGATCTGATTCTCTTTTCCTTCCATTTATTTACCTCCAAATCGAAACGCTTACTGTTATACTTTCCACTATTGATATATACATGTAATAATGTGTTGATTATTTTAGATTGGGTAGAGGGGTTCTTATTTAGCAAACAGTAACTAATCAGCCAAATATATAAGATTTCAAATAGATAAAGGTTCGTGAAATAACCAGTAATTATATCTTGTGATTAAAATTCATTATTTTATTTATTAGCATAAATGGATTACATTGTATATACAGGTTGTTAAAAATTTATTAAAGGAGTTTTCTAAAACAATGGAAATTAAATCAGTAACTTTATATACGGAAAGTATTAAAGAAATGAGAAAGTTCTATGTTGACTGTTTCGGGTTCCCTTTAATTAAAGAAAGTGAAAACAGCTTTCGAATTGTAGTTGGTTCAAGTGAATTGGAATTTACATCAGAACACGTAAATGGTAAACCCTATTACCACTTTGCTTTTAATATTCCATCTAATAAATTTGATGAAGCAAAATCATGGGTCAGAGAAAGAGTTAGTTTAAATGTAGAAGATAGCGAAGATGAAGCAGATTTCTCTCATTTTCCTGCACATGCACTATACTTCAATGACCCTGCTGGTAATATAGTTGAGTTCATTTCAAGGTATTCTATATCTGAAGAAATGGTAGAACCTTTCTCAGCTGCTAAGGGTGTATTAAACATTAGTGAAATAGGGCTGACTGTAGATAATGTAATCGATGCAGGTGAAAAGCTAATTGATATTGGAATTCAAGAAAGAGACAATCAACCTTTAAACTCTACATCACTTAATTTTATGGGTGATAACTCAAAAGGAATTTTTATATTACTTACTCAGCCAGAAAGACGATGGATATTTTCAGATAAATTATCTGCCATATATCCCCTTGAAATAATAACAACTAATAATGATAGAATTGCAATTAGCTCTAATAATTTGTTAGAAGTTAACTAGGAGTAACGGATTCAGTTTTGGAAGAGAAAAATACTAATAACACTAGAAATCAGATAATAATTAGCATGTATTCTGCCCCTGTTGTTGAAGAATTCATTTGGTAACGGAATGAGGATTCGGTTTACTGATTTGGCGGATCCCCATTCCGAGTTTCAATTGTTTATTCCCTTATTGATAATCCTTCCAGTTTAAGTCACAAACTACAAAATCCCATAAAACTTATTAGAAATTCAGTAGTATGGTCACATGTGTAATTCATCACCAGTATTCCCATTCACACTTCATCACTAACTGGTTTCAGCAGTAAGGCTCCCGTTCATTTTTTCCATTAGATTTTTCGCAATAGGCAATACCAGCCCTGTAAATGGACTTGACCCAATGGGAGTAGTTATAAAAAAAGACTTAATACGATAATAATATATTAATAAATGTCAATTATTTATTGAAATTCAATAAATAATGTATTAATATTGAATTACTAATAATTTTAAATGAGGTGCTTTTTATGAAACGAGGATCAACACTCTTTTTAAGAATAGCTGTTTTTCTAATAGGAACTCCAGTCCTTGCTGTGTGTATATTTGGCTTATCCAGGTTTGACCCAAATTCACTATATTGGCAATCTCCTGAGCTGGCAAATCTGCAATACCCAATATTAATCGGAATGTATGCTGCAATGATACCGTTTTTCATTGCTTTGTATCATACTTTAAAACTTTTAGGCTATATCGACAGGAACGAAGCTTTCTCGGAACTATCTGTTAAGGCTTTAAAGACTATAAAATACTGTGCAATCACAATTATTGTTCTGTATATTGTAGAGATACCATTCCTATATCTTCTTACAAAGGCTGACGACGCACCAGGGATAATAATCGGAATGGTCGTTATTTTCGCATCAATGGTGATTGCAGTTTTTGCTGCTGTGCTCCAAAGACTTTTACAAACAGCTATTAATCTAAAATCAGAAAATGATTTAACGGTCTGAGGTGAATAACATGGGAATTATAATTAATATTGATGTAATGTTGGCTAAAAGGAAAATGAGTGTAACAGAGCTTTCGGAGAGGGTTGGAATAACAATGGCAAACCTTTCTATTTTGAAAAATGGAAAGGCAAAGGCAATCAGGTTATCAACGTTAGAGGCAATATGTAAGGCCTTAGATTGTCAGCCTGGAGACATTTTAGAATACAAAAGTGACGAAGATATTCAAGGATAATCTCCTAATAAGATAGCAATTCTGAAGAAATCAAATCTATATTATTATGCTATTATAAAAAAGAATAAATAATAAATTAAGGAGTTGACTGTTAATGACATTACGAGCTATCCCTCATCTGATGTTTGATGGAAATGCCAAGGAAGCGATCCAATTCTATCAAAAGGTATTGGATGCGAAAGTCCTTTCTATTCAAACATATGGAGAGATTCCTGAGTTTCCCGGAATGTCATTCCCAGAAAAAATCTTGGACCTAGTGGCACATGCAAGGTTAAAAGTTGGTGAAACAGATATTGCTATTTACGATTCTCCGGGGTTTTCTCGTCAAATAGGAAATCAAACAGCTATTTATCTGACAACAAATGATGTGGAAAAAACCAAACAAATTTTTGAAGCCTTGCAACAGGATGGAAAAGTCATCGGTCCTTTGGAGGAAACCTCCTTCACCCCAGCCCAGGGTTATTTAATGGACAAGTTTGGAGTAACATTCACTATTGTAACTGATGCTCAAAACTAATCAGAAATGGAGTGTAGCAATAGGTCCTACACTCCATTATCATTAAGGAATGGCGCAATTCTTTAAGTGGAAAGGAATGTTGAATTTGCCAATCACCTCCGAAAGACTGTTTTTTCGTCCATATACTGATAATGATTTTGAATTTCTTATGTCTTTATTGTCAGATCCAGAGGTAGTGAGATTTATAGGCAATGGAGAAACAAAGGATATAAATAGTGGACAGGATTTTCTGAATTGGATATACAGTACATATGAATTCGGCGAAGGTATCGGATTATTGGTTTTAGTTGATAAGGAAGATAGGACTTTAGTTGGGCACGCGGGTTTAGTACCACAAACGATTGAAGGTAATGAGGAAATGGAAATTGGTTACTGGATATCTCGTAGACATTGGGGAAAAGGGTATGCAACCGAATCAGCCAAGGCACTCTTGGAATATGGAAGTAAACTACTTGATAAGAAAAGGTTTATTTCACTAATTCAGCCTGATAATGTGGCTTCCATAAAAATAGCGAAAAAATTAGGAATGGAATTAGATAAAAACATTGTATCAGGCGGACAAGATGTACAAGTGTATTCCACTGTATAATGAATGTTATTCATGCTAAGGAGCAGTTAACTGATAAGTTGAAGGGGAGATAAGTTGACTAATATAAAAAATATTGGACGCTTTTGCCCGGTCGATGAGAACGGGTTTATATTAAATGATGCAAGTTTTAAGAAGATTAAACCTGATTTTAAAGTGCTAATTGAGGAAGTGACACAATACTACCAAACTCATTTGGGGTTGGATTTACATAGTATATATATAAGAGGTTCCGTTCCTCGTGGGTTGGGTATAAAAGGTGTTTCAGACTTAGATACACTAGCGATTACGAATAAAGCCACTAAAGAAATAGACAATGGATGGGTCGACAAAGTTGAAAAAGAATTAAACAATAAATTTAGCTGTGTAAATGGAGTTGAATTTAGTTTCTATCACATTGACGATATAGTAGAGACGACTACGTTTTCTATCATACCTTTCATGATTAAGACCCATAGTGTATGTGTATATGGGGATGATTTAAGCGCTCATTTACCTAATTATAAAGCAGATAAAACACTTGGTAACGAACATCTTATGAACCTAAAGAACCAAATTGAACAAGCAAAAGAAGATCTTGATGGTAATGACGATCTTGAAGATATTTTGGATTGTTGCGGCTGGATTATGAAAATCATTGTTAGGGCAGGGCTTGCACTTGTAATAGAAAAAGAATATCAATATACAAGAGACTTATTCCCAGCATACAAGATATTTTCTGCGTATTATCCAGAGAAGGAATTTGAAATGAAACAAGCATTACAATATGCAATCAATCCGGTAGGAAATGTATATGAGTTAATCATTTTTTTAGATGATATGGGAAATTGGCTGATAAGTGAATCCGAAAAATGGCTGCAGGTTCATAATCCTAAAAAGGTGAGTCATATGGAACTAAACTTTTAGAAAAGCCTAAACAGGTTAAGGAAGGAAAATACTAGGGGATTAATTATGATTGGTTGGCTTAATGTTGGCAGCCTCGCGCTTGGGCTAATTGCATGGATACTTCCAGCTATTAATCTCATGCAATATAAAAATCATGACCATAGGAATTGGGTAGTTCTTTCTGTGATGAGCATAAGTGCTTGTGCTATTTCGCTGAGTTTTCAGGTTTTTTATACCAATCATCTAGTGAAAATTGAGGATTGGTCTGCTCTTATGGACACAACAGGTGCTGTGGCTTTCGTCTCAGCAGTTCTTGTTATCGTTACTATTATATTAAATGCAATTACTCTGATTTTATATCGTGGCAAAATAGCTGAGTAGGATGTCAAATCGCAGTTTATAAGGTTGAAATAAGTAATTCATAATCAGGAAATGGAAAACCGTTATTATTAATTAACGGTCTTTTGTATTGGTAAGTAACACATCCTTTTAAAGAAAATTCTGTTTAATTGAAACCTTTTTCCTTATGCTTCGTAGGAAATAAGAGAAGGAGGGGGTATATGTGAAGAAGGTTATTGGCTTTTCATTATTATCTTCAATCGTTATTGGATTAATTATATGGGCTGCTAGTGTAATCATTTCATTTTCATATAGTGAGTGGAGTTTTTTAATTGGTCTGGGAATAACGATTATAATTTACTTTTTTAATAGTAGTGGAGGGGCATTATCAAAAGCTGCAACTTTTGAAGCAAGTGAATCAAGCTGGAAAATACAAGAAAGCGAAGAGATGAAAATAGATGTGGGTGTCGTATTTTATGGTTCACTTCTATACACAGTTTTTAGTTTGGTCTTGGTGGTTATTAAGTATTTTTAACAGCTACTATAAGTTAATAGTCCGAAAGAGGAGAACACGATTGAATCAAAAAGGGAGGGGGTTACGTTGTTAAAATATCTGGGCATTGGTGTAATCTTTACCATTATTGCCCTGGTTATCGGCGTTTTCACTGGTGACTGGAACTTATTTTTTAAACTTATAGCTGCATCTGCAGTTATTCCCTTAGTATTATCAGGTTTGTTAACAGGAGCTTTTGTTGATGGTGACAGAAACAGAGCTAATTATCATACCGGGACCAAAAAAGACAGACAGGACAAAAACAAATGGGTTACCAAATTACTAATAATTGGTGTCCCCAACTTTAGCTTATTAATCATTTTAATCATACTAGGTTTCTAGTCGACCACTGTAAGGTCGGCCGTTTTTTTATAATATGTGGGGTACATATGGAGGTTACTATGGTTAAGTCTTTGAAGGGGCAATTTATCATATCAATAGCAGTTGCGATAGGTTTTCTGATTACTTCATTTTCTTTTATTGAATTTAGTGGTGAAGGAATAACTCTGTTTAATAAGCGACTTTTTTATTTCGCTATGATTCTATCGGTTTTTAATGCAGGATTTTTGACACAAAAGTTTTTCCATAAGCATAAAAAATAATCCGTATACAGGCGTTTAACATGTAAGTAAAGGTTGAGGAGAGAGTTCTATGAGTAATTACTGGGTTGTTTCACCAGTTTGTCCGAAATGTAAGTCGAAAAATACATATGACATTAGCCAGGAATACAAGCATACGGATCCTGCACCATTACAGCCGATTACTATAGGTAATGCAAAATATCATTGCAAGGATTGCGGTCATGAATGGAAGAAGTACAGAGGGCGACAAGTTTATAATCGGATTCAGGTTATTGATATACAAAGTGGTGGGTATATGGATTATGGTTCTGGTCAAAGGTTGAGGATTGACCTTAGGAGCAGGCGAGTTCGAAAAGCGCTTATGTTCGGTGAGTTTAACGAATTTGATCAGATTGCCACAATAAGTGAGGAAAGTATTGAATGGCTGCTAACTGAATTGTATAAATGTGATTTTGTTAACTGGGCGGAGGAGTATAACCATAATGGTGTTTTGGACGGTTCCTATTGGCGGTTAACTGTCGAATATGATACACATTGTGAAATTAAGATTGGCAGTAACCATTATCCAAAAAAGTGGGCGAAGTTTTGTAAAGCTGTTTCGAAGGTTAGTGGGGAGGACTTTTATTAAATAGGCGCAATTTTTTTGGTAAAGAATGAGCGAGCAGCACGGAAACTCGAGCGAGGAGCACTGGAACTCGAGCGAGGAGCACTGGAACTCGAGCGAGGAGCACTGGAACTCGAGCGAGGAGCACGGAAACTCGAGCGAGGAGCATGGAAACTCGAGCGAGCAGCACGGAAACTCGAGCGAGGAGCACTGGAACTCGAGCGAGGAGCACTGGAACTCGAGCGAGGAGCACGGAAACTCGAGCGAGCAGCACGGAAACTCGAGCGAGCAGCACGGAAACTCGAGCGAGGAGCACTGGAACTCGAGCGAGGAGCACTGGAACTCGAGCGAGGAGCACTGGAACTCGAGCGAGGAGCACTGGAAACTCGAGCGAGCAGCACGGAAACTCGAGCGAGCAGCACTGGAACTCGAGCGAGCAGCACGGAAACTCGAGCGAGGAGCACGGAAACTCGAGCGAGGAGCACGGAAACTCGAGCGAGGAGCACGGAAACTCGAGCGAGCAGCACGGAAACTCGAGCGAGGAGCACGGAAACTCGAGCGAGGAGCACGGAAACTCGAGCGAGCAGCACGGAAACTCGAGCGAGCAGCACTGGAACTCGAGCGAGCAGCACCGGAACTCGAGCGAGCAGCACGGAAACTCGAGCGAGCAGCACCGGAACTCGAGCGAGGAGCACGGAAACACGAGCGAGGAGCACTGAAACTCGAGCGAGCAGTACTGGAACTCGAGCGAGGAGTACGGAAACTCGAGCGAGGAGTACGGAAACTCGAGCGAGGAGCACGGAAACTCGAGCGAGGAGCACGGAAACTCGAGCGAGCAGCACCGGAACTCGAGCGAGGAGCACGGAAACTCGAGCGAGCAGCACTGGAACTCGAGCGAGCAGTACTGGAACTCGAGCGAGCAGCACGGAAACTCGAGCGAGGAGCACGGAAACTCGAGCGAGGAGCACGGAAACACGAGCGAGCAGTACTGGAACTCGAGCGAGCAGCACTGGAACTCGAGCGAGCAGCACGGAAACTCGAGCGAGCAGCACAAATTTTATCCGACTACATGTGGATTCTTTACTTGTTGAGAAGCGGCTTGTAATGCATGATCCAGGTCTGCGATTAAGTCATCGACATGTTCAAGTCCGACTGAATACCGGAATAATCCATCGGTGATCCCTCGTTTTTCTCTTTCTTGCTTTGGCATTGCAGCATGAGACATTGTTGCCGGATACGACAGAATAGTTTCTACTGCTCCAAGACTTACAGCGAATACTGGCAGTCGAATTTGTTCGACAAATGTTTTCGCTATAACTGAACCTTCTATTTCGAATGAAAGGACTGCTCCTGAACCATTAGATTGTCTGTTGTGTAGGTCATGTCCTGGATGATTCGGTAATCCTGGATAAAATACGTTCTTAATTAATGGATGATTAGTTAAATAGGCAGCTATTTTCAGTGCTGATTCAGATGATTGCTTAAGCCGGGAGCCTAACGTTTTGATGCCTTGAATTAACAAATAGGAATCCTGAGCGCCTAGTATGGAGCCGAAGGAATTTTGAATAAAGGCCAATCTATCTCCAAGCTCTTCTGTGTTTGTAACAGCTAGACCTGCAATAATATCACTATGGCCAGACAAAAACTTGGTTGCACTATGGAGCACAATATCAACACCAAGGTTAATTGGCTTCTGGTAAAGTGGTGTCATGAAAGTGTTGTCGAGAAAAGTTAGGCAGTCATTCGCTTTGGCAATTTTAACAATACCCTTAATGTCAGTAATGTTTAAACATGGGTTTGACGGTGTTTCGATATAGATTACTTTTGTATTCGGTTTAATTGCATCGTTAACCTCAGTTAGGTTTGTCATATCTACAAACGTGTGATCAATTTTAAATTTGGTTAGTACTTCGGTTACAAATCGGTAAGTACCGCCGTACACATCCGATGATACTAGAACATGGTCACCAGCGGAAAGCAGCATAAAGGCTGACGAGATGGCAGACATTCCAGAAGCAAATGCTAAGCCGCGGGCACCTTCCTCTAATTGCGCTATTTTTTCTTCCAGCGCTTGTCTTGTCGGATTTCCTGAGCGGCTATAATCAAATGGTCCAAACGCATCAAAGGATTCCTGATGATAGGTTGATGACAGATAAATCGGCACATTCACTGCACCTGTTTTCTGTTCAACGTCCGAATTTGATGGAGCATGAATTAATTCTGTTTCTAATTGATTCTTGTTACTACTCATTTCTTGGCCTCCTCCTTTTTCAATGATGAGAGTACTTGATTCAAATCGGCAATCAGATCCTCCGCTTGTTCAATGCCAACAGAAAACCGTAATAACCGGTTATCGATTCCACGGAGTGTTCGTTCTTCTTCCGGTATCTCTGCATGGGTCTGTGTCGCAGGATACGTAATGAAACTTTCAACCCCGCCAAGGCTTTCTGCAAAAGTAATTAATTCAAGGTTTTCTAAAAAAGGTTCAACCCAATCTGCTTTCTTGAGGCGGAATGAAAGCATGCCGCCTTTACCCGGATACAATACGTCAGTAACTCCTGGTTCGTTTGCTAAATAATCAACTATTTTCCGTGCATTTTCATCGTGCTGCTTCATCCTTAGAGCAAGTGTTTTGAGGCCTCTAATAATAAGCCATGAATCAAATGGAGACAGGACTGCACCTGAAGCATTATGGATAGTTGCAAGTTTTTCGCAAATTGCCTCTCCTTTTGCAGCGACTAGACCTGCGAGAACATCATTGTGTCCGCCAATAAATTTTGTAGCACTATGAACGACGATATCAGCGCCTAGTTCGAGCGGCTGCTGGAAATAAGGAGTTAGGAATGTGTTGTCAACAATGAGTAACAGGTCGTGTTTCTGTGCTAGTGCTGCATATGCCGTGATATCGATTTCCTGCATTAACGGGTTTGTTGGGGTTTCAATGAATAATGCTCTCGTTTTTGGTGTAATTAATTTCTCTGTCACGGCAACATCCTCAAACTCTGAATAGGTTGTCTTTATATCATAGACATCATCGTAATGCTGAAGTAAACGGTATGTACCACCATAAATGTCCTCAGGAACAATGATTTCATCACCGGAACGGAAGAGGGAAAGAACTAACTGAATAGCTGCCATTCCGGAACTGCAGGCATAGCCGCTATCACCGGCTTCTAGTTTTGCAATCCCTTCTTCCAGGATAGCTCGCGTCGGATTTTTCGTACGCGTATAGTCGTAACCAGTGGATTTGCCAATTCCTTCATGCTGGAATGCAGTTGATAAATAGATCGGCGGATTAACTGCACCTGTTGTTTTATCACTATTATTGCCAAGTTGTGCTAAGTTGGTTTGGATACTTTTATCTGACATAGTAATCATCCTTTTCATGAAAAAAATTAGGGACCCTCCAGATAAGAAGAAGGTCCCTAATAGCGCAAACAATCTTCTCATCTTCAGGTAACGTGTTACCTTTTGGATTTAGCACCGGACCAGTTATGGCGGGTTGCTGAGACATCACAGGGCCAATCCCTCCGTCTCTCTTGATAAGAAATATATGTGATTTTTATTTACTTGATTTTTCTTACTTTAATACAAACGATTGGATAATGCAATAGAAAATTATAATTTATTTGGTTTGTCCAGCTATTTCTGTTTTTCTTTTAGAAAGATATCATGAAGTAATTAAATACATATTTTCGAAAATAGAGAAGGAATTTTTATATGAAAATAGAATAATTAACACGGAGGTGTAGAGACAATGACTGACCAATATGCTGTAGAAATTGATGCAGTGATTGAGTACATCCGTGAAAATATCCAAGAGCCCCTGCCCCTTTCTCATTTGGCTAAATACGTAGCTTATAGCCCGTATCATTTTTCCCGTATATTTAAGCAAAAAACAGGTCTTCCGCCACATTATTATGTTTCTTCCCTCCGTCTGCAAAGGGCAAAAGATTTACTGTTACGTACGAATTTAAGTGTTCGTGATATAGGAATGGAGGTTGGACAACAAAGCTTGGGAACCTTTACAACTAGATTTACGGAACGGGTAGGTGTAACACCTGCTGAATTTCGGAATTCAACGGTTCATGCAGACTATCGATTAAGCAGGTTAAAGAGGCTAAATGATTGGACTGACAGCTTACTATTAACCTCAAATACACACGTAAAGGTCGAGGGGACCGTTCATGCGGATGCTCCTTTTGAAGGGGTTATTTTAATTGGCTTATTTGCAAAACCAATTCCAGAAGGGCTTCCTTTATATGGGACGCTACTTTCTTCATTGGGTACTTTTTGTTTTACTGGGGTCAAACCTGGCACGTATTACTTAATGGCTACATCTGTATCCTGGGAAATGCAGGCAAGGGATATACTGCTCCCGTACTCAACATTACGCGCCAGATTAAAGGCACCGATAATTGTTAAGAGACACACAATTGTTCCGCATCAACATGTGACACTTCGTGAACCACAACTTGATGATCCACCGATCCTAGTGTCGATCCCTCTCTTAATGAATAATTTTCTGAATCGAGTATTAAAGAATTAGCAATCTCTTAATCTTAACTAGGATTTTATAAGGAGGAGTGCAATGACAAAACAAATACTATTCATTCATAGTGCTGGACCACAAGGGGAGCACGAAGGAAGCTTTGATTTAATAGTGTATTTGCAAGATAATCTAAATGCAGAATATAATTTGATAATTCCTGAAATGCCTAATCCGGAAAACCCGGAATATACAAGATGGAAGGAGCGGCTTAGCAAAGAGTTTGCGTCATTAGAAGGTGAAGTTATTTTGATCGGGCATTCTTTGGGTGGATCGGTATTACTAAAATATCTATCTGAAGAAGATTGCCATCTTAAGATATCCAGTTTACATAGTGTTGCAGCACCTTACTGGGGTAAAAATGGTTTTTGGGAGAGTGAAGAATTTGCGCTGTCTGAAAATTTTGCTGCAAAGCTTCCTCCAATATCACAAGTGTTTTTTTACCATAGTCGCGACGATGAAGTAGTTTCATTCGATCATTTTAAGGAATATACGGAAGAATTTTTAACAGCAGCTCCACGTGCAATTGAAAACAAGGGGCATTTATTTCATAGTGGATTGCCTGAACTTGTGAATGATATTAAAGGACTGTAGATTGTAAAATTAAGGGTAAATATAGATGGGATAATTTTTATTTTTGGTAGTTATGATTAAGTATAAGCGCTATTAAGACTTATCGCTATGATAAGTTTTATAAACCTACATAGTTGTTTATCGAATCTAGCGCCAGCGTAATGCAATTTGCAGTTTACAACAATCTGTATTTGCAACCTGTGATATAAGTATCAGCCGTAGTCCATCGGGGTTGTAATGAATATCAACTTCTGACTTAATACCTGTAGAGTGAATTAATCGCTCAACCTTTGCAGTATCAGCGACCTGTGCTGCATACATTAGTTCTGCATCAAATTCGTGTGATTCTGCAAGTTTATTAAGAACAATACTCGCGTCATCCATGAGCTTTTTCGTTTCATTTGCTGATTGATATAATAGGTTGGCGTCAACTGGTGGATATTGCTCGCGATCTGGCCAGGAAGTGGAATTGGGGTAATAACCTGGATAATTGACGTAATACATAAAAAATAATCCCTCCTTGTAAAATACACCCATTTAATTATATGCATAAAAAATTGTTTATGGGAATGAACGGGATTTACGGAAAGGACGCTGATGAAATGATTAAAGCACTCTTATTTGATCTTGATGATACCTTGCTTTGGGACAAAAAAAGTGTAAAAGAGGCATTTAAGGCTACTTGTGAATTGGCAAAGCAAACATATGATATTGACCCTGTTAAGCTTGAAGCGAAAGTGCGTGAAAATGCACGGAAATTGTATGCATCCTATGATACATATGCTTTTACAAAGATGATTGGCATTAATCCGTTTGAAGGACTATGGGGTGATTTTCGGGATGAAGGGGAATCTTTTCGCAAGTTGAAAGAAATTGTTCCTGAATATCGGAAAGAAGCTTGGACGAGAGGACTGCATGATTTAGGAGTTGATGATTCAGATTTCGGTTATCAGCTGGCAGAAACTTTTCCTGCGATGCGCAAGAAAAATGCGTTTGTATATGAGGATAGTTTTGCAGTACTTGATCAGTTAAAAGGGAAGTATCAGTTGCTGCTGCTAACGAATGGGTCCCCTGAATTACAACAGACGAAGCTTAACATCACGCCACAACTCATGACGTATTTTGAGCAGATAGTTGTCTCTGGGGCTTTTGGAAAAGGGAAACCAAATCCAGCAATCTTTGAACATGCGCTTAAGCTTCTTGCTGTACAGAAGGATGAGGTATTGATGGTTGGGGATAATTTAAGTACAGATATCCTTGGTGCCGAGCGAGCTGGCATAGATTCCGTCTGGATTAACCGTCATGACAAAGAATGTAATGAAGTGAAGCCAACATATGAGATTGAAACCTTGACAGAGCTATTGCCGTTGCTGGAACGGTGAATCAGGGATAATGAAGTACAAACTGGAGGATTAAGCAGTTATGTCGAATAGGTTCTTGGACCAGTTTTACACAATTGATCCGCATTCAGGTGACTATATAATTGAAATTAATTTAGAGAATTATGATGATATTTTTAATACTTGGGATTCCTCTGTATATAACATTAGGGATCTTGATTCGAGTTTGAAATCTTTTTTAGAGGAATGTTCTAACGATATCAAATCACAAAAAAATATAAAACTGAGATTTAACATGCAAAAGCAGGAAAGAAATATTGATATGGAAAAAAATATTGAAAAAGGTATTCGGAATTATTTTAATTATGTCCTGTATACGACGAAAAGAGATTTTGCCAACATAAGAAAAAGAGTCTTTCTTTATATTATCATTTCTGTTTTGTTTACGACGTTATCATTTTATCTGCAAATTTCCGAAAGCGAGAAGGTTATAAATGAGATTATTTCACTAAGCGTAACAGTAGGTGGATGGGTTTTTCTCTGGGAAGCATTTTCACTTATCTTTATTCAAAGCAGTGACTTATGGAAGAAAAGGAAGCAATATACGAGGATTTTAGCAGCACCAATAGTTTACAGGTATCACTGACACGGCTTCAAGTGCAATCTGGATAATTAAGCATAAGTGGAATAGTTATTTTGAAAAGTGCTTTATTCTGTATAGTCAGCATTTCAGTGATTTATTCGGACCTCGCCAAAATATGAATAAAATTGAAATTATCTTATATATATGGATGAAAAGTCAATTCTTCAGGAAGTGAACAAATGAAAAAAGAGAAGCTAATTAAAAAATACGATAAACAGGTAAAAATGTATGAAAGTAAACGCGCAAATCAAAAGTTTGCTGAACTGAGAAATAAACTTATAAAAAATGCATACGGAAAAGTCTTAGAGGTCGGTGTTGGAGCTGGAGCGAACTTTTCTTATTATGATCGGAATAACGTTGAGATAACAGGAGTTGACTTTAGTCCAGAGATGATTAAGAGTGCCAAAAGAACAGCATCGAATTTTCAGATGAAGGCAGAATTTATACAAGACGATATTGATGAGTTGATAATAGAGCCTAACTCTTTTGATAGCATCGTATCAACCCTTTCACTTTGCAGTTATCCTGACCCAATTGCAACATTAAATAAGTTCAACAGTTGGTGCCGTGAGGATGGTGTTATATTGTTGATGGAACATGGTCTCAGCTCTAATTCATTACTTTCTTTTACCCAAAAAATGATCGACCCACTACATACTAAGATAACTGGTTGTCATTGCAATAGAAATATCGATAAAATAATTGAAGGATCCATTCTTCAGGTTGATCAGATCGAACGTTATTGGGCTGATATCATTTATTTGATACGGGCAAAACCTATTAAGTAATAGTTTGATTTAATGTAATTAAATTAAGATAGTTAAAAAAGGACCCTTGAATCTTAGTACATTATTTTAACAGATGCATAGGATAATTTTATAAATTGTGAAGGGATTGAGAAAAATTTATTATCCACATATGTATCCGTATCAACATCCTTATTATGTTACTGTACCAATGTATAATTATGGAAGGCATCCTTTACCTAATGAGTTAGAGCATGCTGACAGATTTGGATCATTCAACGCTTATCAAGGTGATGAAGGTGCCAGGTTGCAAGATTATGGCCCGAATCCTTTTGTCATTAATATTAATGAAGCAACACTACAAAACAATACGTTTCGTACTGCTTTATGGACAGGAACACATTTGCAGGTTACGTTAATGAGTATCAATGTCGGTGAGGATATCGGTTTGGAAATGCATCCTGACGTTGATCAATTTTTACGTGTAGAACAAGGCCAAGGAATTGTCAGAATGGGTAACAGCAGAGATAATTTAACCTTTGAACGAAATGTATATGATGATTCTGCAATACTAATACCTGCTGGATCATGGCATAACCTGACCAATACTGGTAATGTTCCCCTAAAACTTTACTCAATATATGCTCCTCCTAACCATCCATTTGGCACAGTTCATGTTACCAAAGCAGATGCTATGGCAGCTGAAGAAGAGCATGAGAATGGAAATACAGTTATTTCAGGCAAGACGCCAGATGAATGGGTGCAGCATACAGAATATCTGGTGGAGGAAGGGTTAGAAGATGTACGCAGGGGAATAAATGCAACTCATATTCTCCAGGAATTCATTTTGATGGGAGTTCTTGTAGGGAAAGGATATTCTCCTGAAACAGCATATGAAACAGTAGAAGAATGGGAACGGACAGGAGAATCCAAACTACTTCAGCAAAGTAAAAATATGTAGGGATATATTTGGAGTTTTAAAGAGGGCGAAAACCTGAATTTCATTAACGAGGGAATGTAATTGATATTGCTCAAATATAATCTTTATTCTAGTAATGTGGTGGCAAACGGATCCTCATTCCGCTAAATGGCCAAAAAACCGCTTAGCAGAGGCTTAGATGAATCCTCGTTCCGCTAATTGCTATAAAACAGTTAATTATAACGTCGAAAAGGGCAAATAGCGGAACGAGGATCCGGAACCAAGCTCAAACTAGGGAGTTTGGGACGAATAGCGGAATGAGGATTCATGTTAAACAGCAAATGGATCCTCATGCCCCAACAAGGAGATTCTCTTTTTATTTTTGTTTACTATTTCAGAAAATTGTGATCCATTAATAACATTTATGTTAATTTTCACTAAGGTAGATTGTACAAGCGTATAGGAATTGTAGTGATTGAATATAGGATACACATTAAAATTAAGGAGGGGTAAATTTGTCTTTAAAAGTAGGGGATATCATTACATTTGAACGGTCTTTTTCGGAAAGGGATGTTGAGTTATTTTCCGAAATTTCAGGTGATGAAGGTGCTCATCATAAAATGCCAGATGAACAAGGAAAGCTTGTTGTACAAGGTTTATTAACGGCGACTCTTCCAACAAAAGTAGGTGGAGACTATAATGTAATGGCTCGTAATATGAATTTTGAGTTCTTAAGACCTGTGTTTACAGGAGATACAATCATTTGCGAAGTTACAATTGAAAAATACGAAAAGCAGGAGAAGAACAGATCATCCATTAGAGCATCCTTTTTATGCAACAATCAGCATGGAAAAGAGGTATTAAAGGGAGAATTTTCTGGGGTAATACTTTAAGCTTTTACTAACGGTTTACATAGATTTAGAAAAAGTAGTGCTGGGGCTGCTCAGTAAGATAATTGGGGGGAGATGGATGCCCGTTTGCCATAATTGCGGTAGAAAGTGGACTTGGAAACAAACGATTAAAACAATGTTCAGATTGAAATGCCCGCACTGTGGTAAAAAGCAATATGAGTCTGCATCATCAAGAATAAGGGGTAGTGTATTTGTGCTTATTCCATTAATTTTATTACCTATAAATGCCTGGTTTGAGTTTTCAATAGGTACTGTGTTGATTCTTGCTATTATCTTTGCTTTTATAATGATCGGCTTATATCCTTTCATTATAAAATTATCTAATGAAGAGGAGCCTTATTGGTAGGGAGAGGGTTTCTTAGTGCAAGCCGATCATGTTTTTAGTCGGCATGAATCCTCATTCCGCTAAATGGCCAAAAAACGGCTTAGCAGAGGCTTAGATGAATCCTCGTTCCGCTAATTGCTATAAAACAGTTAATTATAACGTCGAAAAGGGCAAATAGCGGAACGAGGATCCGTAGCCAAGCTCAAACTAGGGAGTTTGGGACAAATAGCGGAATGAGGATTCATATCAATCTGCAAGCGGATCCTCATTCCGCTAATTACCGGGAATCGGGGAATCTGAAGAATATTCAAGGTCTGGTGGTTTTGACAAACAAAAAGCACCGTAAAATTACGGTGCAATTGGATGATAGGTAGCGACCCTAATCGTAACCCTATAAATCTATTGCTGTAACTTCATGAATTTCTTCCAGGGATTTTAACTCGTCTAATTCTTCTTGTTCCATATGTCTGTCAACTTTAAGCATCATAATTGCTTCTCCGCCGATGTCCACTCGATCCACTTGCATTGTTGCAATATTGATTTGATGCTGAGCGAGGATACTTCCCATCCTGCCGATAACCCCCGGTTGGTCCTGGTGATAAATGACAACAATATGATCCTCTGGTGTTACATCGACACTGTATTTATCAACTTTGACGATTCTTGGTCCTAGGCCATTTAATAGAGTTCCTGCTACGCTTCTTGTTTCTGTTGCTGTCTTCACTTCTACTGTCAGCAGATTTGTAAAGCCTCTGGTCCGGGATGTTTTATTTTCGTTAATGTTAATTCCTTTTCTTTTAGCAAGGTAAAGGGCATTCACGTCGTTAACATGGTCGCCGAGATGGCGAGTCAGTAGCCCTTTTACTGTATTTCGCGTTAATGGTGCAACTTCTACTTCAGATAAATCGCCAGCATAATAGATATTTACTTCTTCAACCACCTCGTCAGTTAAGTGAATGAGGAATGAACCAAGTTTTTCTGCTAAGTTGAAGTAAGGCTCGATTTTGCTCATGATTTCATTTGGGACGGATGGCAGGTTAACCGGATTTCTGACTAAATCTCCCGTTAAAAAGCCGATAACGTCCTGGCAGACATCGATAGCAACATTTTCCTGTGCCTCAATTGTGCTAGCCCCAAGGTGTGGTGTGGCAAAAACTTCTGGTAACTCTAGGAGCTTATTGTCATGGAACGGTTCTTCTTCAAAAACGTCCAGTGCGGCACCGGCAACTTTTTTATTAACAATAGCGTTATATAAAGCTTCTTCATCAATAATTCCACCGCGGGCACAGTTGACAATTTGCACTCCAGTCTTCATTTGCTGGAACGCTTCAGCATTTATTAGATGCTTTGTCTCCTTTAATAAAGGTGTATGTACCGTGATGAAGTCCGCTTCTTTTAAAACATCTTCAATTGACCCGTAGCGAATTCCCATTTTATCTGCTTTCTCTTCAGTTAAGAATGGGTCGTACGCCATAACGTCCATCCGTTGGCCTTTGGCTCTGGAAGCGACTTCTGTACCGATCCTGCCAAGCCCGACGATCCCTAGTGTCTTATTCTTTAGCTCGACGCCGACATATTTTTTCCGGTCCCATTGATGATTTTTAAGTGCATAATAGGCTTGAGGGATTTTTCTGGATAACGACATTATCATGGCCATCGTATGCTCGGCAGCAGAATTCGTATTCCCATTCGGAGCGTTGACAACGATAATACCATTCTCGGTTGCTGCATCAAGGTCGATATTATCAACTCCGACACCAGCACGACCGATGATCTTCAGTTTCTTAGCTTTCTGGATAATGTTGCGTGTTACTTGTGTTTGACTTCTTACTAGTAAGGCATCGAAATCGCCAATTTTGCTCTCTAATTCTTCTGGCGATAGTTTCGTTTCGATTACAAGATTCATATTTTCCGCTTCACGGAGAGGCTGTAAACCTTCCTCACTTAGCGGATCTGCAATTAATATATTAAATGACATGTTAAAACTCCTAACCTAAGTATATTTCTTGTGCAGCTTGTGTTCCTTTACCTAGTTCAATGTCTTTACTTATTTTTCGCAGGCTGATTTCTACCACACTAATTGTTTGCAGAACATCTGCTGGAGAGCAGTAGCCCATATGGCCAATCCGAAAGATTTCACCTTTCATATGCTGCTGGCCACCTGCAACAGCTAAACCGAATTCTTCTTTAAGGACATTTCGCAGTGCCTCCGCTTCAAAATCAGCAGGTTTTATCGCTGTTACAGTAGGGGAAGCAGCGTTATCACTCGTTAAAAGAGGGATATTTAGGGCACGAAATGCGGCTCTGGTCATTTCCATCATTAGGCGGTGCCGCTCGTGAATTTGTTCCAGCCCTTCTTCATTCATAAGTGTTAATACCTGTTCCAGTCCTAACAAAAGTGATAGGGCAGGGGTGAATGGTGTTGAATCTTTTTCCAGGTTTTCACGGTACTTTTTTAGGTCTAAGTAAAAGCGTGACTGTTCATTCTGCTCGATTGTTTTCCATGCACGCTCACTTGCAGCTAAAAAGGTCAGACCAGCGGGAAGCATCATTGCTTTCTGAGAACCTGTTACCAATAGGTCGATACCCCATTCATCCATTTTGCATTCAACACCGCCAATGCAGGATACTCCATCTACAATGAATAATGCATCTGAATGTGCATGTACTACTTGGGCAAGTTCCTGTACTGGATTAAGTACTCCTGTGGATGTCTCGCAAAACGTGGCAAACACAGCTTTTATCGTAGGGTATTTTGTAAGGTATTCCTTAATAGCATCGGGGGTAACGGCTTCTCCCCATTCAACATCATAACGATGCGTTTTTATTTGATAGGCATCAGTTATTTTGACGAAACGTTCACCAAAAGCACCTGTTGCGATGACTAGCACTTCGTCTCCTGGGCTAACCGTATTAACAACTGCTGCTTCCAAACCCGCTGTTCCACTTCCGGTGATAATCGCGACATCTTGTTCGGTTCCGAAAATGGGTTTCAGTTTCGGTTTAATGCTTTTGAGTAAATCCTTTGTTTCCTGACCCCGATGCCCAATCATTGGCTGGCTCATGGCGCGCTGTACGCTTGGGGGAATTGGAGTTGGTCCGGGAATTCTTAGTAATTGCTGGTCTGATAACATCAATTTTCTCCTTTCTGCAGTTGGAAATTATAGTGATTTTCTTTTGCAAAATCTCCTTTATCATATGTGCGTTCAACAAAGGTCACTTCATCATTATTGTCTACTAGCAAGACAGTGGAGGAGCGGGTGCCATATTCAGGTGTTTTGATGAATAATGGTGAGAGTTTTCGTTCGAGGTCTAATCCTACACCTGTTTCCGGTAAGTTTTCATCTTGTGCTTCTTCAGCATCTGAAATGATCTGAAATAACTTATCTGTTTGGACTGTTTCTTGGCCCATTGTATATTTATGTAAATTTGTTTTTCCTTTCGTGACTTTCGGCCATGGTGTATTTAAAAAATGATTACTAAGCCCATGTGTACCTGGACTGATTTCTGTAATTTTATCTTGTATGTTATTGTAATATAAAATTTGCTTTGTGTCTCCAATAATTATATTAAATCCTGCATAATTATGCTTGTTTACTTTTAATGATTCCAGAAAATTATGTGGCGCTGTATCTTCCGCTAAATAGCTCCTGACTATGTCACCACGTGATTGCTCACCAGTAGCTGGCTGTTCAGGGTCACGGTAGTTCGTTAATGCTGCAAATCTTCCTTGTTTTGTGATGCCAAGCCATGTCCCCTTCTGGACTAAATCACGTCCAGCCAGAATATTTGGTTCATCATCCCAAAAGCGAGCTTGCGCCGTTGGTCTCCCATAAAACTCATCCCGATTTGCCGCAACTATTAATTTATAGTTTGGATGCTCGTGAAACTGAAAATTGATTAAGCACATTGTAGGATCGCTCCTTTTTTTACTCATTATACGTAAAAAAGAAGGTTTAGCAATAAAAAAATTTAAGCGAACAGCATCAGGTGCTGTTCGCTTAATTACGATGAATGACTTCTTCCTCTAATGTGACGGTGTCACTGGTAGAGTCATTTCCCATTTTTAATTTGTCATCAGCTATTACTAAAATTTCGCCAGATTCAATAGCATCCACATATTTTGTTGCTTGTTTGTCAGATACACCGAGCTGAACTAATTTTTCATGTACATTAAGACCTGAATCTTGAGAATTAAGCATTACTTTTTTAATTTTATCTATGAAAGAACCTTTTTCATCATCTTCTGTTGCATTGTTTTCCACGTCAACATCTGTACGTTCTTCCAGTTCATCTGTATTTTCCTTATTTGTAAAGACGGTAATATTTTCAGCTTTAAGACCTTTCAGTTCCAATACCGACACCTTCTTAATAGCATCCTCCTTTGAGTGAAATGGTCCAAAAATTTCGTTAGCCATTACCAAAGCCTCCCATTAGAAAATATAATTCTTATTTGGCAGTTAAGAAAGTATAAATCCTTTCTTACTGCATAAGTGCAACTAAGGCTTATCTATATAAAGGATTTGAGATAAGCCAAGTTTTCTAATCTATACCCATAAAATAAAACTTCAAAACTGGATGAATTTTAAAAAAATGGTAGAATGGTAGAATGTTAAAGTTAGATTAGCTGCATCAAGGGGGATTCAATTGCATATTGTTATAAAAATAATTGGCAAAATATTTAAAAAGAAACATAGCGACGAAGAAAAGTTTAAGTACAAATGAATAGGAGTGTCATCATGAAATGAACGTTATAATTCGACAAGGTCAAGTTGAAGACGCAGAAGCAATGTTAACTATTGAACGTGATGTTATCTCAGAAAGCAACTATTTAATTACAGTAGAGGAAGAGTTTGGTAAAACTTTAGAGGAACAAAGACAATGGTTACAGAACATAATAGAAAACAAAAGAGAAACAGTATTTGTAGCAGAAGTAAATTATGAAGTTGTGGGTTGGATCGTTTTTTATGCCCAAAACCGAAAAAGATTATCCCATACCGGGTCACTAGTTATGATGATAAATCAAATGTATCGAAGTAATGGAATAGGTAAACTGTTGTTACAGGAATTATTAGATTGGTGTGAAAACAATTCCTTCATTGAAAAGGTAAGTTTAGGAGTTCTTTCAACAAATTATAAAGCAATAAAATTGTATAAAAATATGGGCTTTACTGAAGAAGGACGAAAAATTAGGGAATTTAAGATAAATGAGAGGGGATATGCGGATGATGTGCTCCTCTATAAATTGGTTTAGACAAAGGGCTGCTTAGTAGACGAGGAGGGATATTTATGACTTATGCGTTTGAAATTATGACGCAGGAACAGGCAGAAGATATTGCATATAACTGGCACTATGATGGGATATATTCTTTTTATGATATGGAAGCTGATGAGGAGGATCTTGCTGAGTTCTTGGACTCTAACAAACAAAATTCTACATATGTTGTTACAAAAGATAGTGCGGTAGTCGGCTTTTTTAGTTTTAATAGAATTGGAAACAACACCATAGATATTGGGCTGGGGATGAGGCCAGACTTAACCGGTAGTGGAAGTGGGTCGGAATTTATCAAGGCTGGGATGGAATTTGCTAAATCAAACTATTCACCTGATGAAATAACATTATCGGTAGCAACTTTTAACCAAAGAGCGATTAAAGTCTATCGGAAAATTGGATTTAAAGATGTCGAAACATTTATGCAGGATACAAACGGCAGCAGTTTTGAATTTTTGAAAATGGTTTATTACTGCTGAAATAACATGAAATAGGGGATATACATGGAACTAAAATTAAGGAACGGCAAGTCAGTTCATGTTCGGGAATACACACAAGATGATTTTGTAAATATTCAAAGGTTAAATATTAATGAAGGCTGGACAAATCTTGTAGAGAAAAAAGATGATACAAAGCAAGCATGGGACCATTCGAATATTGCATTTGTTGTAATGGATGAAGGGGAATTTGTCGGGTATATTCGTGGAATTACAGATAAATTTATAACTCTATTTATTTCTGAATTAGTGGTAAGTACCGACTATCGCGGGTTAGGAGTTGGACAAGGACTACTTAAATATGTACATAGCTTATATCCTAAAACAAGAATAGAGATGCTTGCCTCGAGTGCATCTCGTACCTATTATGAAGAGCAAGGCTATCGGGCCTTTTATGGCTTTAGGAAAACGTTTGAAGAATGAATGGAGGATTACATATGAGAAAGTGGAAAACGTTAGATTCAGCGTATTTATTTAAGTCACCATTTGGAAATTTGAGAAAAGATAAATGTGAGCTGCCAAATGGAATTGTGATAGATGACTATTATGTTAATGAATACGCTGATTGGGTTAATGCTATTGTTATTACGAAAGAAAATCAAATTGTACTTGTTGAACAATACAGACATGCTGGAGAGGATTTCTATTTGGAGGTTCCTGCAGGTAAAATAGAGGAAAATGAGTCATACGAAGAAGGAATACTAAGGGAGATTAAAGAAGAAACAGGATTCACTTCAAAGAAGAAACCTATTAAATTAGGAGAATTTATGGTTAATCCTGCTACGCAAAACAATAAGGTGAAAACGTATCTGATAATGGATGCCATTAAAGAATTCGAGCAAGATTTAGATGATACCGAAGAGATAGATACTAAAATGATTGATTTTGAGGAAATGGGACATCTAATTACAACAAATCAGATAAAAACACAGCTGTTCACAGCAAATGCTTATTTTATGGCTAAGGTATTTTTATCTGGAGATAAAGTTGCAACTAGTCTAGAAAAATAACTTGCTCTGATACATCTTGGAGGGATTAGACATGGTCGAATCAAAGAAAATTTTAGAATCATTTGTTTATCAGCTTGGAGATGATAATTTCAGAGGGTCCATTGAAACTCTAAAAGAGCTTGGAACTGGGGCGCGTAATACACCAAGGTCACCTGTGAAGAATAAAGCAATAAAATACGTTATTTCTACTGTTCAAGATAAATCACGATTAAAGGGCATGGCTATTAAACTTGCTGAAGTTGATGATGCTACCGCAAAGGAAATCGCTGCTCATTTACTTACGTCTGTTTTTGATGAATATCCTCGTCAAGTTTCAAATGTTTTAAGGTCACTTGCTAATGATGAAAATTGGGAAGTCAGAGAGTGGGTTGCTGGTGCTTGCGGAGAAATACTTACAAATCATTTTGAATTATTCTATGAAGATATAAAAAGTTGGACTCGTGACAACTCAGAGAATGTCAGACGTGCAGCTTCTATAGCTGCGATGTATGCAGGTAAAAAACGTAAAGAGGAATATGGAGAGCCACTGCTTGATATTGTGGAGTTATTGTTAACTGATAGTAGTACATATGTAAAGAAAAATTTAGGACAATTTGCAATCGGGGATGGTCTGCTAAGGTACTATCCATCAAAAGTTTTAAGAAGGTTAGATAAATGGATAGAGATAAGTGATGAAAATGCACGGTGGAATATAGCAAAAATTTTTTCATCAGCTGAGGGTATGAAATATATATGTGAATCAGAAAGTATAATAAAAATACTTTTACATGATGAGCGGTATAAAGTAAAGAAGGCCATTGATTCAACATTAAATAAGGCTATAAAGAAAAACCCAGAATTAGTTAATGGATTAACTATAAATGTAAAACAATAACTATCTATTTTCGGATAACGACCTGAATGACATGACCCAATCCGGTATGACGGCTTCCTTCGTTACGTGTTGCTTCACCATAATAAAAATGGATGCACTTGTATGGTTTGATCCAGTTGAGGATATCTGACGGATTATACAGATGTTCTACAGTAGGAGGACCACCGGATTTATAATTAATTTGATTTTCTGAGTACACTTCAAACATAATCTGCCCGCCAGTTTTAACGGATTGAATTATATTTTCGATTAAAAATTGCTGATCTGGCTTTGGCACATGGCCGAATACCATAATAGCAGCATCGTATTGGCTGGGTTCTACTTTTTCTTTTGTTAAATCCATAGCAGCAGCTTGTATGGATACATGATGCTGTTCTGCCAGTTTCTTCGCTTTCTCAATGCCGGCTGTTGATTGATCGTACATTGTTACATGATGTCCAAGACTTGCTAAATAAACAGCATTACGGCCTTCACCTTCTGCAAAGCAACCAACATTTGATCGGGGCGGAATCTGCTCACTCATCTCTCGAATGAATTCATTTTCAGTTGTACCATATACATAACCTTCCTCTGAAAATCTGCTATCCCATTTATCTTTTGACATTATATGAAACCTCCTTATAGAAATAATGTACCATTTAAATCGTTTAATTCATAAGGATAAGTTTGTGGGCTGGTGGATTAGGGGGGCGAACAAAAGAATAGTTTCCTATAATTTAAAAATACAGTATAATTAAGAAGTCCTATTAAGCTGGCATATTACCCGCAATTTCTACGTAAACCCCTGTTGTAAGATTTGCCTCGAAAACTAGTTTTTAAAAAAATCACTTTGTCTAGTAACTAAATATAATACCGGAAAGGAAAGTGGACGATGCCAGGATTTGAACAAAAATATGAAGAATGGATTCAAGTACAAATTGCCGAGGAGAAGAACCATCGGAGACGTGAACTTTTGAAAAAGGGTTTAGGTCACGGTACAGTTCAATTTCTTCGTTCTGTCTGGTTTCCGACTGTGGGAAATTTTAATTATTTATACCCTGAATGGGAAGTGCGGGATTTCAACAATGGTTACCGGTACCTTGACCTCGCATACAGACCAGGACATGATGCCAAGGGATGCATTGAAATTCAAGGCTATGGCCCTCATGCGAGAGATCTCGATGTTAGACGATTTAAAGATTTATGCTGGCGGCACTCATTATTAGCCCTCGATGGATGGACCCTCTTACCAATTGCTTATTTATCGATTCAGGACGAACCCCAACGCTGCCAACAGCTTGTTCTAGCTTTTATTGGCAAATTCATCTCTACTGAAGTATCAACTGAATTATCTTGGCTTGAGGCGGAAGTTGTGCGTTATGCACGAAGGTTACTAAGGCCCTTCACCCCTCATGAGATTGTTGAACATTTGAAGATAAGTGATCGTCATACAAGACGCATTTTACATAGTCTAGTTGACTCACAAATTTTAAGTGTGGCAAGCGGTAGTAAGCGTGTTCGAACATATAAGCTTAGGTGATGTTTTGTATAAATTTTAAGCGGACACAGAATACCTTATTTCCAGTAAAACTAGGTCCTTCGTGTTTTTACCGGACACAGTGGACGTTATTTACTAAAAATCAGCCCATAAAAGTGATTATGTACCCTAATAAGAGCACTGGTGTCCGCAAAACCCTGATTTACACCCAAATTGTCACAGATAAGAGCCACAGTGTCCGCTATCATCAAAAAACGACACTACCCCAATATTCCGAGAGATAGTGTTATTATCAACAGCGATAGAGCATAGCTGACCAAGCATAATTCCCACCCGACTGATGCCCACGATCCACCTAGTTACTACCATAATGTCTGTTAAAGGTTTGGAAAAGCTGTTCGAACTGTTCCAGGATTGCTAGTGCAATGAGTCCGTTTCCTTCTGCTGATTTTGGATAGCCTAGAGGTACTGTACGTCTAACCAGCTGGGCATAGATTTCTGTTTCGGATAAGCGTCGATCAAATTGCTTTTCTGCAATGTTGATGACTAAGGCAAGTGCGCCTGATATATGTGGTGTAGCCATGGATGTACCTGATAACCGGGCATACTTACTATCAGTATAAGTAGATAAAATTTTCACCCCCGGAGCGACAAGGTCGATTTCATCATTGGTATTGCTGAATGGTGCAATTTCTCTGTCAAAGTTAATGGCTCCAACTTGTGTTACTTCGTTATAAGCGCCGGGGTATGCGAATTCATCAGTCGCTGGACGGCCATCACCTTCATTCCCAGCGGCGCATATTACTGGGATGCCGGAATCAACTGCTTGTTTAACAGACTTATAAAGTTCGGGTACATCCTCCGGTCCACCGAGCGACATGGATATAACCCTTACTTTTTCACCACTAGGTCCTTCCCAATTTACGGCATAATTTATCCCATCGATAATCCATTGATAATCTCCGCTTCCTTCTCCACTTAAAACTTTTATAATCAAGAGTTTGGCATTTGGTGCAACACCAGAAATTCCTTCATCCTGAGCAGATGAAGCGGCAATTGTTCCTGCCACATGTGTTCCGTGACCGTTGTTGTCATCGTAATTATCTTTATCCCCGTTATAATCGGAAGTGAAGTTCCTTCCATCAATTATTTGTCCTTTCAGATCTGGGTGATCTACTTGGCACCCGGTATCGATAATTGCGACGACATTTCCGTGGCCTTTCTCTGCTTCTTCCCAGGCATCTGGTGCTTGAATCATGGTAACGCCTTCTGGAATATCGGTCGCTGTATCCTGAATTTCTTCAATCTGATAAGGAATCAAGTGAATCTTGCTCATCGTTTATCCCCTCCTTGTCTTATTTAATATATATACCTCTTTTTAATAATCTAAAACGATTATATAGACCTATATTGATCCATGCTAGAAGTAGGAAAATAAAATATATATGTATATTTCTTTTAGTCTTTCATTAGTTGTGTTAGAGTATAATGTTGTTCGTAAATAACGATCTTGAAATAAAAATTTTATGGACAGCAAAGTTTAAAATAAAGAAAGAAGGAAGAAAGATTATGGCAGAAAGTCAGGGACCATCACAATCAGGGGAGACAATTAACAAAGTACCTCTTATGCTAGTTTTAATATCAGGAGCTTTTGCTGCCATACTGAACCAGACTCTGTTAGCGACGGCATTGCCACATATAATGAAGGACCTGCAACTGGACTATAATACTGCGCAGTGGCTGCAGTCCATTTTTATGTTAGTTAATGGCATCATGATACCAATTACAGCTTTTCTTATTCAACGCTATACGACAAGAGGGTTATTTTTAACCGCAATGGGGATATTTGCTGTAGGTACAGTGATTTGTGCTGTAGCAACGAGCTTTCCTATATTAATGGTTGGCAGAATCGCTCAAGCAAGTGGTGCGGGAATTATCATGCCACTCATGCAAACAATACTGTTTCTGATTTTTCCTGTTGAAAAACGGGGGACAGCGATGGGGATGTTTGGATTAGTAATAGCTTTTGCACCAGCGATAGGTCCAACTCTATCTGGTTATCTAGTGGAAAACTTTCCATGGAGAAGCTTGTTCTATGTAATTTTACCAATCATTATTATCGATATTATTGTTGCTTATTTCATTCTTAAAAATGTGACGAAGCGGACGTTTCCAAAGGTAGATATTATATCAATAGTCCTCTCAACATTAGGGTTTGGCGGATTACTATTTGGATTTAGTACGGCTGGGAATGGTGGCTGGACAAGTAACCCGGTTATCATCTCTATGTCTGTCGGGGCTGTTGCCGTTACGTTATTTATTCTTAGACAGTTCAAACTGGAACAGCCAATACTTGAGTTCCGAATATTTAAACACAAAATGTTCACCTTAACAACGGGGCTTGGAATGATTGTGTTTATGGCAATGATTGGATCGGCAGTAGTGTTACCATTACTTATGCAGGATATGTTAGGCTATACGGCATTTGAGTCAGGGCTAATGCTGTTGCCGGGAGCTGCGTTAATGGGGTTAATGAACCCAATTACCGGGCGGCTGTTTGATAAATTTGGTGCTAAATGGCTGGCGATTATAGGATTATTCATCCTAACAGTTACGACGTTCATGTTCACCAATTTAACAACCGAAACCACATTTACCTACTTGGCTGTAGTAAATGCTGTACGAATGTTTGGTGTTGCGATGGTCATGATGCCAGTAACAACAGCTGGATTAAATCAGATTCCAACAGACGTCATACCACATGGTACTGCAATGAATAATACAATGCGACAAATAGCAGGTGCGGTTGGAACAGCCTTGCTTGTGTCAGTTATGACAAATAATACTATTCCTGATGAAGGTATTCCAGGCCTTATTCATGGTGTTAACGTGTCATTTATTGTTGCTGGGGTTATATCTATCGTAGGTTTTGGTTTATCATTCTTCATCAAAAACTCACGACCTGAAGTTGCAGAGTAATTATTAAGAAAGACCATCAAATTATACGCTGATTTGATGGTCTTTCTATTGGTATTACGAATTCAGAATATTTGTGGTAAAATAATTCCAGAGATTGTGAAAAACATTGATTAGCATAAGTATCAGAAGTATAAGTTTGGTAAGCTCTTTTTCTACAAGTACGATTTTTTGGAGGCAATAAATTGGAAAAATACAAACTGGTTTTACTTACTGTTATCACATTATCAGATCCTGGTTTCGGGATTGGTTAAATAAGGTGATTTCAAATCTGCCTCCATTCGTGAAGAACAGAAAGGGTGATTTTAATGCCGTTTGAAAGTGAGATTCCAATCATTTTTTCTTATACTGTTTTTCCATTGGGGTTGGTTTTGTTGATTATTTCTTTAATAGGGCTTAAGAAAGCGAAAAGAAAGGCTTTTCTAGTCGTAGGAACTATATTCTTTCTGATAAGCATGTACCTCTTAAGGTCATTACTTTTCGAAATACCTGACGTGGATAATGTTATGATTTCAGAGCATAACACTTTTGACTTTTACTTATTCCTGATCCCCTTCTGTTTGTTTATCATTTCCTATATTTTATATATCCTGACAGACGTTATCTTGAGACATAGATAATTAATCTAAATAAGACATCCCATAGTTCACAAATTTATTAATTATAATAGCCATCTCTTTAGGGGGCTGATCCATTTCATTTTCAATCCAATCCTTAATGACATTTATAGCTCCACTTACAACGAACGTGCTGAAGTACCTTGATTCTACCTCATCTATATGATTGACAGCCATCCGGTTTTTCATCATAAAACGTTGGGCGATGTTCATCAGCCGCTGCTCAAAAGTGGGGTCTCCATTTTTCATTAATAATGTTTGGAACATAAATTTATTGTTTGTAATGTATTCCAGTAATTTTTGAGTCATCTCTTGTGACTCTTCTTCGATTGTAAAGCTGTAACTGCTTAGATACTTAATCATATCCTCCGAAATTTCTGCTTCTATTTTGTCCAGTAAATCGTAATGATCTGCATAATGCGTATAAAAAGTTGAACGATTAATATCTGCCATTTCACAAATTTCTTTTACGGTAATGGCAGATATTGGTTTTTCGGCCAGTAATGTAATAAGACTTTCCTTTAAAATTTTGCGGGTGTATTTTTTACGCCGGTCTAATTTCTGACTCAATTTGAAAATCCTCCTTTTTCGTACGTTTTTCTAACGGAAATCCAACACAATTTAACAATATGTTGAATAGCTGACGATATTTATAAAACTGTTTGTTGATTATCCAACACAGTGTCTATTACAATGATAAAGTGTATTAAGGTACTATTGCAAGAAAGGATGAAGTCTTATTGACCAATCAGCAAGAATTATTAAACATAAAAAACCCATTGTGATAACATTTATCATCATTGCGCTAATTAGTACAGTTGCGCAATTTGCTGTTTCAGTCAATTACAATATGGTTGATTATCTGCCAGATGATGCACCATCAATAGTGGCTATGGATTTAATGGAAAAAGAATTTGATGAGCCGATTGCGAATGCGAGGGTGATGGTTCGTGATGTCTCGATTACCGAATCTTTAGCATACAAAGATAAATTAGCTGCAATCGATGGTGTAACTTCAGTGACTTGGTTAGATGATGTTATGGATATAAAAACGCCAATCGAAATGGCTAATCAGGATACTGTAGAAACTTATTATCAAGATGAATCAGCCTTGTTTTCCATAAATATTCGTGAAGGTGAAGAAGTTGAAGCTACTGAAAAAATTTATAATCTGATTGGTGAGGAAAATGCTATTTCAGGTGAGGCAGTAGACACAGCGACATCACAAAAAATGGCTGGTAATGAGTCTTTAAATGCAGCCTTATTATTAGTCCCAATCATTATCATCATTTTAATTCTATCCACTAGCTCCTGGATGGAACCTTTATTCTTTTTAACGGCTATTGGGGTCTCTGTAATCATTAATTTAGGTACAAATATTTTTATCGGCGAAATATCGTATATTACCCAATCGGTGGCACCGATCTTACAGCTTGCTGTATCGCTGGACTATGCAATTTTTTTACTTCATAGTTTCTCCGACTATCGAAAGCAAGTTTCAGATCCTAAAGAAGCGATGCAACTAGCTATTAAACGATCATTCCCAGCTATTGCAGCGAGTGCATCAACAACCTTTTTCGGTTTTATGGCCCTCACATTTATGGACTTTGGCATTGGAGCTGACTTAGGTCTTAACCTTGTGAAGGGAATTGTCCTGAGTTTCATTAGTGTCATTGTCTTTTTACCTGCATTAACACTGATGTTTTACAAGTGGATTGATCGTACACAACACAAACCACTTGTTCCGAGCATTAAAAATATCGGAAAGCACGTTATGAAATTTAGGATTCCAAGTTTATTATTAGTCTTACTATTAATTGTGCCAGCATTTTTAGCGCAAAGTGAAACATCCTTCATATATGGTACTGGGGAACAGCCGGAGACAACACGTGCTGGTTCAGATGCAGCCGCGATACAAGAAGAATTTGGGGAAAATACGCCAATGGTCTTACTTGTTCCTAATGGTGATATGGCGAAGGAGGAAGAGCTTGTTCAACAGTTAGAGAATCTGCCTAATGTGTCGAGTGTTATTTCCTATGTGAATGTCGTCAGTTCGGCCATTCCCCCTGATTATTTAGAGGAATCGACGACGGAACAATTTTATTCAGAGAACTACACGCGAATTACTCTGAACACTGATACAGGTTCAGAAGGGGAAGCAGCCTTTTCGCTAATTGAGAATGTTCGAGATACTGCTGAAACTTATTATGATGACACCCATCTACTAGGTGAGAGTGTAACGTTGTATGATATGAAAAAAATCGTTGAAGAAGATAACACAGTCGTGAATTTGCTAACGGTAATTGCAATTGCTATCGTGCTTTTAATTACATTCCGATCAATCTCCATACCTGCTGTCTTATTATTAACAATTCAGTCTGCAGTTTGGTTTAACTTATCGGTTCCATACTTTATGGATTCGTCGTTGGTGTATGTTGGTTATTTAATTATCAGTACGGTACAACTTGCCGCAACAGTCGACTACGGCATCTTATTTACGGAGACATACCAAAACCTTCGTAAAGAAATGCCGGCTATGGAAGCAATTAAGAAAACGATTGATGATAAGATTTTTGCGATATTTATTTCCGCTTCGATTTTATCAAGTGTTGGATTTATTTTATCATTAACATCATCAAACCCAATTGTGTCTTCGATCGGTTTATTACTAGGCAGAGGTGCGTTACTCGCATTTATTATGGTCGTATTTGTCCTGCCAGCTATGCTGGTCATTTTCGATCGAGTAATTGAAAAAACAACACGAAGAGCAAACTTCTATAAAGGGAAAGGGAAATGATAATGAGATTTAAACGGATAATCGCGGTGTTCATGGCATGTCTTCTTGTAATGCCAACAACATTGATATCAGCGGCGACAAATGAATCTTCCGCTGATGGATCATATTCAAAGAAGAGTGAAGTCGTATATGCCACGCTAAATGCCAATGGTGATCAAGAAGAGATGTATGTTGTTAACAGTTTTACGGTTGATGAGCCTGGTAAAATGATTGACTTTGGACCATATACCAGTGTTGAAAATTTAACTAATTTAACAGATATGAAACTAAACGGTAATCAAGTTTCGTTTAAAGCAACAGAAGATGAGTTTTATTATCAGGGAAATCTAGAGAACAAAGCCTTACCATGGGATATCAATGTTTCCTATAAACTGAACGGTGAAACTGTGTCACCTGATGAACTATTAGGGAAAGATGGCCAGTTTGAAATTCATATCGATACAAAGGAAAACCAAAAGGCCAATTCCAATTTTTTCGAAAATTATATGTTACAGATATCACTCCCTCTAAATTCGGAAATCTATCAAAATATCGAAGCTGAAAATGGAACGATTGCCAATGCAGGGAAAAATAAACAGGTTACCTTTACTGTTATGCCGGAAAAAGAAGAAAGCTTTGTGGTAAAGGCAGATGTAAAAGATTTAGAAATGGAAAGTATTGAAATATCGGCAGTTACATCTTCTATGTCCATTGACTCGCCAGACGCTGAAGACATGACCAAAGATATGAAGTCCCTGTCAGATGCAACAGAAGAAATAAATGATGGCGTTGGTGAACTGAATGAAGGGATAGCCGAATTAAATAATGGTGCCGCAAGCTTACAGGAAGGTTCTGCATCATATAAAAACGGAATTAACAAACTCGCTAATCGATCCTCTGAACTGATTAAAGGGTCTAAGGAAATTAATAAAGCGCTCGAAAACATGAGTCAGTCAGTAGGAAACGGTTCTACTGAGACAAATGTAGGTGAATTAAAGAAATTACAAAAAGGACTAACGGAAATTGCAAATGGCTTAGGAGAGACAAAGAAAGGTTTGTCTGAATTAAAGAAACAATATGATAAAGCTTATGATGCACTGGATAAATCGATGGGAGCTATTCCTGCGAGTGATATTTCTGATGAGGAAATAAAGAAATTAAAAGCTAGCAATGCAGATCCTGAGGTTATTGAAAAACTGATTAAAACTCATAAAGCAGCGAGTGCAGCGAAAAGCACCTATTCCAGTGTCAAAAAAGCCTTTCAAGCTGTGAACCCGACATTAGATGGAGTCATAGGGTCGCTGCAAACAATGAAAACGAATGTTGAAACGATGGCAGCTAATTTGGGCAAGAGCTTAGACAATATGAATGTCGATGAATCAATGAAAAAATTACAGCAAGGATTAAGCAAGCTATCATCCAATTATCAATCATTCCATTCCGGATTGGTAGATTATACTGGTGGCGTAACCGAAGTATCAAAATCATACGGTGATTTGCATCGAGGCATCACCGACCTAACTGATGGAACGAGTGAATTGGAAAATGGCGTAAATGAACTTCATGAAGGCACAACTGAGTTAGCTGAATCAACAAATGATTTACCTGATGAAATGCAAACTGAAATTGATCAAATGATTAATGAATACGATAAATCCGATTTTAATCCCGTTTCATTTGTTTCATCGAAAAATAAAAAGGTCAATTCCGTACAATTTGTCATTAAAACGGAAAGTATAAAAAAAGATGATGACAAGCAAGAAACACAAGAACAGGAAGAAGAGAAAAAAGGATTCTGGGACCGGTTATTCGATTTGTTTAGATAAGAGTATATGGGAAACAGTTTTCTAAAATGATGGTTGTTTTTAGGTTCTAATTTTATAGAAGTAATTTATTTTGTAAAAAGTATTTGACATTTTTGAAGCTAATGCTACAATAATAAATGTCAAATACTTTTTACATTTTTAATAAGGAGGAAATAAAAAGTGGATTGGGTTAAAATTGTGTATTCAGTCATATTGTTAGTTTGCGGAATTTCTATTTTTGTTACAAGATTTTCTCAAAAGGGTGATGAAAGAAGGAAGTTTATCAACAAGAAAGCTCAATCATATGCATTTATTGTAGTTATTGGTATGTTAATTTTAGAAGTTGCACAGTCAATTTATCTAACTACTCAGGGAAATACTTCATATACTGGCAAAGGAATTTCGCCTATAGTGTTTCTGACGGTGATTTCAATTATATATCTGGTAACTTTACTAGTTTACAGGAAAAAATATGGTGATTAAATGAAAAATCACATTAAGAAATTAAGAAAAACAGCTAATTTCTCCCAGGAAGAACTGGCTAAACTCTGTAAGGTATCCAGACAAACAATAAACGCAATTGAAAATGATAAATACGACCCTACTTTACAATTAGCGTTTAACATAGCATCTTTATTGGATACCACAGTAGATGAGCTTTTCATCAGTGGAGGATAGTTCATGTGGAAAGATCAGTAAAAATGTATATGAACTTACACTGGGAAGTGAGTTTGTTGGTATCATATTTATCGGTACAAGATTTACTTTGTATGCTTTATTAAGGCTTTTTAGATAAGGAGAGATTTTTTATGGGTGCCACAAAACCAAATAATGAGTTTACAAAGATTCAACGAAAGGCAGTTAACCTGGTGGAAGAGGAAAATTTTACAGAAGCGGCTTTGCTTTTAGAAAAAGCTAAGGAGCAATTTCCAGAAAAACTAGATCGACTAGGGCATTGGAAAGCTGGTATTTGTATGTTGCAAGGAAACAACGATAAAGCAATATCAGAACTATCCGAAGTATTAGATCGAGGATTTTGGTGGAATCCAGAATTGCTAACGAATGACACTGAGTTACAACCACTCAAAGAAAAGGAAGAATTTCAAAATGTTTTAGAACTGTGTAACGCGAAATATGAAGCAGAAAAGAAGAATGCCAAAGCTTCATTGCAAGTGGTAGGTAACCCACAAGCTAACACTTCTATTTTTGCATTACACTGGAAAGGTTCAAACGCCAAAGATTTCACTGAACAGTGGAGTGAATCAGCTATTTTATCAAAATTTTTATTGGGATTTCCCCAATCCTCTCAGTTGTTTAGTTATGAGTGTTATTCATGGGACAATCAAGATGTTGCAGAAAAAGATGTTATTGATACATTCAATCAATTTAGTAGTAAATACGACCTTGCAGCAAAAGAGAAAATAATAGCAGGAGCATCGCAGGGAGGTAAGACAGCAATTGAACTTATTTTTAAGAATAATTTAGCAAAATTTAATGGATTTATAGCCATTGTTCCTTCATTTGAAAATACAGAAGAAATAGAAGAATTCCTGCAATTAAATAGAGAAATAAATGTAAGAGGTTGTGTTATCACAGGAGATAAAGATCCGTTTTATGATAAGACTCTAAAAACAGTGGATATCTTAAGAAAAAATGGGGTTCCTTGTAAGTTAATTGTTAAAAAAGGTATGGGACATAGTTTGCCTGATGACTTATCTAATCAACTTATTGAAGCAGTAGAATTTATTTCAGAAAAGCAATAAAACTATATTGGGCTGTTGCCAACAGATTTTCTTCATCAATAATTGGAATATTATGCTAATATTGATATATGTGAAATTAGTTGTAATTTAGTCAGAAGCATATCAGGGAGAGATTACAATTGGATCTAGGTCACCCAATAGCAAAAGGGAATACAGCAACTATATACCTTTTGGAAAATAAGATTATCAAAATATTCAATGATTATTTACCGAAATCAGAATCTGTTTATGAAGCAAATAAGCAGAAATTTGCTTATTCGTGCGGACTATTTGTGCCTGAAATATTGGATGTCACAGAGATTGATGGGAAGCAAGCCATCATTATGGAATATATTAAGGGTAGTACAATGGGGGAAATCTTATTTGAAAATAGGCAGAAAGCAGCGTATTACATGAAAATATCCATTGATATACAGCAAAGAATTCATATGATTACTGCTGATGACCCGCTTGAGCCAATGGCTGGGAAATTAAGACTCCAAATTGAACTCGCTCCTAAATTAGACGAAAAATATAAGTCTGCTTTAATACATAAATTGGATTCAATGACATATGAGAAGAGGCTGTGTCATGGAGATTTCCATCTTTTCAATTTGGTTATGTCAGATCATAAAGTGGCAATTATAGACTGGGTTGATTCCAGTGCAGGAGATATTCGTGCGGACATATACCGCACGTATCTTTTGTACTCACATTTTTCAATGGAGTTAGCAGATATGTATTTGCGACTGTATTGTGAGAAAAGCGATTTGTCAAAAGAAGAAATTTTCAAGTGGGCTCCGATTATTGCAGGAGCACGTTTATCTGAAAACGTGTCATCAAAAGAATCCGAACAGCTTATGGATATTATCAATCATTACTGTCCTCTTTAATAAAGAAACAGAACCTGAAGTATAAATATGGCAGGAGGTAATTATATGGATGCAGTATTTAAGACGGAAAAGGCAGTATTTAATTATCGTGTAGCTGGTGTTTGGATCCAGGATGGTCAAGTTCTTTTACACAAAAGTGTAACTGATAATCATTGGGCCCTTCCTGGTGGGAGAGTGGAAATCACAGAAGAATCCCAAAAAGGTCTGTATAGGGAATTCCAAGAGGAACTGGGGATTGATGTTAAAGTAGAAAGGTTGCTTTGGGCAGTTGAAAATTTCTTTGAATTTAATGGAAATGACTTTCATGAAATAGGATTTTACTATCAGGTGTCATTTAATGGCGATTATAAATTTAGTACTGAGGAATTTTATGGAATGGAGGGTGATCATTTAATATATAAATGGATTCCTCTAGATGATCTTGATGAACTCTCTATACAACCCGAATTCTTAAAGGCAGAAATAAAAGATATGCCAATGAATCCGAAACATATTGTGGTTAAGGATGATATTTCCAGGCTGGCTAATTAAAAGGAATAAAGGGGGTGGTTCCATGAGCTTTTCAGCAATATTTTGCAATGATATTAGGGATAGTTGTTACATGGGGGTTACCAATTGCAGTCATCATTTCCATTATTATTCTATTTAAGAAAGTTAATCGTTTAGAGAAGAACAGATAAGAAAATTAAGGAGTGGTGAACATCAGAAAAGTGTCGGTAGTTTTGGGAGTAACAGCAGGTATCACCAGTGTTGTCTTATGGTTTGTCCTAAACTTTTACAATCCTTATTCGAACCCAACTGAAATATCACCTGTAGTAAACACATTTTTCATGCTGTTTCTTCCAGCTTGTTTAGCGATAGTTGCTTCTTTAACGTCAAAAAAAATCCTAATGTTAATCGCATTTTTGTGGTCGTTACCGGTAAGTTTATACTTAGTAATTTCACCTGGAATTTTTGCCTTATTCGGGATTACGAGCATTGTTTATTTGATTAGTTATCTTTTGCTGTTACTAACAAAGGAAAGATTTATTGATTTAAACGAAGCATGAATGAATCTTTTATTGGCAGATAAAAAAGTATAATTACTTTCTTACTGCATAAGCGCAACTAAGGCAATTCGCCCAAAGGCTTGGCGAATGCCATGTTTTCTAAAGGAGAGATATTTATTGCAGTTTTTTATAGGAATTGTACCTTCAGATGAATACAAAATGAAATTAATAGATTTTCAGCAGAAATGGAAAAATAACCGGATAACTGATGTTGTTGAACCACATATAACTCTGAAGGCACAAGGTGGATTAACCTCAGATGAAAAATGGCTACAGAAGGTTAAAGAAGTATGTTATAACTTTCAACCTTTTGAAATAACAATTGATAAACCAATGTTCTTTGGCGATGAAATTCTTTACTTAAGTGCTACTTCCAGTGAGTTATATAAATTACATAACAGTATTGTTCGAGAAATTTCACCTTCTAGTGATTCAATAAAGAAATACTTTGAACTTAAGGACTTTGTACCACATATGACCTTAGGTAAAACGAATCATGGTTTATCGCAAAAGGAACTTAGAAAGATGAAAAGGACGGCAGAAACTGAACTTACTCCTTTTCCAACCTTTGAGGTTAGATTTGTCAGGGTTTATCAAGAAATTGAACCAAATAGATATATTAAGTATTTAGATATTCCTTTAAATTAATTTCTGCCAAAGAACGGAAATGTTGAGGTCTCCTATTGAAAATATAAAGGACAGGCTCGCCATGGTAGTTAATTAAAATAGGGAGAAGTACATATGAGTTTTTTGATAGTTGCAATCTTGCTAGTATATTTATTTGATTTCACGAAATTAGAAAGCAAAATCAGACGATAATTGAACAGAATGAAGAGGTTATTTCTCTTTTAAAAGAACAGAATTCAATAAATGATCAGATAGATATATAGGTGAAGGAGATCAAAATGTACTTAAAAATATTCGAGGATGTTATAAGTATTTTACATAACGATTATGCGGGTTGTTTGGATAAAAAGGGTTGCGATAATCCAGATTTTTATCGTGGCAAAATACAGGAATCGCGCAATATGAATGATGAAAAGTTTGTGGGAATTGTTCAGGATTATTTACTGGATTTTAAAGATTTACATATGGCGTTTAAATATACCTCACAATCAACTGAAATGGAAGATGATGTTGGTTTTGCTGTTAGGAGGTATAACGATTTACTTTATATTGTATCTAATGAAAAGGAAGATAGAGTGAAAAAGGGTTTTGCTATTACAGCGTTAGATGGCTCAACAGTTCCAGAATTAGTAAATATTCATAAAAGAAGATTGATGGAAACGGAGGCAGAACGGGAAAATTGGAGTGCGATTCTTCTGCAATACAAAAATGCTGAGGTTATAAGTGAATCAGGGAAATCTTTTACGATTGAACTCAAGAACTATCGAAAAGAAAGCTTCCAGCCAGAGTATTCAATAAAAGAAATCTCGGAGGATACATTATTTTTAACATTAACAGACTTTATGAACCATAGTGAAATCTCAACGTTAATCGATGAAAATCGTTCACTTTTAACTACTCGTAAAAACCTGCTCATTGATGTTCGTGTAAACAGAGGAGGAAGTGACTTAGCTTATTTTGATTTACTTCCTTTTCTTTTTGAAGGAGAAGTAATAGATTTAAATGGATTTGATGAGGGTTATATGTTAACCAACTGTACAAGTCGAAATGTAGAACTGAGAACACAATTGTTTAAAAGTGCTTTTTCTTCTATTGAAGACGAGGTAACACGAAATCAAATAAATGCTTTCATTAAACAACTGGAAGAGAACAAGGGTAAGGGCTTTGTTGAACTTGGTTTTGGAGAAATGGACGATAGTTTTTCAATTAAAACTAAACCTGGTCCAGAACAAGTTATTCTTTTGACCGATGTCTATTGTGGAAGTTCAGGCGATTCATTTGTTAAGCTATGCAAAAATTCCTCAAAGGTCACTGTAATTGGAAGACCAACATTAGGTTTAAACGATTATTCCAATCTTGCCATTATGAGTTGGGAGAACAAATTCGAACTTTCGTATCCTACGTCAAAATTATCCATCGTTGATGAAGGAAAGGGTATGAGCGGCGTTGGAATCCAACCTGATATTTATATTCCCTGGACACCGGAACATATAGACGTTGATTTGGATTTTAAAAAGGCACTTGAGTTAATTTGAATGTAGGGGGGACTTAATGGGACATTTAATTCTTTCTGGTGGTGGAGATAAGGAGCAATCAAAGAAACTTGACTTATATTTTATAGAACACATTAATCCGAACAAACCAATATTATATATTCCTATTGCAATGAATGGGGTTATTCCCTATGAAGAATGTTTTAAGTGGGCGTACAGTGTTTTTAACCCATTAGGAATAGAAGTCACTATGTGGACCAATGTAGATAATAAATCTTTTGATGATCTAAAAGAGTTCTCGGCAATTTATATCGGTGGCGGAAATACGTTTAACTTATTAAGGGAGTTTAGGGTATCTCAATTTGATAGCCTTTTAAAAGAGTACATAGAGAACGATGGTATTGTCTATGGAGGGAGTGCCGGAGCAATAATATTAGGTTCAAGCATCATGACTTGTGCTCATATGGACCCAAACAATACAGATTTACAAAGCATGAATGGGTTAAATCTTATTAGTGACTATTCTATCTGGTGTCACTATGAAATTGATAATGAAAGTTTGATAGCTAGCTTTATCAAAGATTATAAGAAGTCTGTTATTGCATTAAGAGATGGAACTGGTGTCGCTGTTAGTGATGAAGGTATAAAAGTTATAGGAAATTCATCAGCCATTACTTTTACTAATGAGGGGAAAGTATTAACTCGTCCAGGTTCCTTTATTTAAAGCACTTCTTTTTGAAATTAACTAGATCAAGCGAGGGATATAATGAATGCAGGAGAGAAAGTAGCCATCATTGCGGATATTCATGGAAATAGTGCGGCCTTGAAGGCTGTTTTGGATGATATTGATAAAGATGAACAAATAGATCACATTTATTGTCTGGGTGATTTAATCGGTATTGGTCATGAAACAAATGAAGTTCTTGAATTGTTATTTTCCCGTAACGACATTTCTTTTGTGATGGGAAATCATGACGAAGCAGTTTTAAAAATACTTGATGGAAATGAGCCAGGGAGTGTTGGAGATGAGAGGGTGCATCATAAATGGATTGCCTCACGATTGGATAAGAACTTTATTTCTAAGCTAAAAAATATTCCAATGAGACAAAATGCAAAAATAAACGAAAAGAACTTTTTGTTTGTACATTATCACTTGAATGGACAAGATGAATTTTTGCCAATTGATAATCAGCCAACTTCACAAAGACTTGATGACATTTATGAATTAACTGATGTGGATGTTATTTGTTTTGGACACCATCATACAGTTCATCATTTTAAGTCTAAAGAAAAACTTTACCTAAACCCGAGTTCTTTAGGGTGTGCCTCTAAACCCGTTGCACCATATGCTAAATTGCAGGTTGGGGATTTTGGTCAAATTGACGTTTCCTTCATTGAAGTACCCTATGATAACAAGGAATTTTTGCTTGGATATGAAAAGCTGAATGTTCCGGCTGGAGATGATATTCTCAAAATCTTTCATGGTAATCAGCATTTAAACTATATGGGGTGACAGAATGACAAAGCCAACTGTTAATCTTGTGAAATATAATCCTAACTGGAAGCTACAATTTGAATACGAGAAAAAGAGAATTAATACTATGGTAGGAAATAAAATTGTTGAAATTGAACATATTGGCAGTACTTCGATAAAGGGGCTGGATTCGAAGCCAATCATAGATATTATGGCAGGTGTACAGGATTTAGATGAAGCAGCTGCATTTGTACGTCCTTTAAGTAAAATTGAATACGAATATGTTCCAAAGCCAGAATTAACAGATAGAAAGTTTTTTAGGAAAGGAATGCATGGACAAGGGACCTGTCATTTACATATTTGTGAATTTAACAGTATTGAGTGGAATGAAAAGTTATTATTTCGTGATTATCTAAGATTGCACCCAAACGTAGCTCTGGAATATGCTTCATTAAAAAAAGAACTTGCTGCTAACTATAAATTCGATAGACCGGCATATACCATGAGAAAAGAACCTTTCATTAGAACTATTATTGAAAAAGCAAAAAAGGATCCCCATATTTAATAGATTGGATTAAATGGACAAAAGGGAGATTTTAAAATGACCACAAAAAAAGGAAAGTTTCTGGAAGAATTCAATGAAGCATTCTTAAATGGCAATATGGATTATGTTGTTGCGAATGTTACAGATGATATCAAATGGACTGTCGTAGGAGAGTCACCAATACAGGGAAAAAGTGATTTTGCGAGGGCATTTGAGATGATGGAATCAGGTGGAACACAGGAGTTAAGAATAAGCAATATCATTACCCATGGGATAACTGCTGCTGTGGACGGGAAAGTAAAAGTTGTTGATGAATCCGGCGGTGTTAAGCTATATGCCTTTTGTGATATTTATCGGTTTAATAGGTTCAAAGATCCAAAAGTTAAGGAGTTAACATCGTATGTAATGGAAGTTAAGGAATAGCGTAAAAAAATTTTATAAAAAGTCTCCCTTTTTATGACTTTTTCTGTTAGTATATGCTAAGTGGAATTTGATGCAATTACAAGTGGGGGGACAGAGTGATGAAAAATACGTTAATTACAATTATTTGGATTACTGGCATTTATTGTTTTTGTCATATTTTGTTTGATTTAAATACGAACCAATCATTAGTATTGTTAGGTAAGGATATGCAGATTACGATTAGTCTATTAACGAGGGTAGTTGAATTACTATTTTTGGTTAGTCTGTTCATCTATACATTTAAGTACACGGAGAAAAGTCCAGCAAAAAATTGTCAGTAGATTAAAAGAAGCTTGCAGAGATTACGATTTCTCTGCAAGCTTCTTTATTATTACTTGTTAGAAGTGCTCCAAACCTCTTCAGACAGGTCAACAATATATTTCAGTTTATTCCATTGCTGCTCTTCTGTTAATTTATTGCCATGATGTGTTGAAGCAAAGCCGCACTGAGGGCTTAAAGATAGTTGCTCGAGTGGGACATATTGTGTTGCTTCTTTAATTCGTGCTTTAATTGTTTCTTTGTCTTCAAGTTCTCCGTTCTTCGATGTTACCAGACCTAATACGACTTGAGCGCCACCGTTTGGAATATGTTCAAGTGGTTTGAAGTCACCTGAGCGATCGTCATCATATTCCAGGAAGAAGCCGTCTACATTTTCTTTTGCCAATAATGTAGGAGCGATTAGAGCATAGCTTCCTTCAAATGCCCAGGTAGACTGGTAGTTTCCCCGGCATAAGTGTGTTGTTACAATTAAGTCCTCAGGCTTATTCTCTAAAGCGCCATTAACTACTCGTAACGCCAGGTCAATTAAATCCTCTCTTGAGTACTTTCCCTCATTAAACGGGATATCTGGAGCGGATAGCCCAGCGATGTATACATCGTCTAATTGCAGGTATCGTACACCTGCATCGTAAAATGCTTTGATTGCATCCTGGTAAGTTTTAATAATATCACTTGCATAGTCTTCGATGTTTGGATATATTTCTGTATTGTGAATTCCAGCGTTAAAAAGCTGGTTTGGGCTAGGAATTGTTTGCTTTGCGACTGCCCGGCCATCAACAATTTCGTTTAAATCAGTGAAATCTTTTAAGAATGGATGGTCAGGGTTAAATGAAATCTTTCCAGTATTCCGTACGTCATATTTTTCTGTTTCCAGTCCCTCGAATTGGTATCCTTGCTCAGGTACATAACCTTCAATTCCGTTTAGATGCTCCAGAAAGTCTAAGTGAAACCATGTACGGCGAAACTCGCCATCTGTAACAACTTTTAAGCCAAGTTCAATTTGCTTATCGACAACACGCTTAATTTCTTTTGTCTCAACCTCACGTAATTCTACTGCCGTTATCTGTCCTTCTTTGTACTCTAGTCTTGCTTTGTGTAGATTATCCGGGCGCAGTAAGCTTCCTACGTGCTCTGCTCTGAATGGTGGTGCTTTTGTTAATGATACTGACATGTAAATTCCTTCTTTCTGTTTTTAGTTTATATAGATGAAAATTTACGCTTTTAACCGGTAGTTCTGATTATGTTCTTGAAGCGTTTTGTCTGTCCCGAACAAGAAATGTTTTTCCATGTCTGGGGAATATTTTGAGTTTACTGTTTTAACGCCTAAAGCTTCAGCTACTGAACGCAGCATTGCTGGTGATGCTCCGCAACAAAGCCCGATATAATTTATCCCGACGTCGTTCGCCTCTTTTGCCCAGACTGCCAGTTCGTATCGGTTATGGTAAAGCGGATCAAGCGCAGTCGGGAAAGTTGTTTCTAAAGGCAGATGGCAGCTGCATCCTCCATCCGGTAAATTAAAAAATGTCGGATTTTCCTCTGTTGTACGGTATGGGATCGGGAGTCCAGCCACATAGCCATCAACATTGTTACGTATGTCAGCAAGGTAAGGCTGCATCGTTTCAGGACCCCGGAAACAATTCATGCCCACAACCAGTGCACCATTTTCAGAAAGTATCTTACAGGATTCTTCTACAGTGTAGCTATCCCTTAATATATTTTCTCCCATTAGTCCGAACGTGATGACTGCTGGTAGGTCCTGTTTCAGAATTTCTTCCAGTGCTATTACTGCCTCTTCGTGGTAATAGAACGTTTCGCCATTAATGAAATCAACGCCCTCTTCTTTGCACCATTTAACCATTTCGGCAAAAATATCTCTGACCTTCGTTTTGGACTCAGGATCTTCGGGATCGAAAATATTAGTATTTGAGATATTTCCAGCCACTAATGCTTCTTCGTCAGGATGTTCTTTAGCAACTTCTTTTGCTAAGCGGACAGCATTTCGGTTTAATGGCTCTAGTAAATCTTCTTTGCCAATAATGCGCATTTTTTCTCTGTGTGCATTATACGTGAAGGCTAATACAACGTCTGAACCTGCGTACATATAATCCCTGTATGCCTGTTTAAGTGCTTCTGGGTTATCAAGTGCAACTTCTGGAACAAAAGATCCTGCTTGCAAATACCCTCTACGCTCTAATTCAAATAAATACCCTTCTCCAACAATAACAGTTCCATCTTTTAAACGTTCTTCTAAACTGCGCTTCAATCGTTTTCCTCCTCTTTAATAAATTAAAAAAACCCACTTCTGAAAATAGAAGAGGGTTTGAAACCGTAAAGTATCACTCTCCTTATCTTCAAGCTTTAAGCATTTCAGCTTCTGGAATTAGCACAGTATTTAAAATCTGTTGCTGAGGTTTCAAAGGGCCAGTCCCTCCACCTCTCTGGATAAGAAAATTATTCAATTTTGTATTATTGAATACGATACAACTCTTGCAAATGAATGTCAAGAATATTTTTAGCATTTGAATTAATTTCATCATTCAATAATAAAACAGTAAATCCAAACTACTTGTAAATGTGCTATGCCTGTTGATTTCCACTGCAGGCGGATGCTTTCCGCGAGCATGGCTTGGGCCTCCGGGTCTTAAACTCATGCTCATTCCGCTTCACTTCAATCGCAAATAAACCGTTTGCTATTCCCGCAGGAGTCGCCCCCTCTGTTTCAATCAACGATAATAGTACTTTGAATTCACGAATGGTAAAATATTAGTTCGCAAAACTATTCGGATAAATGATGAATATACGTATTTATGAAATTGACTCATCTAAGAAACTTACATAGCTGCCGAATGCGTAGCGAATATCTATCATGAAATGAATTTATAATCGAATTAGAGGTATTCTTTCATATAGCAAATCTGAGGTTTTGCGGACACCAGAGTCCTTATTTGGCACAAATCCACGAAAATGGAAGTGTTAGCGGACACCAGGGACCTTATTTAGCACAAATGCCCTCAATTAACCATGATATATGTTAAATAAGGGCCTCTGTGTCCGGATAAGTTCGAAAAGGTCACTTTTTTAGAGGAATAGCGTCTCCTGTGTCCGCTAAAGAATAACATTCTTAGATTTCGTTAACCTTTTATAGAAGTTAAAGAATACACACTGTTCGTCCGCCACTTGATTACTTTGAGATTACATTCTGGTTCCCTTGGCACTCGTTTCTGCTATTATACATTAATATTCAACATAACAGGATTGGAAGTAGACTGGACTAGATGACAGCTTGGAATCATCGGAATTTATCCCGGATTTGGAAAAAATAAACATCATCAAAATTTAAATCCTTTTTCAGGGTTGTTTGATCGTGGTATATGTTAAAATTGCGTTAGAGAGTTGTTGTAGAGGAGGCCAATCCATGAATGTCGTATCGATAGACTTTGAGACGGCGAATGAAAAGAGAAACAGTCCATGTGCGATTGGTGTTGTTGTCGCCAATGAAAATAAAATTGTTGATGAATTTTACAGTTTAATAAATCCAATGATGCATTTCAGTTCGTTTAATACGCGCATTCATGGGATACGAGAGGAAGATGTGGCAGATGCTCCGACGTTCGCAGAATTATGGCCGACACTCAATAATTATTTATCTCATAACATAGTTATTGCGCATAACGCCAGTTTTGATATGAGTGTCATTCGAAATACATTGGACTACTTTAACCTTACATATCCTGAAATGGATTATCTTTGTACGGTGAATATTTCTAAAAGAATTTGGCCAGAGTTAGAGAATCATAAGTTGAATACGGTAGCTGGTTATCACGGTATTACCTTTGAGCATCACCATGCACTTGAGGATGCTAGAGTTGCTGCCAAAATTTTAATGAAGGCGTTTGAGACATACGAGACGGATGAAATGGATATATTTCTAGAGAGGTGCAGTATTTCGAAAGGGAAAATTTATGAACGGGGATATTTTCCGCCGAAAGTGAAGCGGACGAAACGGAGCAGAAAGCTTTATTTCTAAAATATATCAAGGGGAGTTGGATTGCATATGAGGATACTTGTTGTAGGTGCAGCTGGTACAATTGGCAAAGAGATTGTAAGAGAATTAGGAGAGAATCACTCCATAATTCGTGCTGGACGAAATGGGGCAGATGTTTCTGTTGATATTACTTCCGAGGAAAGTATCAGAGAAATGTATAAACAGATTGGAAAAGTGGATGCTGTAGTCAATGCATCTGGTGGTGCCAATTTTACAGCTGTTTCTGAATTAACACCGGAATTAAATGAAAAAGGAATTGAAAGTAAACTTAAAGGGCAAATAAATCTTGTCCTGCTAGGTATGGAATATGTGAATGACGGTGGCAGTTTCACGCTAACAACAGGTGTGATGATGGATGATCCAATTCCACTGGGTGCGTCTGCAGCAATGGCAAATGGTGGTGTCAAGGCGTTCGTTAAAGCATCATCAATTGAAATGCCTAGAGGAATTAGGATAAATAGTGTAAGTCCTAATATTGTTCAGGAATCATGGGAAAAGCTAGGTAAATTTTTTGCAGGGTTTGATCCAGTTCCTGCAAGTCGTGTGGCTCGTGCTTTTGTTAAAAGTGTTGATGGTATGCAAACCGGTAATAACTATGAAGTCTATTAGGAGGAATCAATGTGGCAGATCTTAAATATGAGGTAATCGAAACAGTAGCTGTGCTATCAGAGTCGCCAAAAGGATGGACGAAAGAGCTTAATCTGGTAAGCTGGAATGGGCGCGATCCCAAATATGACCTGAGGGATTGGGCACCGGACAAAGAGAAAATGGGAAAAGGAGTTACATTGACGGAAGACGAATTGTACAAATTGAAAGCTGCATTATCTGAACTTGATTGATTTCACGCAATATTGTGTATGGCACTGGGTCCAAAGCAATCTTCTTGTTTTGGACTCGCTAATTTGGTAACAAACGTACAAGTTTTCTGCATAAATGTTAACAATAATGTAAAATAGCGGTATACATAAAATAGGGAACGAATTGGAGGACATGAAATTGAATACAAAACGTTGGATTGCGCTTGGTGTAGCGGTTGTTTTATTTGTCGTTTCACTAGGCTTTCAGGCTGTAACGAGTGTAGTTACGGCTGATTTTGAAAAAATGTTTAACTTCCCGAATTCTTCACAGAAATTTCAAGAAGAGGTCATTGAGGAAGGAACAGGCAACAAAATTGCAGTACTTGAATTGGATGGAGTAATTCAAAATACATCTACAGCTTCCTTGCTTAATACAGGTGGATATAATCATGAGCAATTCCTGGAAATGCTTGAAGCAGCAGGGGAAGATTCAACTGTTGACGGTATTATTCTACGCGTGAATACACCTGGCGGGGGTGTTGTAGAAAGCGATGAAATACATGACAAAATTGTTCAGATAAAAGAAGAACATGATAAGCCAGTTTATGTATCAATGGGGAATACAGCGGCATCAGGGGGATATTATGTCTCTGCACCTGCTGATAAAATCGTTGCACACTCTGCAACATTGACAGGTTCGATTGGTGTTATTATGGAGAGCTTTAATTTTGCCGAATTTGCTGATAAACATGGTATTAAGTTTAATACGATCAAGAGCGGCGAATTCAAGGATATAATGTCACAATCACGTAAAATGACCGATGAAGAGCGAGAAATTCTGCAGACGATGATTGATAATTTATACGGTGATTTCGTGGAAGTGATTGTGGATGGCCGTGATATGTCAGAATCGAAAGTCCGTGAATTGGGCGATGGCCGTGTGTATACCGGTGAACAAGCTAAGAATAATGGCCTTGTTGATGCGCTAGGTTCGCTTACCGATACGATTGCCATGATGAAAGAAGATAATGGCTGGGGTAATGCAAAAGTGATTGAATATAAAAAGGGTCTTGAAATTAACGAATTTTTAGGTGGCACATTACAAGGAATGTTTAAAGGACAAACAGAATTATTCGGTATCAAGGAATTATTGCGTGAATCCAATGGGCCGCGCGCTATGTACCTATATTCTAAATAAGGGGGTGCCGTCGATGAGTGAAAATGAAGTGGAATATACGGAGAGTGTTGATTACAGATATGCTGGATTCTGGATGCGGTTCTGGGCATATCTAGCTGATTTAATTATTGTATTTAGCATTAACGGCATCCTGCTTACTCCGTTTAAATTTATTAATGATGGGACTGGTATTGACGTTGGTTTTTGGACAATGGCTGGTATTGTTGGTGCCGTTGTGCTGTATTTGTACTTTCTTTTAATGACGAAGTATTATGGTCAGACGTTAGGCAAAATGATATTTGGCCTTCGCGTTATTCGAGAAGATGCTCAGTCGCTCGAGTGGAAGGATCTTCTTTTTAGAGAAGTAGTTGGGCGATTTATTCACCGTGTATTTTTCTTTACTGGATTGTTATATTTGTTTGTTGCGTTTGGTGGAGAGAAACAAGGAATACATGACATGATTGGCAATACGCGGGTTGTGTTTGATAAATAATAATAAGTCCGGGTGCAATGGTGCCTGGACTTTTAGGCAGTTAAGGCACATTTTCTAAAAATGGAGGGGTTACATGACTAGTGATGAAGGTTTGTTAATTTTCCTTGCCGGATTTTTGTTCCTGATTCTTTTTTTATTTTTAGTAGCAATTGTATTTCATATATTAATGGCGATTGGATTATTTAAAATGGCTAAACGGGAAGGCAAAAGTGACCTGGCGTGGATGGCATGGATACCGATTGTTAATACTTTTTTAATTACGCAGCTTGTTGAAAATGATGTACATGAATCGCTGCGTGGCAAATTTACATTGGTTTATGGCGTAACGATGGCCTGTGCATTTTTCCTATCTTGGTTCATACCGTTTGTTGGTCTTGCTTCTAATATTCTTTTAGTTTACGGGTTTTACTTTATCATAAAAAGATATTCTAATAATGAGGTGCTCCACCTTGTATTGATATTTGTTACTCTTACGGCTGTGATACCAATTCAGTTCTTTTTATTTAGAAATAGGGAACCAATTGATAATGAGGATGAAATAATTTTTAAAAGTGAATGATTGATTTTTCCATTTGAATGATGATACGATACACTTAGAAAAAATAATTACGAATCACATGTTACTGACTTGATTAGGCATGGTGGTATTTTGAGGGGGACATAGGTCCATCTCTAAACCGCCATGTCTTTTTTAGTTTAGGCGACTTTTGCACATACTTAACTTAAAGGAGGAATGTTGTTATGTTTAAAAATCTGTTTAAGAAGGAAAGTTCAAACACGAAAATATATGCACCAATTAACGGCGAAATTGTATCGTTAGAAGAAGTTCCGGATCCAGTTTTCAGTCAGAAGATGATGGGAGACGGGATTGCGATTAAGCCAAGTGAAGGACAGGTTTATTCTCCGGTTGAAGGTGAGGTTGTTCAGATACCTGAGACAAAGCATGCTATTGGGTTACGCACAGAGGACGGAATCGAAATTCTTATTCATATTGGACTTGAGACGGTTTCACTGGAAGGCAAAGGTTTCACCATTAATGTAAGTACTGGCGACAAAGTATCAGTTGGTGATTCGCTGATGGAATTTGATCTGGAATATGTTCGGAATAATGCTTCAAGTGATATATCTCCAATTGTGATTACAAATGGAAAAGATACTGGTAAATCATTCAGTATGACTGAAGAAAAAGAAAGTACGGCCAAAGAAACGGTGATAATCACAACTTCTGATTAAGTGAAAAACGTGCTATGAAGGATGTGGGCTTCAGGTGAAAATAAAAAAGATCTTAAATAACAATGCGGCAATTGTTATCGATGAGCAGGAAGAAAAGATTGCTATTGGAGCTGGTGTAGCTTTTGGCAAGCAAAAAAATGACATTGTAATTTCTAACAAGGTAGAGAAGTTGTTTGTCTTAAAGGAAAATGAAAAGCTGCAGCAGCTCTTACTCCGGATACCAGAAGAGCATTTTACCATATCGGAAGAAATTATTACTTATACAAAAAAGCGCTTGGGAACAGAATTAAACGAACATATCCGTGTGCAGCTTGCAGACCATATTTCATTTGCAATTGAACGGGAACAGAGTGGTATCAAGCTTAAAAATAAACTGTTGCAGGAAATTAAGATTTTGTACAGAGAAGAATTTGAAATCGGCTTATGGGCTATTGAGCACATTAAGGATAAGTTTCACATGGAGATGCCTGCCGATGAAGCTGCGTTTATAGCGCTGTATATTCATACGATGAAACTTCAAGGGGGTGATATTCACGAAACGGTTAAGCAAACGACAATAATTCAGGATATGGTGCAGACTATTAAAGGATATCTAAATATCGAGATTCATGAAGCTGACATTTCCTATGAACGTTTAGTGACACATTTGCAGTTTGCATTAAGCAGAGCGAAATGGTACGAGAGTCACGTGATGGATGATGAGATGTTTGAAATGATCAAGAAAAAATATAGTTATTCTTTCCGATGTGCACAGAAAGTTGCTCAGGAATTATATGCTACCTATCAAATTGAGCTTCCTGAAGAAGAATTAGGATACATCACGCTCCATATTGAACGATTGCGAACACATTAAATGGAAAACTTATTGAAAGAAACTGAACTCATTCTTTGAAAACGAATTCATATTTTAAGCTGATGTATCAGAATTCACATTTATGAAATATTAATCTATGTAAGGAGGAATTTATCATGATGAAGTATTTACAGAATCTTGGCCGTTCATTGATGCTTCCGGTTGCGGTATTACCGGCTGCGGCGATTCTGATTGGTATTGGAAATTGGATTTTAAACTTTGCTGAAGGTAGTGTTGTTGCCACATACCTTACCAATGGCGGTATAGCTATTATAGGCAGTCTTGGCATTTTGTTTGCTGTAGGTGTTGCAATAGGGATGTCGAAAGAACAAGATGGTGCCGCCGGATTGAGCGGGCTTGTAGCCTATCTTGTTGTAACAAACCTATTAAATGTAAGTGGTGTTGCTGGCCTTCAGGGTATTGAGGAAGGGTCTGTCAATGCAGCTTTTGAAAATATTGAGAATGTGTTTATTGGTATTTTATCAGGTATTGTTGCCTCTATTATGTATAACCGATTTAGCGAGGTTAGACTGCCGGACGCACTTGCTTTCTTCAGTGGCAAGCGACTTGTTCCAATCATGAGTGCGGCTGCAATGATGGCTGTATCAGCTATTCTCTTTTTCGTATGGCCAGTTGTTTATTCAGGACTTGTTTCATTCGGTACAGGTATAAGTGAACTGGGTGCATTTGGTGCTGGTTTATATGGGTTCTTTAACAGATTACTTATTCCAACCGGATTACATCACGCGCTGAACTCTGTATTCTGGTTTGACGTTGCCGGGATCAATGATATTGCTAATTTCTGGGCAAGCGAAGGTGAAAAAGGTGTAACTGGACGCTATCTGGGAGGATTCTTCCCAATTATGATGTTCGGTCTGCCTGCAGCAGCATTAGCTATGTATCATACAGCAAAAACGAAACGTAAAAAACAAACAGCATCACTAATGATGGCTGCCGGGTTCGCTTCATTCTTTACTGGTGTTACCGAGCCACTTGAATTCTCATTCATGTTCTTAGCACCATTGCTATATGTTGTTCACGCAGCATTAACAGGTCTGTCGCTAGCTATTGCGGCAATGTTTGAATGGACAGCCGGATTCAGTTTCAGTGCTGGTCTTGTTGACTATACGCTGAGTTTAGGTGTACCAATTGCCAGTCAGCCACTTATGCTGCTTTTACAAGGCCTTGTTTTTGCCGTTATTTATTACTTCCTGTTCCGTTTCCTAATCGTTAAATTAGACTTGAAAACGCCAGGTCGTGAAGACGATGATGACGTACAAGGTGAAGAAATGGACGAAACGGAAAATGTTAGTGGACAAGAAGGTGCTAAGAAAGACGAAACAGCTGAAATGGCGGAAAAGATTTATGAGGGTTTAGGCGGCGATGAAAACGTGACAACAGTTGATAATTGTGTATCCCGCTTAAGACTTGAAGTAAATGACATGGATAAAGTTGATCAGGATAAAATTAAAGCAACAGGTGTGCCAGGCATTAATGTTGTCGGCAAGCATAATATACAGGTTGTTGTCGGTACACAGGTACAATTTGTTGCAGATGAAATAAGGAAGCTCCGAAAGAAATAGTTGGACGGATACGAGCAGTGCTGGACGCACTGCTCGTTTATTTCGGCGGTTACAGCATAAGTGGTGCAACTATCGAATATTTTATAATTTAGTCATTGACACGTTGGTGAAAACGCTTTAATATAATGTGTAACGGGTTACATGAGAAGTGATTTTTTATTTTTGAGTTTATGTAACGGGTTACATGCAGGGCATGTGACCAGAAGAGGTTCGTGAATCGACAGAAGCGGTGCGTGAATCAACAGAAGAGGTGCGGGAATCAACAGAAGAAGTGCGTGAATCAACAGAAGCGGTGCGTGAATCACCAGAAGAGGTTCGTGAATCGACAGAAGAAGTGCGTGAATCAACAGAAGCGGTGCGTGAATCACCAGAAGAGGTTCGTGAATCGACAGAAGAAGTGCGTGAATCAACAGAAGAGATGCGTGAATCACCAGAAGAGGCGCGGTAATCAACAGAAGAAGTGCGTGAATCGACAGAAGAAGTGCGTGAATCGACAGAAGAGGTTCGTGAATCGACAGAAGCGGGTCGAGTATCGACAGAAGAAGCGCCGGAATCGACAGAAGAAGTGCGTGAATCAACAGAAGCGGGTCGAGTATCAACAAAAAATGCCGGAATCACTAGAAGAGACGTGTGAATCACCAGAAGAGTCGCCGGAATCAACAGAAGAGCCCCCGAGTATCGACAGAAGAAGCGCAAGTAACAAACACATGTATAAAAATCTAAATATGAGAGTGGTTATGGTGTATGACAACTATCAAGGATGTTGCTAAACTTGCAAAAGTGTCGACAGCTACTGTATCACGTGTTCTGAACAGTAATGGATATGTGAATTCTTCGACAAAAGAGCGGGTAAAGCAGGCGATTGAGCAATTGAATTATTTACCGAATGATGTGGCGAGAAGCCTTTTTAAAGGACGCTCGAAAATGATTGCCTTATTTGTGCCGGATATTATGAACCCTTACTTTCCGGAACTGGCACGAGCTGTTGAAGATGTCACGAATCATCATGAATATACATTTGTTCTTTGTAATACAGATGACGACATTGAAAAAGAATTAACCTATTTGAATGCTTTACAGCAAAAATCGGTGGATGGCTTTATTATTGTGTCGAGTACAATTTCTGAAGAACACATAAGTAAGATTAATGCTCCAATTGTAGCGTTAGACCGAATTTTGAGCTCTAAGCTTTCATCGGTGACAGTAAATAACCGCGAGGGTGCAAGACAGGCTGTACAGTATTTAAAGTCAACTGGAGCTAAGCGAATCGCTCATATTTGCGGACCAGAGCATGCAGGTAATACAAAAACACGTCTGCAGGGTTATCTTGATGAAGTAAAAGACGATAAATGGTTCTTGTCCAGCTACATTATACCCGGCGAATATAATTTTGAAATTGCCAAACAATCCACAATTAAATTACTTACTGATCACCCTGAAATAGATGCGATATTTGCCGGGAATGACTTGATGGGTGCTGGGGCATTGAGTGCAGCAGCTAACCTTGGAATCAAAGTTCCAGCTGATTTGTCGATTATTGGATTTGATGGTATAGCCATAGGTGAGACAACAACACCAGCGCTTACAACGATGGCGCAGCCAATTTATGAGATCGGATCGAAAGCTGCGGAAATGCTCATTCAACAGATTACCGACAATCAATCCAGAATAAAATCAGAGGAATTTAAGGTTGTATTAACAGAACGACAATCAACAAGAGCAAGGAGGTAGTGAGATGGCGAAACAACCTAGTGTTTGTGTTGTTGGAAGTATTAACATGGATCTAACCGTGACGACAAAGAAGATGCCGATGCAAGGCGAGACTGTTCTTGGTGATAATTTTTTTACCTATCCAGGTGGAAAAGGTGCAAACCAGGCAGTTGCTGCGGCAAGAATTGGAGCAAATGTTAATTTTATAGGTGCAGTTGGGGATGACCCATTTGGTAAAACCCTTTTAAAGCATCTTGAAAATGAAAGCATTAACGTGGATGGTGTTACAACTGTTTCTAGTGCAGCAACAGGCATTGCAAATATTATTTTATCCGAAAATGATAACCGAATTATTGTAGCTTCTGGAGCAAATTTGCTAGTTACACCGGAGTTGGTAGAGCAAAATCTTAATCAAATAAAAAAAAGTGACATGGTTCTGCTTCAATTGGAAGTCCCTATGGAGACCGTTCTTTATACGCTGGAAGTTGCAAGTAGGTATAACATTCCGGTAATCGTCAATCCCGCTCCATATCAGCCTTTGCCAGATGCACTGCTGGAGAGGGCATCCTATTTAACGCCAAATGAATTGGAAGTTGAATCGATGAAAAAAGATCCTTTATTCGAAAAGATTCAGGAAAAAGTCATCGTTACGCAAGGCAGCCAGGGTGTTCAATTTTTCGAAAACAGTGTGAAAAAACATATGCCAAGCTACTCTGTTGATGTCCAGGATACAACTGGTGCCGGAGATACATTTAATGGTGTGCTTGCAACAGAACTTGCACGAGGCTCAGCGGTTGAAAAGGCTATTCAGTTGGCTAATGCTGCTGCTGCGTTATCTGTTACTAGAATTGGTGCACAAGGAGGTATGCCACTAAAGGATGCGGTAGAGAAGTTTTTACTAGAAAGGAAGAATTCTGAATGAAAAAGTCAGGCATTTTAAATCGAGATATTGCAACAGTACTTGCAAGGTTGGGACATACAGACACAATCGTTATCGGAGATTGCGGGCTTCCTATTCCAAATGAAGTTCCGTGTATCGATCTATCGCTGGATCTCGGCACACCAAAATTCACAACAGTTCTTAAGGCTGTGTCAGCAGATATGATGATCGAGGAAATGACGTTCGCAAGTGAAATAAAAGACAATAATAAAGCTTTATATGATGAAGTTTCCGAGGAATATAAAGAAATTCCTAAGAATTATATAACACACGAGAATTTGAAAAAGGAAACTGGGAATTCACGGGTGATTATTCGTACAGGGGAAGCGACCCCATTTGGAAATGTAATATTGAAATCAGGCGTCATTTTTTAATTGAAGGAGGTGAAAATCATGGTAAAAACACCTTTTGTGGAAATGAATGGAATCGATAAATCCTTTTCTGGCAACCAAGTGTTGAATGGAGTTAACTTCAACGTCCAGAAGGGTGAGGTTCACGCATTAATGGGTGAAAACGGTGCTGGGAAGTCTACGTTAATTAAAGTGTTAACGGGAATTCATAAACGTGATAATGGTGTTATTAAAGTAAATGGTAAAGAAGTGGATTTCGCCAACCCGAAACAGGCAGAAAAGGAAGGGATCCTTGTTATTCACCAGGAGCTTAACATTATTCCACATCTTACCGTTACAGAAAACATGTTTCTTGGGAAAGACATCACTTATCCGAAAACAGGTATCTTAAATACAAAAGAAATGAAAAAACAAACCCAAGCAAGTTTACAAGCGTTGGGTGTAACAAACATTCATCCGGATGATACAGCAGGTGATTTGTCAGTTGGTAAACAACAGATGGTTGAAATCGCACGGGCATTATCAACTAATGCAGAACTGATTGTGATGGATGAGCCGACAGCTGCTTTGACTGAGCGTGAGATTGATAATCTGTTTCGCGTTGTTGAATCACTGCAAAAACGCGGTGTTGCTATTATTTATATTTCACACCGGATGGAGGAAATTTTTAAGATTTGTAATCGGGTCACTGTATTGCGTGATGGGACGTATATCGGAACGGAGGATATTTCGGATACCAGTTTTGAAGCAATTGTAAAGATGATGGTTGGACGCGAGCTTGGCGAGCGTTTTCCGGAACGTTTGAACAAAGTTGGTGATGTGATTTTTGAAGTGAAGAACCTTGAGCGAAAAGGACTTTTTAACGATATTAGCTTTCATGTTAATAAGGGAGAAATTCTCGGTGTATCAGGATTAATGGGAGCAGGCAGAACCGAAATTATGGAAGCCATATTTGGCTATGAAAAGAAAAATAATGGGACTGTCTTTCTTGATGGAAAGAAATTGTCTATTAAACACCCGCATGACGCCGTGAAAGCTGGGATTGGTTTTATATCAGAGGATCGTAAAGCAAAAGGGTTGGTGATTAGTTCTTCAATTCGCGAAAATATCTCCCTTCCCAATATGAAAACAGTATCAAAAAATGGAATTGTTTCAGCCAGAAAAGAACACGATCTTGTAACAGATTTGATAAAGCGATTGCATGTAAAAACGACCGGTGGAGAACAGGAAGTTAAGTCATTAAGTGGTGGTAATCAGCAAAAGATTGTTATCGCAAAATGGCTCGGAATCAATCCGAAACTGCTTATTCTGGATGAACCAACACGTGGTGTAGACATTGGAGCAAAAAAAGAAATCTATAACATTATGAATGAACTTACCAAAAATGGTGTTGCAATTATTATGATTTCATCTGAACTGCCGGAAATTTTAGGTGTAAGCGATCGTATTATGGTTATTCACGAAGGTAAGATCTCACAAACCATGGACAGGCATGAAGCCGACCAGGAAAAAATAATGACGGCAGCTACAGGAGGGGAGTCATGATGAAAAAATTATTGGTTACAAATTTTGCTAAAATCGGTCCATTAATTGGACTTATTCTAATAATGATAATACTAGGGTTTATGAGTGAGAACTTCTTCACATTAGATAATATTCTAAATCTGCTTCGACAAATTTCCGTGAATGCGTTAATCGCGTTTGGGATGACGTTTGTTATCCTGACTGCTGGTATTGACCTATCAGTAGGGTCGATGCTTGCCTTAGGCAGTGCGTTGACAGCTGGGATGTTAACGACCGGAATGGATCCGTTACTAGCTATATTGGTTGGTTTATTGATCGGGCTGGCATTAGGTGCAATGAATGGGCTTATTATTACGAAAGGTAAAGTAGCTCCGTTTATTGCAACACTTGCAACCATGACCGTTTTCCGTGGTGCAACGCTCGTTTATACAGACGGTAAACCAGTTACAGGTCTTTCTGACAGTTTCACATTTGAGATGATTGGTCGAGGTTATGTATTTGGTATTCCATTTCCAGTTATTCTTATGCTGGGCGTATTCCTTATTTTATACTTTGTGCTTCGTAAAACAGTTTTTGGCCGGCAAGTTTATGCTGTGGGTGGAAACGAAGAAGCATCTACATTATCAGGTATTAAGGCGGATCGCGTGAAGATTTGGGTTTACGCATTAACTGGGATGTTATCAGTATTAGCTGGAATTATTTTAACAAGCCGGTTAAATTCAGCACAGCCAACAGCAGGTTCGATGTTTGAACTGGATGCAATCGCTGCAGTTGTAATCGGTGGTACAAGCCTTATGGGTGGACGCGGCCGTATTTTTGGGACATTGGTTGGTGCATTAATTATTGGTGTTATTGATAACGGCTTGAACTTATTGAATGTTTCATCATTCTATCAGCAAATTGTTAAAGGTGGTGTTATATTACTCGCCGTATTACTTGATAGAAGATCTAAATAATTAACAAAATTTTGGGAGGAATTAAAATGAGTAAATGGATTAAGAGATTAGGACTATTAACGTTATTGCTGGTTGTAATCAGTGCATGTTCTACTGAAAAACCGGGATCATCAGATGATTCTTCAGAAGGCAGTTCAGATGATTCCATTAAAATCGGTTTATCTGTGTCAACATTGAACAACCCTTTCTTCGTATCATTACGTGATGGTGCTGAAGCTGCAGCAAAAGAAGCAGGATATGAAATCGTAACAGCAGATGCACAGAACGATGCATCAACACAGTTAAGTGATATTGAAGATTTATTGCAGCAGGATATTGATGTTCTTTTAGTAAATCCAACTGATTCAAAGGCAGTAGTTTCAGCAATTGAATCAGCAAATGATGCAGGTGTTCCGGTTATAACCGTTGACCGTAGTGCTGATGGTGGTGAAGTTGTTACACACATCGCTTCTGATAACGTAGCAGGTGGTGAAATGGCTGGTAAGTATATTGCTGAGCAGTTAGGTGAGAGTGGTAAACTTGTAGAGCTTGAAGGTATCCCGGGCGCATCAGCTACACGTGAGCGTGGTAAAGGATTCCATAATATTGTAGATGGTATTGACGGTTTGGAAGTCGTTGCAAATCAATCAGCAAATTTTGACCGCTCAGAAGGCTTAACAGTAATGGAAAACATTATTCAAAGCAGTGATCAAATTGATGCCGTGTTCGCTCACAATGACGAAATGGCACTAGGTGCAGTACAGGCACTTGAATCAAACGGCATGCTGAAAGATGTAGTCGTTGTCGGATTCGACGCAACCGATGATGCCCGTGCAGCAGTAAAAGAAGGTCGTATGGATGCAACAGTTGCTCAACAGCCAGAATTAATCGGACAAAAAGCCATTGATGCTGCAGGAAAAGTAGCTTCAGGTGAATCAGTGGATGAGTTTATTCCTGTAGAATTACAATTGGTAACAGCAGAATAGATTTTTGGAGTAATCAGGTCATCGCTGGGTGACCTGATTTTTTTTGCGGTTAAGAAATTATAATACTATCTTACTGCATAATTAATTAAGGGGCTTTCTAATTTTATTAATTCGATAGTATTACCTGAATTAATCAGTTGCTCGAGTTTTTTTGGCAAAATAAGTCATTACGGCTTACTTGTCATTATTAGTTTTCTGAATTAAAATAAAACAAAGAATATTCAGCACATAAGTCATCGAAAAATTCATTTGAGGAGTGGAAATATGAACACAGAAACAAATGTACATGGTGATCTTGGCAAGATGTTGCAGCGGGCAAGACGAAATACGCTTGGAGATCTGTTAGCGCGGACTCGTGACCGAATGCCCGAGAAGTTAGCAATTACGTATGAGGGACAACGGCTGAATTATGCGGAACTAGATAACTTGGTAAACCAAACGGCACATGCCTTTTTGGCTGACGGAATGAAAAAAGGAGATATGGTGACAGTAATGTCCAAAAATAGCTTGGACTTTGTCATAGCAAACTTTGCTTTAGCCAGAATTGGGGCAGTTATGATTCCGATTAACTATATGCTTTCCACTGAAGATGTGGCATATATATTGGAACATGCAGAGGTTAGTGCATTTATCGCTTCAGAGGAATATGCACCAGTTTTGGATAAATCAGCTGGAAGGCTTGAAATCAGACAGCGCTATTTGATGGATACCCTTGGAGCATATGAAGGAGAACTCTCCTCGTGGGAATCGTTGTCTGATGCACGTGATGGTCGTCCTAATGATATTGTGGAAGTTGATATTGGTGATGATGATCTTGCACATGTGTTGTATACTAGCGGGACGGAATCACGGCCTAAAGGTGTTATGCTTTCCCATAAGAGCTTAATTAGTGAGTATGTAAGCTCCATTATAGATGGGAAAATGGCAGCTGAAGATGTGGCGATTCATGCATTACCGCTATATCATAGTGCACAGTTACATGTATTTTTAGGACCAAGTATTTATGTTGGATCGAGTGGAATCATTCTTGGCGCGGCGAGTCCAGATGTTATTTTACAAACAATTGAAGAGGAAGGGGCAACACAGTTATTTGCTCCACCAACTGTCTGGATTGCATTACTGCGCCATCCGGATTTTGATAAACGTGATTTATCGACGCTTGAAAAATGCTATTATGGTGCAGCCATCATGCCACGTGAAATTTTAAAGGAACTTGCCGAGCGATTACCGAATGCGAAGTTCTGGAACTTTTACGGACAAACTGAAGTGGCTCCACTTGCTACAGCATTACAGCCAGAAGATCAACTACGTAAATTAGGATCAGCTGGTGTAGCAACCTTAAATGTACAGACAAAAATTGTTGATGATAATGATAAGGAAGTTGCTCGCGGCGAAACGGGTGAAATTGTTCACCGGACACCGCATACTATGAAGGGATATTTACATGATCCGGAAAAGACAGCCGAAGCATTTCGGGGTGGCTGGTTTCACAGTGGAGATCTGGGTGTGATGGACGAAGAAGGCTACATTACAATTGTTGACCGCAAAAAAGATATGATAAACACAGGTGGTGTCAATGTCTCGAGCCGGGAAGTGGAGGAGACTATTTATCAAATGGATGGTGTTTCCGAAGTTGCTGTTGTAAGTATTCCAGACCCATACTGGATCGAAGCAGTGACTGCGATAATTGTTCCGAAAGAGGGTGCAAGTCTTACGGAAGATGGAGTAGCAGAATTTTGCAGGGAGAGGCTTTCAAAATTCAAGGTTCCAAAATATGTAGATTTCACGGATGAATTGCCAAAGAACCCAAGTGGAAAGGTACTGAAACGGTCATTACGTGATAAGTATGAAGAACTTGGCGAAAAGTAGAGGCTAGAACGGCCCGAATTCAGGTAGAAAAGGCAGCTCAAAATCGGCGAATAGATAAAGATCGACGCGGAATCGATAAAGTTATTGGCAGAATAGATAAAGTTCGACACGGAATCGATAAACATCGACAAATAATCGATAAAGTCTAAAGGTGCCCTGGCCAGAGGGCGCCTTTTTCTAGCATAAAAGGCTCATAATTTGAAATACTATCAAGTGGAGGTGTTTATATTATGAGTGAGAAAGAGGATAACAGAAGCAAGCGCAGAGTTAATTCAAGTGTTAATCAACAAGGGTTGACCGAGGATGCAGCTGATCAGCGTCCAAAATCGCAGCTTGAACAACGTGCGAAGAAAAAGAACACGAAATAAAGGGTGAGGATCATCGATAATACATTGAATTATTTGCGTGAGTCATTAGCGAATTATAGTGAAAATGATATGTGTCAAAGGATTGGTAAGAAGCTTGAAACAGAAGGATACAAGAATGAAGTCGAGTTTGTTAGAAATTTGGATGAAGAAGAAATGGCTTATCTTGATTCCGTATTGGAGAAGGAATTAGCCTATGCCAGGAATGTCGAAAACGATATTCGTGTAAAAGAGTTAACGGAAGTATATGAGTTATTGTTTTGAAACCGTTTTCAAAATAGGTTAAAATTCCCATTGTATTTGGGTGGGTTTACGTGTAATATATATTTATAAGCTGCAATGTACGTATTAATTTTAGTTTAACCTCTAACATATGAATAGGGAGTTTTACATCGAAACTATAATGTCGTGCCTCGATCGTGTGGAAGACAGGAAGGTTTCTGCAAACACCCACTTTGCGAAGTGGTGGTTTAAACTTTTTATGAAAATACGGCAATTGTGGCTGATAACTATTTAAATGGCGGGCCAGTTTCCTAATGGGAAGCTGGCCATTTTGTATGGAAAAAATTATTTATATGATTTAAGATGTATGACTTTTTTATGATTAAATTGGATATTTCCCAACAATAATCTATCATTTGTACGGTAGTAAACGAGATTTCTCTCATTCATAATGAATTTGAAAGAAAATTCTATCAAATGGGAGTTGAAGTTTATGAAAAAGGTTATTTATTTAACACTTTTATCATTTTTTCTATTTTCGTTACTGATTTTTGGACAACCTAAAGCAAATGCTACAACGAATTCGGTTGCAATTGATCCCCTTCTGGAAGAGAAGATTGCAGAAGGTATAGGAAGTTTTCAAGTGATTGTTACCTTCGATGGTGATGAAGAACCAACCTTAGCCAACTTGAATCTACTAGAAAGAATAGGAATTACAGATGGGATATCGCTTAAATCCCTGCCAATGGTAGCTACGATTGCTACTGCAGACCAAATAGAAGATCTAAAAAATAAAGATAGTGTTCGTTCTGTTTATTTAAATCGAAAGCTAGAATATTCCAATGCTGACGCAACAGAATTAACAGGTGTTGATCAAGTTCGTTCTGATGAACAAATGACAGAACAAAATAATGGAATACCTGTTACTGGTGAAGGAGTAGGTGTTGTTGTGAATGATAGCGGGGTTGATGGAACTCATCAGGATTTACTGTTTGGTGAGAATTTAGTACAAAACGTCTTGGCAAGCTTGAATTTAAGCAACCTGGCACCAGGGTTATTGCCTGCTACTTACCTGGAAAATGTACCAAATACCGATAGTAACTCAGGTCATGGAACTCACGTAGCTGGAACCGTCGGCGGTACTGGGGAAATGTCTGATGGGAAGTATGAAGGTGTTGCGCCAGGTGCAGATTTGATTGGTTATGGATCAGGAGCAGCATTATCTATCTTAGACGCTCTTGGTGGATTCGATTATGCAATGGAGCACCAGGAAGAATATGGAGTTCGTGTAATCACAAATTCCTGGGGATCAAGTGGAGATTTTGATCCTAATGATCCAATAAATATCGCTAGTAAGGAAGCCTATGATAATGGTATAACGGTATTATTTGCCGCTGGAAATGAAGGACCAGCTGAAGATACACATAATCCATATGCAAAGGCACCATGGGTCATTTCTGTTGCAGCAGGTACAAAAGGCGGTGAGTTGGCAGACTTTTCATCGCGTGGAACAACTGATGGTGGTGGAACCTTTGAGATTGATGGGGAAACATGGACATGGAAAGATCAACCATCAATTACTGCACCAGGAGTAGATATTATTTCTTCAAGAGTTATTGCACCGATATCATCATTAGCATTGGATAAAGATTTGCAATACATTGAGACGGAATATCTCCCATATTATACAACAATGAGCGGAACATCGATGGCCACACCACACGTTGCAGGAATAGTTGCTTTAATGCTTGATGCTAATCCAGAATTGACACCTGAAGAGGTTAAAAATATCATTCAACAAACAGCAACCCCAATGTCAGACTATGAAGCTTGGGAAGTTGGGGCAGGTTATGTGAATGCTTATGATGCAGTTAATCTGGCGTTTAATGAAAACTAGTTAGTTGAAAAATTTTTAGACCAGTTTTTTTATGAAGCTGGTCTTTCTTACTGCATAAATAAGATTGCATTCCAGAGTATAAGGCGCTTATAAATGTTCTATAAGCATATCTTTTCAAAAGTGATATGTAATTACTATTATTCATGCTGCGCAATAGTGGTTAAAATGGAGAGAAGGGAGAGTGAGCATATGTCATTTAACTATGAAAAGATTGATCATGTTCAATTAGCAGCTCCTATCAAAGGAGAAAATCAGGCGCGTGAATTTTATCAGAATAAATTAGGCTTTGAAGAAGTTGAGAAGCCAGCATTATTAAAAAAGAATGGTGGCGTTTGGTTCCAGGCAGGGGATGTTCATATACATATTGGAATTGAAGAACCATTTGTTCCAGCCAAAAAAGCGCACCCAGCTTTTCAGGTAAAAAATATAGAAGCAATGAAGCAGTATCTGGTTGAGAAGGATGTTGCTTTTAAAACGGATGACCGGCTTCCTGGAGCAAATCGATTCTATGTGTCTGATCCATTTGGAAATAGGCTGGAGTTCCTGGAGTGGGAGTAATAGCAATCCAGACTTAAGAAGGCTTCGGGAAGGCATTCCCGAAGCCTATTGCTACGAACAATACTATTCTTTTAAGTCAATTTTTATTGGGTCCATTTTAATAGGGTCATCATTTGCGCTTAGCGTGCCAAATGGAACCATTATTGAGTAGTCTTTGATATTGAATTGACCAGGGTTCTCTATTGTATAAGTTGATTTAAAATGTAATTTTTCTTCGTCTATTATTTTCGCCGTTTTACTCCTAATCCTATTTTCGAGCATCTTTACCATCTCCAGATCACCATCTTCATCTCTATAGATATTGTCGGACTTAATTAACATAATAAAATTAGCAAAGCCTTGAACAATATCTTTTCTAATGGTATCTGTGTCTACATTTTGTACATTGTAATCCAATATAAGTTTATTTCCATTTTGTTCTACTTTATTAACCTTAATGCTGTATTTAAATCTTTCACTTTCCGCCATAAATGGAGTCGTCTGATCGAGTGATGTCACGGTGTCTTCTTCATTTTGTACTATTTCAGGATAAACAGTTAGGTATTCTGCTTTATTACTAATCTTGCTATCAAATAACTCTCGTGTCTCTTTCTCGACTAATCCACCATTCTGTTCGGTTTCTAAGACCGCTGCATGTTGTGTTGATAGTCCATTACCCTCATTATCCACTACGGTTAATCTTATATCATCATTTTTACCAGCTATAGGGAATGTTGTAGTATAATTCAGCATTGTTGTTGCTTTCCCTTTTTCAACTGACTCCATTTTAAGCTTATAGTCTTTATGTGTACTTTCAGCTTGAGTATAAATTGTTTCAGAAGGAATTTGCTGAACGGGAACATTGAATGTCCAATTTCCCTTCACTCCTGCTATAGAGGTGAATGTTAAAGGCAGATTATAATCTTCAGGTAAATTAGCATCAGGATTTTCAAACTCCATCGCAGCAACGTAACCATCTTCAGTTTCTTCCAGTCCAGTCATAGATCCGGACCATTGTTCCCGTTCGTCGCCGCCAAACAGGTGAAAACCATATCCAGTTTCAGGTCCTTTATCTCCACCAACATTATCCAAGGATAATCGATCACCTTGAGCTTTAAATGTAATACCTATAATATTCCCATCATAGTAAGCACTTGTGATTGTAATATCTACATTATTACTTGTTGCATGTTGGTTTAGTTCTGTAACTAAACCACTTTTTGATAATTGCGATCCAATCTGCATGCTGAAGTTCTCATATATAGAGCCTATTAAAGGTACAGATGCTAACACGTTTGTGATCGGAGCAAAAACCAAACCAGATGCTAAGAATGTACTGGCAGCAACTGATGCAATAGTTCCGAAAATTTTAGCCTTTGACTTTCTTTTTGGCGTTTTTTCATTTCGCCCCTTTTCTATTCCTTTGTCAATTGCATCGAATATTTCACTCTTTTCAACATTTATATCATTAATTTCTTTATTGAATTGCTCTTTGAACATTGCTATCCACTCCCCCAATTATCTTTTTTAATTCAATCTTCGCCCGGCGCAGATAAGTCTTAATTGTGTTTTCTGGTTTTTCCATTGTTTCTGAGATTTGATAAATAGTCAGGTCATGATAATAAAATAGGATAATTACTGTTTGATAGTCCTTATTTAATCTGGTTACTGCATTTAATGTGTCCATTTTGTCCTCAATATTTGTACTGGGTTCGTCTGGCATATTATCAATAATATTTTCATCTAACACAACTTTCTTTCGTTTTCTTATAAAGTCGTATGCTGTACGAATTAATATTTTAGTTAGCCATGTGTGAAAATACTGGGGCTGTTTCACTTGTTTTATAGATACAAAAGCTTTATAAATCGTCTCTTGCAGAACGTCTAATGCATCTTCTTTGTTTCGTACATAAAGAAAAGCCGTTTTGTACAATTTCTCACTTTCATTTTTTACTAGGGTTTCAAATGCTTGTCCGTCCCCATTTATTGCTTTGTCAACAAGGTCCAAGTTTTCCAAGTTGTAACCTCCTTTCACACGTTAGAGCAATTATTGTTTAAAAAAGTTTCAAAAAATATATTATTCCTAAGTTACATAGCCCCTCAATTATGGAATTTTTCTGCAATATAATCTATAATTTGTGTATCTAGGAGGGTCGCTATGAAGACAGAGAGTCGATTTATGAATTTTATTGGTGGACGGGATCTTTTTTTCGGATTAATTCTGCTGATTCTGATAGGTATTGCAATATTTATTTACACTAAAGTTTCTTTCATCTTTAATCCAATACTTATCGTTTTTTCAACTGTTTTACCGCCGGTTATATTGGCCTTTATAGCTTACTATTTGTTAAATCCAATTGTAAATATCCTGCAGCGTTTACATATTAAGCGAATTTGGGGAATTATCATCTTAATCCTTGGTATCAGTGGGTTGCTTACGGGTGTGATTTTACTTACGGCACCGGCAATTGAAGCTCAGGTAAAAGATTTGGCTACTAACTTTCCAAAATACTTACAGCAAATGGGAGAAGGTATTAAATCATGGGTTCAAAATTCATTTTTGGCACCTTATTATGATCAAGGATACAATTGGCTTACATCCAACCTCAGCAATCTGACTAGCAGAATTGGTGAGTATCTTGGTGGTGCTCTAGAAAGCGTCCAGAATGTTGCTAGTACACTTACCAGTGTAGTGGTTTCTATTATTACATTTCCTTTCATCCTGTTTTTCCTGTTAAAAGATGGGGAGCGATTTAAGGAATTTTGTTTAAAAATTTTGCCCCCAAGATATAGAGACGACGCGAACCAAATCCTTAAAAATATGGATATTCAGGTAGGTTCTTATATTCAAGGTCAAATTATTGTGGCTTCATGTATCGGTATTCTTTTATATATCGGGTACTTAATCATTGGGCTGGACTATGCGATAACACTTGCGATTATTGCAGGGATAACGAGTGTAGTTCCGTATCTTGGGCCAATGATAGCTATATCGCCTGCAATCATAATTGCGCTGGTTGCTTCCCCATTCATGTTTTTAAAATTAGCTATTGTTTGGGCTGCTGTTCAATTTTTGGAAGGGAATTTCATATCACCAAATGTTATGGGAAAAACAATGAGTGTTCATCCGCTCACAATTATTATCGTGTTATTAGTTGCGGGAAACCTGTTTGGAGTCGTTGGTGTGATTCTTGGTATCCCGGGTTATGCAATATTGAAAGTGATCGTTCAGTATTTGTATACTAAATTTAAGCAACGGTATAACCGGTATTATGGTGAAGAATATGGCACCTATGAGCATGAATAAATTACGGTGGAAGTACCTGAATTGATTGGGTGCTTCTTTTATTTTGTATAATCGCGATAAACCGGGAACTCGAGCGACATTGGCCTTAATTCGAGCGACAAATCGTGAAATCGGGAGACAGCATAGTCAAGTCGAGCGACAAATCGTGAAATCGGGAGACAGCATAGTCAAGTCGAGCGACAACCCGTGAAATCGGGAGACAGCATAGTCAAGTCGAGCGACAAATCGTGAAATCGGGAGACAGCATCCCCAAGTCGAGCGACAACCCGTGAAATCGGGCGACAACACCTAAAATTCCACCTTAACCATATTCCATCTATCCGACCAATCTTTCTCCACAACCCGTTGCTTATAAATTTTAAGAAGCTCAGCTGATTTCGCGAAATAGGGTGTAGGGCGAACTACCATGTTGAGCACATCATCAACGCCATGTGGTGCTGTCAGAATCAGATCATCATCCTGACTTAGTTTTACTCCCAGAGCTGTTGCTGTTTCCGGGAATTTTGCTATGGCGTCTTCTGTACTGCTATAAGGATCCAGGTTATTTCGTACATGCATGCGTGCTTCATTTTTAACGGACCAAGGCACCTCAGGTAAAAGCTTGTGCAATATTTTTTCTAAGCGTTTTTCTTCAGCCTCATCAATGGTGCCCTCATCGAAATACACAACATCAATATCAGGAAGAACAGTCCGTTCATCGAATCCATGCAGGACATCCCAAACTTTTGACCGTACAAATCCTGCACAGATCCACCAATCGGGCAACTGTAATTGCTGTGCTGCTTTTAAGATATCCATCATCCATTTGTCAGCTTGGATAACCTGGATGATATCTTCTGTTCTATTCATTTTCATCACCATCATACTTCCATTTGAATTTTTAACTTTCATTATACAACATTATTGACCTTGCCTGTTATTTTCCATATAATTCAATACGTGTACAAGAACAGCAGCTGAAAAGGAGATGTGTTGTATGGGAAACAATCAAGAGGAAAGTGTACAACAGTTAAATAAGTTTCCGATTGTTGCTGTATTGCTATCAGGTGCTTTTTTGGCGATTTTAAATCAAACGTTACTGGCTACGGCTATTCCGCCAATTATGGCCGACTTTAATCTAACTGAAAGCACTGCACAGTGGTTAACGACTATTTTTATGCTGGTGAATGGGATTATGATTCCTATCACAGCTTTTTTAATAGAGACATTTACGGCTAGAAAATTACTGCTTACTGCAATGTCTACTTTTGCGGTGGGGACGTTAATTTGTGGTATTGCACCAAATTTCTTTGTATTGATGGTCGGAAGAGTTGTTCAGGCATCTGGCGCAGGGATAATGCTGCCATTAATGATGACTATATTTCTATTAATTTTTCCTATCGAAAAACGAGGTTCTGCTATGGGGACTGTTGGGTTGGTTATTTCGTTTGCTCCTGCTATCGGTCCAACGCTTTCCGGATGGGTTGTAGAGAATTATCCATGGCGTGTGATGTTTTTCATTATTTTACCGCTAGCGATTATTGATATTATTGTTGCTTATTTTGTTATGAAAAATGTGACCACACAGACATATCCAAAGGTTGATATTCTTTCCATCATTTTATCAACGCTAGGCTTCGGTGGGTTGTTGTATGGATTCAGCAGTGCAGGTAATTATGGCTGGTCTGATTTAGTAGTACTTGCTTCCCTTGCTATTGGGGCGATTGCGCTGACAAGTTTCATTCTTCGGCAATTTAAGCTTGCTCAACCTATTTTGGAATTTCGTGTATTGAAATATCCGAGATTTACAATTGCAACCGCCATAGGGATGATCGTGTTTATGGCACTGATTGGTGCGGAAACAATCCTGCCGATTTATATGCAGAATATGGCTGGATTTACTCCGCTTGAATCTGGAATGATGATAATGCCTGGTGCATTGGTGATGGGGTTTATGTCCCCGATTACGGGTCGGATTTTTGACAGAGTGGGTGCCAGGTGGCTAGTGATTATTGGATTATCTATTCTCACAATCACCACATTTATGTTTACGAATCTTTCGACTGAGACGTCATTGACTTATATCACCGTCGTGTTTGCGATTCGCATGTTTGGTATTTCTATGGTGATGATGCCTGTTACTACTGCAGGTCTTAACCAGTTACCAACACGATTAATACCGCATGGTACCGCGATGAATAATACAATGCGCCAGGTTGCGGCATCGATTGGTACCGCCATCCTGGTTACAGTGATGACGGCTGCTGCAGTGGATATGAGCGCAGATGCGGACCCAAGTGAAATGATCCATGGTGTTAATGTGGCCTTCTACGTTGCAACAGGGTTGTCATTGGGAGGGCTTGTACTGGCGTTTTTTATCAAACGGTCTACACCAGCTGAAGACCGTGCTGCAATGGAACTTGCCGAAGAAAATGAAAAATAAGATTCGCTATGCTATGTGACGACGGGACCAGTTATAGGGGAGAAAACATTAAGTAACACAATAATTAGGAGTGCAAATCGCTTAGCGGTTTGCACTCCAGAGTATAAGGGGTTCTAAGAAAGCAAAATACGCTATCATAAGAATCCCTTTAACGAATGCCAAGTTTTCTAAGAGGGTTACTAAAGGACAGGTCAATGAAGTAATCTATACAAATCTCTTAATAAAGTACCTTTTTAAAGAAAATTGTGTTAAAATTTAATTGCCTGAAAATTTTAAACGCTTATTTTACAGGCATTATTTTATCCAGGAGGTAGATATTATGACAAATCAAATTAGTATTGGCTTAATGAACACTAAGGGGAATACGTCTAATTAAATATAGCGTTTCCCCACATTTGAAAGGGGAAAATTATTTGAAACAAACATTGTTAATCATTGATTCCCAACAAGAGTTAATTGATGGGAATAAAGAAGAAAGTGCTGTTTTTAATAAAGAGCAACTTATCAGGAATATCAATTTAGTTATTGAAAAGGCGAGTAAATCCAGTATTCCTGTCGTTTTTGTAAGGGATTTGGAAGTTGCTGAAGGCAAAGGGAAAGGGTTTCTGGTTCATGAAAAAATTCATATGCCTGCGGATGCAAAGACTTTTGACAAAACTGCAACGAATTCCTTCCATGGGACAGGACTTCTAAATCATTTAAGATCTCATGAGATTGAACATGTTGTTATAATGGGGTGTGTGACCCAACACTGTATAGATAGTGCAGTCAGAACAGCTACTATTAGTGGTTTAGATGTCACATTAGTAGGTGATGGACATTCGACAACGGACAGCGATAACTTAAGTGCGGAACAAATTATTAAGCATCATAATGAAACCCTTCATGGTCATTATAATGTTGAACACTTTTCAATTGTGAGAAATACAGAGGAAAGCTTGTTCGATCCAACACATGATTTATATAAGTAAAATTCAGTAATAAGAGAAAAATCCCAATTTCTTAGAGTTTGAATATGAAATTGGGATTTTTTTAATAGGTATTATTTATAAATTGAAAATCACCTTTCGAATCACTGGTTTTGCACTTCACAGGTGGCCCCGTTATGCCGTGTGGTGTAGCGGTTTTTTAATTTTCTTATTTCCCAGTGCAGAGATGATACTGTGTAAAATCATTCCAGTAATAACAAGTGCCATACCGATAAATGAAAGAAAGCTTGGTAATGGCGCACTTAGCAAGAATAGTTCGCCGAATAAAGCGAAGACAACTTCACCTGATTGTGTTGCCTCCACGGCAGCGAGTTTCTGGTTGTCGTGATTGACCAGTTCGGTTGCATAGAAAAATAATACAGTAGCAATGATACCGGATGAAACAGCAACAATAAATGTCTGTAGCACCTGACTTGTGTTTGGTGTGCCGTGCGCTATAATTCCATAAATAGATAAAATAATCCAGAATGGCATCGATGCAATTGTCATTCCAAGGATTCGCTGGAATGTGTTCAATTTCCCATTCACAAGTTGCATCATTTTCCGATTTCCAAGCGGGTAGGCGAATGCAGATATGATCAATGGAACAACACATAGTAAAACACTGGTTAGCGAGACAGATGACGCATGTTCTAGTTGCATTACGAACACGCCGAAAAGGATAATCAGCGAAACAAATATGCTCTGAAAAGGGATTCTCTGTTTTGCCTTTTTATTTAAAAAGGGAACTAAAAGTGAACCCGCAATAATTGTTATCTGAAAGGTTGCCGCAACGAGCCAACCAGGTCCATATATTGTTGCAAAAGTTATAGGTGCATAAAACAAGCCGAATCCAATTGTGCTCCAAATAATCCATGGGAACGGCTGTATTCTTAATTGCTGGATAACTGGCCTGACGTTCCTTTTGTATCCGACAATGATTAGCAGCATGGGAAGCATAAACATAAATCGGAGAGATGCACTCCAAACCCAGCTTCCTCCCTCTAACTCCATCGAACGGTTTAAAATAAATGTCACGGAAAAGAATATAGCAGAAAAAATTCCAATTAAAATTGCTTTCATTATGGCACCTCGTATTCAATGTCTTTAGATAGTATCATATCAGAAACAGACGCGATTTAAGACTCTTTTTCTTATTTTAGAATTTAATCATGAATACTATGATACGATACATATATTAATAGCGACTGTTATATTGGAGAGGGGTTTTGTCATGGGGGATGAGTTGATAAAGTCATTTGTTGCTTGTTATTCGGCATTATTTCCTATTGAATAAAAATGGTATGGAAGAACGTGTCCTTATGGGGAGACGTTTTTGTTTCAGCAGATAAGAAAGTATAAATACTTTCTTACTGCATAAGTGCAACTAAGGCTTATCTATAGTAAGGCATGGAGATAAGCCAAGTTTTCTAATAAACTAGAGTTTAACCTATAAAACTTAATGGGGAGTTGGTTAAATGGATATACGTATATTGGAGCCAGAGGATGCTGAAGCTTATCGAAAGCTGAGATTAGAAGCGTTGCTTAATAGTCCGGAAGCTTTTATTTCGAGCTATGACGAAGTGAAAAATAATTCGGCGGATGTGTACAAGGTTAGGTTTCAATCAGAAAACGCATATAATTTTGGTGCATTTGAGGATAATGAATTGATTGGAGTTGTAACGTTGGTCAGGGAAACAAAGGTAAAAATAGACCATCGAACAAGTATTTATGCCGTGTATGTTACACCCTATAAACGTGGGAGAGGTGTGAGCAAACAGTTATTGCAGACAGCGATTGATCATGCGAATTCACTTGATGGGGTTGAGCAGGTGTGCATATCTGTCGTAACCAAGAATGACACAGCCAAAAGTCTTTATTATGCATTGGGGTTTGTTCCGTTTGGTACCCATAAACGCGCGGTAAAATTAGGAGACACTTACTATGACGAAGAGCATATGGTATTGTTTTTTCAGTAGGAAGGAATCTTCGTGATTTTTTCAGAATTATAGAGTAGCACTTATTTTTTGGAGGATTGGGACGTTGGATATTCAGGTAAAACATTCACTAATCAACACAGATTCAATCATACAAATTTTCAATGAATATAATATAAAAGCTATTCAGTGTGATTTTTTAGCACGTGGATTAAATGACACATATCTCATTACGACTGAAAATGAGTCCTATATCTATAGGCTTTATCGTGCTGACTGGCGGGATAAAGAAGCTATCTTGTTTGAGTTGGATGCGATTAACTGTTTGCATGGTTGTAGGGTTTCTTTTCCGATTAAAAAGAGAGATGGCAACTATTTGACAGAGGTAAAAGCACCTGAGGGATTACGTTATGGTGTGTTATTTTCTTATTCAAGTGGAGAACGTCCGCAAATTAACGTTGATAATTCACAAATTATTGGCGAGACACTTGGTATGCTTCATGCGAAATCGGACAAGCTTACTTCTAATTATGAGCGAGGTTTTTCGTTGGATACGAAACATTTGCTGGATGAACCGGCAGCTATCATCTCACCGATATTGAAAAAACACCTCGGAAATGAGGAAGAGGAAACGCTGCAAATCGTTGTTGAAAATATTAAAGCAGATTTAGCTGAGCTTAATCTGGAAATAGGATTTTGTCATGGTGACTTTCATAATCACAACATGCATATTCATGGTGGTGCAATTGAAGTATTCGACTTCGATTGTTGTGCAATGGGGTACCGGGCGTATGATGTTGCCGTTTCTTGGTGGAATTTGAAAAATAATTACAAAAACCTTGAAGCTGAATGCTGGGAGGCATTTTTACAGGGATATTTGGCGAAGCGGAACTTCGCTTTGGATGATTTGAAAAGTTTGCCACTATTCATAACCGCGAGAAGAATTTGGCTGTTAGGCACAATGCTTGAGAATGACGATGTTTGGGGGACAAACTGGGTCAACGCCAGATCACTTGAGCTTTTTATCTGGCAATTAAAGACAGACAGACTCGGGGATGAGGAATTTTACGAACAAGACGTTTGATAGAAGTATTAATTTTGATGTGAGTTGGAGAAGTTACTTTAACCATAAAAAATTAAACGTTTGCTAGAAGAGTTAAGCAGGTTTTATCCTATTAGATTAGAGTGAGAGTTAAACTATATTTACTTAGGCCTTGAATATAACTTCCTGTTCGTGTTTCAGCAATTTGTTTGCTGCAGATTGACCATTTACTGTAAGCAGGCCAAGATTATTGTCGGTTATAATGATTTTTCCTCCTTTGGAAGACAGGTATTCAATATTTTCATTCCATTTTACGTTATCAGAATCACCTCGCCCCATTATTAGGTTACCTGTATTATCACAACATCTCTTAATCGAACGCTTTCTCCTCTTAAGCGAATTAAACCAAACGAAAATTTTCAAGAGGAACCCCCATAATCCTGAGAAGCTCATATTACGGATCGGGCTGCTAGTGAATTGGTTGATCGTAATTTGCTCCGAATCGCTAAATTCAACTCGGGATCTGATTGCGCCCGCGTAATGGACATCACCTGATAAAACATAGCATTGACTTGGATTCCAGGCCATGATTTGCTGGAGAAAGCTATTGAATCCTGTTCCGTTATATTTCCATGCCTCAAAATCAGCTGTATATTTGATTGGAAGGCCTAATATACGCAGTGGATAGACATAGCGGTTTAAAGCGGATTCGACGATACCTATTCCATACAGTGGTGTAGGGGATACGATAATCAAAGGTTCCGCTGTGGCCCAACCACTTTTGAGTAACGTATTGGATACGGTTTTCCATCCATCTTTTCCAATTAAATGTGGTGCATTTGTTCCTTCATCAATAATGTTTCCAATTCGAATTGGTTGTGGTGCAAGATCGAAATCGCGTGATGTCCGTATATCTAGAAAAATAGCCTTTGGATTGGTAGGTGTGACGAAATTCCAGAAGCGAGAATCCCAAAGTATTTTGATCCATTCTTCATCAAAATATGACCTTTTGGTAAATATTCCAGTATGGTATGCGAGTAACTTGGTGAAGTTCCCATCAAAAGCCTTGGGGTCGTTTCCCCATCCCTGGAATAACCAATAGGCAGTTAAACCATGAGCGATTACATGCCTTCCCAAAGGGGCATTCCACACATTTTCTTTCCAATCCAGCGAAAGGTTCCAATCATCGGTAATATCGTGGTCGTCAAAAATCATGTATGTTGGAGTGTTAGCAAGTACGCGTCTGATTTGAGGTAATGTTTTTGTAAAAGTAAGAAGATCTTTTAATTGTTCATAATATCTGGCTTGATGTTTTTTCAATTCTTTTGCTCGTTGCTTCTGATTTTTTTCCGTATACATAAAATAGTATTCGTTATCTTCAATGAGTTCTTCAAATAATGGTATTTCTGTATTATCCCAAAGGGCAGGGCCAAGAGTCATTAAGTACATTACGAAATATTCACCTAGTCGAATGAGATGGTTGTCGGCATTTCCGGATGTGAATGCGGCAAATTTATCCATGATATATTGTCTGGCATGAAGTTTATCCGGATAGAATGTTTGTGAATTTAAGCGTGGGTCAATATCAGCAATGTTTTTCTTTTCTTCACTGATTAATCGATTTGACCAGCTAGATATTAGAAAAAATAGGGGATCTGCGACATCATCTGCATAAATCTGGTCTCCCATTAGAAATAATGAACTTGGTCGGACCGTTAAATTCAAATAATCTTCCTGAATGGTTTCGTCTGCACTTGCGAGTACGTCATTACCCTTTCCATGCGGTTTTCGGCATGAACCATATAAGATATTGCAAGGGCAATTATGCTGAATGAAAAAGGACGGGTACTTAAGGTCACCGTAAACAATACTGTTTGGGTTATCGGTGGAAAGAAGATTGAAACTACCCAAATCTAATGTTTCATCCTTATTTGTAAAGAAAAGATTGTACCCAATTAAAGAATCAGTTGGAAATGCATCGCCAAATGGAGAAATGTTAATTAAATGAAAATACATGTTTGTACCGACATGAATTCTCTTTGTTTCTGTATATGTTCTGATTTCTTCATCAAAATCATTTTGATAAAGGGCTGCTTCTATAGCAAAATCTTTGCTAGTAACCAACCAAATATAGACATTTTGAGGTTCAACCCGACGAATAATTGGTCCTGCCAGTAAAGTAGGGATTTTCATAGCATACCACCGCTCCAAATTTATACTAATTCATGTTAATTTATGCACTTGAACGTTGATCTGCTTGTTTGGTTGCCTATGAAAAAACTGTAAAACTTATCACGGGTCCCGTCTTCTATTACAAATATATCACTAATTTGATGGTGTTTCGTCGCCCCCTAATTAACCAAGGATTTCCGCATGTTTGTGATATTTTTAATATACTAGATTAATTATGTCTTCCCCATTTTCCTAACAATCCTATTATGTGTTCTTTAATACTTTCCTTTACATTGCATTCAGCAAGTGCACATTTTAAGACATACTCCAGTAAATGCACATACAAAAGCTATTGGATTGAAATATAGTATAGTATCTAAAAGTAAAGGAGGGTCTTAAATTGTCTAATCCTTTAAGTGAACTATTGTCAGAAACCCCACCGGGCACAGCTGTAAGAGAATTAATGATGAATGGAGAAGATGTATCAGGAGTTGAGACATTTGTAAAGTATGATGAAAAAACAGGCCTTGCCTATTTCTCCAACAGTTCTGGCAGCACCTTTGTAGCAATCGGTGATCGAATTGATATGATTGAGTTTATGTTGGAGTAATACGAGATAGGAAGAGCAGCTATACTATCTTTTTCCTGAACAGGAGAAGGGTAGTTTATTTTTACCAGGGGATAAAATGCTTTATTACTACAAATGATTCCCCATAAAGATGGGTTTTAAGTAAAAGCTAAATACGCCTCCTAAGAATTCTTTTGATGAAAGCCAAGTATTCTGAAGCGACCTTCAATTAGATGTACTTACTTACTCTAAACTACAGTATATACTTGTTAAAGATATGTACAAGTAACACCGTATTTCAAATAGAAATCAGATGATTGACGGGGGTGAGTTTTTGAAGTGATATCTGTAAATTTAATAATACTGTTAATTTCACTAATTATCCTTTCTGCATTCTTTTCGTCTTCTGAAACGGCTTTTTCAAGTGTGAATGAAGTTAGATTGAAAAAATTTGTGAATGAAGGAAGACGAGGGAGTAAAATGGCTCTTCATCTTGTTAGAAGTGACAATTTTGATCAGACTCTTTCTACTATTTTAGTTGGAAATAACATTGTAAACATAGCTGCTGCAAGTATATCAGCGAAAATATCCACTGAATTAATTGGTGGGAATACAGGAGTAGTAGTAAGTACAGTAATAATGACGATATTGATATTGATCTTTGGAGAAATTCTCCCTAAATCGTTAGCAAAGGAACATGCAGAATCCTATTCACTTGCTATATCCAATGTGTTATATATATTAATTAAGTTCCTAACCCCCATAAATTTCTTTTTCCTCAAATTTAAAGTATTTTTTGTCTCGCGTTTCATTTCAAAGAAAAACAACTTTCCATTCATCACAGAAGATGAAATAAGAATTATTCTTGGTATAAGTGAGGAAGAGGGGGTTATTGATAAAATGGAAAGGCAATTAATCCATCGGTCAATGGACCTGGATGAGACCTTTGTAAGAGAAATACTAACCCCGCGTATGGATATGGTTGCGATTGATAGTAGACTGACCATTGAAGAAATTAAAAATGTTTTTTTAAAAGAGCGTTTTTCACGAATTCCTGTTTATGAAGGAAACATTGATAACATTATAGGATTTATAACGGAGAAAGAATTTCTGACTGACTTATTAAAGTATAAAGACGTAAACATAAAAGGGTTACTAAGAAAGCCACTGTTTGTAGCAGAGTCAATGAAGATTTCAACTCTTTTACCACAACTGCAGAAAAATAAAATGCCTTTAGCAATTGTTATAAATGAATTTGGAGGAACTGCAGGTATTGTAACTCTGGAAGATATCTTAGAGGAAATTGTTGGTGAAATTTTGGATGAAAATGAAGATCAGTTGGATTTAGTATCTCAAATAGATAAAAAGATCTATATTTTTGATGCTCAGTACCACTTAGATGATTTCGCTGAAATGATGCATGTATCCTTACCGAGAAGTTCCTATTTTGCATTAGGGGGATGGATTATGGAAAAGCTTGGAGCAATTCCCGCAGAAGGAGATTCTTTTACTTATCAAAATTTAAAGATAAGTGCTGAAGAAGTTGTTGGTCGACGAGTAAGAAAAATTAAAGTTGAAATTCAGGGGAACAAAGAAGTACATGAAAATAAGTAAGCTGTTTTCAGGCTGTGGAGGAGCGCTGTACAGCCTGTTTTTGATTGCAAAAGGTAGAATGATAACAGCTAACTATTATAGAGCAGATTAAGTAATCTGTTTATGAATTTTTTGTATAAGCTTTACGAATTGATTTGAAAAAGGAAGGACGACTAGGGAGAGAATTACATTAAAGATAATATTTATATGTGCAAGCTGTATATCTGGATGGGCTGATAAGTTGATTCCTATTGAGGCAAGTATATCGATAAGTGGGTAGAAAAGAGCAACTCCTAATACATTCAGCCATGTGTAGGCAAAAGCAGTAAGCCAGGCTTTTTTTCCGGAACCAATAGTAGCTAGCAGCACAGTAACACATGCCCCCATATTCCCCCCAAGAATAAAGGCGACCCCAGCAGATAAGTCGATGCCCCCAATCGAAAGAAAGTCTACCGTAATTCCGTTAAGCACATTAACCGATTGGACAATTGCAGTAAAGGTAGTGCCAGTTAAAATAGAAAAGAACTTATTATGGTCTGCATTCAGGAACATATTACTTACATACTTAAGCCCACTTATAGGAGGACCGATCATTTCAAATCCCCATAATGCCCCAAACAAAAGTGATATCCCCATGAGTGCGTAACCAATGCTAATTGAGTTCCTATTCTTTATAAGACATAGAATCGCTCCAATAAAGGCTAACAGAACGACATATCCTTGAAAGTGAGTGGTGATTAATTCTATCTTTATTGTCGAGCCAATATTTGCTCCTAAGATAACTCCAAAGGATTGAGGAAAGCTGAGCATTCTTGCTGCAACTAATCCAACAGTGATAACCATTACGATAGAACCATTTTGGAAAAATACTGAAATAAAGGTACCCAATAGTAAGCCCTTCCAGTAAGTATCTGTTAAGTTTATTAGCCATTTTCTAAACGTATTAGTTGACAGGTTAAGCAGCCCAAATCGTAACAGATACATTCCATAGATAAGTCCCCCCAGAAATAGAAAAAATGAAAGTATGAAAATCATTGTTATACCTCCTTTGTGTGTTTTGTCATGCAACAATATGTTTAAAAAAACATCTCCTCGCTAAGGAGATGCTTTTAATTGTATAGAAAATTATAAAATTTAAGTGCTATGAGTAACTGGACATCAGAATCAGCGACGTCCAGCTCCGACGTACAGGACGTACTAGTGCCGGTGACGCCACAGGACGTGGCGTTCTCACCGGCCAGCGCCTAGCGCCTAGTGGACTTCCCTCCCCGTGTCTACGATAAGTCAACATCGAATCGCTTACGCTCTTCGTGTATCCTTTATCTCACACGGGTCAGTCCAGTCCATACGGCGCTGAACAGGCACTTGCGCTTTTGTTCTAGGGATAAAGGAAGGTTAGGCAACTGCATTCTTACGGTCATGAATTTTTGTAATGAGGTTTGCTAATTTATTTGTGAATGGAAGTGCAATTATTGAACAAGCGATATTAAAGATAACACTTATATGCGCAACTTGGACAGCCGGCTGATCTGCCAGCATCGTTCCTAGATTAGCGAGAATCCCTATAAATGGGAAGAAGGCGATGACCCCTAGGACATTTATCCAAATATGAGACCAGGCAGTAAGCTTTGCTTCTCTTCCAGCTCCAATGGAGGCAAGCCATGCATCAACACATGTGCCGATATTTGCCCCAAGAACAATGGCTACAGCGGTATCTAAATTTAAGGATCCTGTAGCAATGAACCCCATTGTAATCCCTGTAGTGGCTGTGCTTGACTGAATAATCGCGCATATGATAGCTCCTGCGATAACAGCAAGTAATAAGCTGCTATCTAAAGTAAGAAACAATTGATCGATATACGCCATTTGCGTTAATGGGGCTGCTAACGTCTTAAATCCCCACATTGCCCCAAATACGGCAGATAGTCCGATTAATGCCATCCCAGTATTGCGGAATATATTGCTTCTTTTTATGAGCATGAAAATTGCTCCAATAATTGCCATTGGAATTATCATAGACTCAATATCTAATGCAATTATTTCGGTGGTGATCGTAGTTCCGATATTTGCTCCTAAAATAATTCCAATCGCTTGAGAAAATTTGAGCATTTGTCCGGCAACTAGTCCAATTACAATAATTGATACAGCAGAACTACTTTGTAAAATAGCCGTTACTACTGTTCCCAATATAAGACCTTTCCAGGGGGCATCAGTTAGAGTTGCTAACCAGTGTTTTAATTTATCGGCTGATAGGTTGAAAAGTCCAGTTCTTACAAGATACATTCCAAATAGGAACAACCCCAAAGTTAGAACAAAATATAATAGTTGGATCATTGCCACACCTCCTTTCTAATTAATGAATGTTTGAGTGGCAGTGGTTTGAAAAATGAACTGCAGGAGTAAGCTTTGGAAACTCTAGTCTTTTAGGCGTTCTGTGGATTCCTGTAAAATAAAGGAAGGATTTGTGGTTGGACGAACTTTTTCGGTTTCCTTTTCTGGTTTCCTATCAACATCTAAAGCTTTAAGGACTTGGTTTATTTGGTGTTGCATTAGCAGTCTGAAAACTACCATCCCTCCTAGGAACAATCCAAAGATAAGTGAATACAATACTAATTCGGTCATGATTTCACCTCCCTTTTAGTACTATATGGAGGTAGAAAAGGGGATGCTTGGGCAAAAAAATAGATTTGAGATAAATGTGTGAAAGGCTAAATAAAAGTTAGATCATTTAATAGATTTTTGTCTATAAACTGTAAAAAGTGGTTAGGAGTAATGATGTGGCAGAATATGTCGAATCATAAGAGTTGGTTGTTAGGTATGATATAACGGAAGCACACGCAGTTATAGTTGTTAAGAATTACATATTTGCTTGCTTACTATTAATTTTTAGGAACCAAAACCCAAACATAATAATATAATAGATCATAAAGGTAATCCTATTTGTTCTGGAACTGACCTAATGAAAAGCTTAAACGCTCTGGTACAGTTATTAAAATTGAACTAGACCTTATTAAGGCTATTTATCTATAGAATCGAATTACCAGATCACGGACAAATAAGCTCAGGGGGTAGCCTGAGCTTAAAAGCATCGTTTATTGGACGACATTTTCATGTTAAATTGTTAATTATTAGATACAACTGATGGATCGAAACATTGAACTGAGCAAATACAGTTAAGGTCAACTGTCACACATTGGCCAGTTGTCGTTAATGTTAATGGATCTGGATCACAAACTTCCTCCAGAGGTACACAACATTCGTTCCCAGTTTGAATAGACCTTGAGTTGTTAGGTTCCAATATTTCCAGTACCGCACAACAATCTTCATCCACCGCTCTTACTTTGAAATATACACTAATGAAGCAGTCATTCGCAGAACCAGTACCAGACGACGTAATATTACCAAATGCATAAAATAAAGTGTTTGCTTTTGTTGTCAGAACAAAAGGAATTGTTGAGGGGCCATTGCTGGCAGGGCTTAATGCGAATCTTGCGCAACTTGTAGTGCAGCCATTACCATTGTTTGCATCCTGGGCGGCTAAAATATCTCGTAATGTTCTGCATGCACAGTTATCTGTCTCAAAGCTAACATCATTGTTGCTATTACAACCACATCCCATATAATTTCACCTCCCTTACTTCTATCTCTATAGCATATGGAGGTCTTCAAAAAACGTAAAGGACAAATCATCTGGTAGATTAGCCTTTTTTAGGACCTCTTATGGAAGGGGGAACAGGGGGATCACTCCCTCCGTATTTGTATATAAGCTTAAATGTTCTAGTTATATTCACTAAGGTAGAGAAAATGATAAACTTGACTAGATTACGGTTATTTATTCATAAAATGGGATCACCTAGATTGTTTGACAGTGGGTAAACCAAAAGCTCAGGGGGGAGAACCTGAGCTAAAGGTATTGTTGGTAGAATTTTATTTCCTCATTATTTTTGTTAGCCATTAGATACAACAGATGGATCGAAACATTGAACAGAACAAATACAGTTAAGGTCGACTGTCACACACTGGCCTGTCGACATTAATGATAATGAAGATGGATCACAAACCTGCTCCAAAGGTACACAACATTCATTACCAGCCTGAATAGCCCTTGAACTGTTAGGTTCTAATATTTCCAATACCGCACAACAATCATCATCCACCGCTCTTACTTTGAAATATACACTGATGAAGCAATCATTTGCAGAACCAGTACCAGATGCAATGTTACCAAATGCATAGAATAAAGTGTTTGCTTTTGTTGTCAGAACAAAAGGAATTGTAGTTGGCCCATTGCTGGCAGGACTTAACGCAAATCTTGCACAACTAGTAGTACAACCATTACCATTGTTTTCATCTTGAGCAGCTAAAATATCACGTAATGTTCTGCATACACAGTTATCTGTGTCAAAATCTGAACGAACATTATTATTATTACTACGTCCCATATAATTTCACCTCCTTTGCATCTATCTCTACAGCATATGGAGGACTTCAAAATACGTAAAGGACAAATCATCTGATAGATTAGCCCTTTTTCAGTTACTTTTAGGGGGTTAGTCTAGTATTGTGATAATTATCATCGCTATCCTTGTTGAATTGATTAATGGGGTCTGGGTAGCTGAGTTTTCCAAGAGTATAGTAAATATAACTATTGTCTTGTAAAACTATAGCACCACCTATTTATTATTTTTAGTTAGTGAACATAATAAAGCTGGCTTTCCCTTAGTGTAGAGAAAGCCAGCTTTTATGCTCCCAAAAGCATTTTGATATAGGAAAAACTATATGGAATACATTATTCTATGCATGATGCATCAAAATTTCCTTAGGTATGTTAATCTTATTTGAATAGATGTTGCAGTTCTTAGTAAAAATGGGTAGCGCATCAGGATCATGGTCTGCTTTTAGGTTTCCCATTAAAAAAACCTGCGAAATCCTCACAGGTTCTCTAATTCCATCTCTACTTTATTTTTATCACGATTTTTCCTTTTGCATGGTGTGTCTCACTTAGTTTATGGGCTTCGCGCATTTCGTCTTCTGTAAGTTGGAACGTATGGCCAATATGTGCTTTCATTTCTCCTTGTTCCATCAATTCGCCAAGCTTGGCCAACTGTTTGCCATCAGGCTCTAACCAATGAAAGCTTGCTTTAACTCCTTTTGATTCAGCGAGGCTTTCATCTGGTGGTTCTGCTATAGATACAAGTTTTCCGCCTTCTTTTAAGACATCATAGCTTTTCTTTTGAATTCCGCCCCCCATTGTATCAAGCACAACGTCGAAGTCAGTAAGCTCTTCTTCAAAGTTTTTCATCTGATAATTTATGAATTGATCCACTCCTAATTCTTTGAGGAAACCTTCATTTTTTCCACTCGCAGTTGATGCAACATGGGCGCCGAAACTTTTGGCAATTTGGATGGCAAAACTTCCGACACCTCCTGAGCCTGCATGTATTAAGACTTTGTCGTCAGATTTAATGTCGCAACTATCGACCAGACATTGCCATGCAGTAAGTCCGGTAAGTGGAACTGCAGCAGCCTCTTCAAATGATACATTCTCCGGTATTTTTGCTAGCAGATTTTTATCGACAGCGGTGTATTCAGCGTAAGTTCCATTTTTGGTTGTAGCGGGACGTGCAAAAACACGGTCGCCAACGGAGAAGTTTGATACACTATGGCCAACTTCACTAACAACTCCGGCAGCATCCCAGCCTAAGATAATGGGGAAATCAAACGGGAATTTTTCTTTTAAGTAACCTTCACGCAGTTTCCAATCGATTGGATTAATTGATGTTGCATGAAGTTCTACTAATACCTGATCATCAGCTATAACTGGTTTTGGAACCTCTTCCTCAGTCAACTGGTTAGCAGATCCGTATTCGTTTATTACAATTGCTTTCATTTTGATACCTTCTTTCTAAGAGTAGCTATATATGTTATTTGTTCCCCGTTTGATTTAATATAAATCATAAGATGATTAGAGTTATCTAATAAAGGTAATATAAACTGAAAGGAGAATCCGTATAGTGGCTGTAAAATTAACATCATTTGCACCAGTGCTTCCCGCAAACCCTAAAGTTCTTATCCTGGGTTCCATGCCAGGCGGTATTTCTTTGGAAAAAGAAGAGTATTATGGGAATCCCCGCAACCATTTTTGGGATATTCTTTTTGAACTTTTTGATCAAGAGCCAACATCTGACTACGATGAAAAAATCACATTTGTAAAGCATAAGCAGCTTGCTTTATGGGATACAATAGGTCACTGCTATCGGGAAGGGAGTCTTGACGCTAATATTGTGGATGAGAAACCGAATGATATTATTGGGTTGTTGAACCAATATCCTGGAATTTGCCTGATAGCATGTAATGGGGGTAGATCTTATGAAACCTTCAAGAAAAATTTTACTGTTAGTGGAGTTGATGTTATAAAATTGCCTTCGACCAGTCCAATTCCCGGACGTTATACGAAGACCTTTAAGGGGAAAGTAGAAGAGTGGAAGAAAATTTTGGAATATTTATGATGACTGAGGAAGTGTGATGTGATACTATTTTATTAAGACAAAAGTATCAATCTGTATTTCCAGCAATTGAAATAGAAACTTATGACCTATTTAAAAAATTTGTTTTGGTGTTATTTTTAAAAAAGTGAATAAATTTGATTGGACTGAAATATTATTAAATTGGTTGTTTTTTTCGGGGGGAATTTAGTGAGCCGCAAGCTGCAACTTGCGGCTCTGACAGTTATCCGCAAGGCACGGCGACTCCGTTTATGGAACGAAAAAAGTAATTATCCCACAATTACGCAGACGACAGGGTGATTACTTTTTTCCGTGGCTACTGTTGACGATCAGTAATACGAGTGTGGCAAACATTAACATCAGCTCAAGAGCACTGTCAACTGGAATCACTCGCTCAACCCCTTTCATCGGGGATTTGAAGCCGCCAAGTAATAAGAGAAAAACTCTTCCACCACTTCTTAATTGAAGCCACCCTGCATAACCTGTCCCAAATAGTATACTATAAAAGGAATCAGAAATGTGGTAATTTTTAGGAAATGGGCCAATATTCTCATAAATCTGTAAATTAGTCAGTTTAGTTAATTTGTATGTGCTTGCTTCGGTCATGCCTGTATTTTCGATAAAACTCAACCATTGGTTCAACAGTGTCCTTCAGGTCAGGACAAACAATCCCTGATCCTTCTAAATCCGCTACTGCTGATGAACAGTCAAATGATGCATTAATTGTGAAATAATCCATTGCTTCCAGCTCGACTTGAAGCCACTTCCGCACTGGAGCAGCTGATAGAGAACTTTTTACCCAAGATACAGGAATTGTACCTTTTGGTGTTTTTCCTAAGTAAGCCTCGGCGAGTATCTTCTGTAACTCATGCATTGTGTAAGGATTTGGATCAGTCAGATGATATGTTTTTCCTTTGCCGGCAGGTGTGATTGCAAGATAACTTGTGGCGCGTAATACATAATCAGATGGTACAAAGTTTCCTTCAGGTTTACCATCGCTCATATATGGCGTGAATGGAAGAAAACTTATATGATCAAGTAAATTAAGCATAAAATATATGCCGTCAAATTTGGAGGTTTCTCCAGTCTTTGAATGCCCTTTAACAATACCGGGCCTGATTATAGTAGTCGGAACAGATTGCTTAAGATCCTCGACTAAAACTTCTGCATGATATTTCGTTTCTTCATAATGATTTTTAAATGATTGCCCTGCTACTAACTCATCTTCATATATCTTTCCTTCACGCATTCCCGCCACATATGCCGTACTAAAATAAGTATATCGCTCGAGATTTCCCAACGTCTTTACCCAATTGTTTATGTTTTCTGTTCCATCGACATTTACTTGATATGCAATATCTTTAGGTACTGCCAGGTCGTAAACGGCTGCAAGATGAAAGACATGGGTAACCGACTCCTGTATCTCGCGGTTTATATCATGATCAAGTGCGAGGGTGGGCTTTGTGATATCGCCGGTTACAATGGAAAACATGCCGGGATCATGTCCGTTATTTTTTGCCAGTCTGATAATTTCTTGGGTAGCTGTGTTCTGGAGGGAGGGCAATACTAATAAGTAGATTTGTTTGATGTCCTGCTGATGATCATGGAGAAGCTGCTTAACTAAGTTAGATGCAAGGAAACCAGGATAGCCTGTGAGAAAATATGTATGCTTCATATAATTGCTCCTTTTTTTAAATTACTATTATTATAGTATAAAGATACACTATTAAAGAAGTTATTTCCAAATTAATAGAATTCTGCTAGTCTTTTTTTATAGGGCAGGTGATAATTGAGTGAGCATTTTTTGGGCACGGTTTGGTATATTTTGTGGGCTTTGGTCCTTGCTGATCTTCAGGTATAGTGAAAATCAACCTATTAGCCTGTTAATTGCAGCACTTGCATTAGGATTATTTTTCTTTTTGTCTATCCGGAAAGAATTGCTTCTTCTTTACATTAGTCTGTCTGTAATCATTTTTACTCATGGAATTATGTTGGCAAATGAAGTTACATACTCGATTTTATTATTATTATATCTTGCAATTATTGCTGTGTATCGCCATAAGGAAAAGCCTTTGACAATCTATTTAATCTTTAACTTGGCATTATCCATGATGATGGTTGTTTATTTTAATAATAGTGTGGTTGAATTAATTATTCTATCCAGTTTCTTTTACTTCATGGTAGCCGCGGTTAACCGATTGTATTTGGAAAAAAATGAGCAACACGAAATGTATGAACAGATGTCAGGTGAGTATCGTAAATTAAAAAGGATGAACCTGGTGGCGGAAAGGGACGCCCGTCTTGAAGAGCGTACGAAAATTGCCCGGGATATCCATGATTCGGTAGGACATCGATTAACGGCTTTAATTATGAAATTGGAAATGTTGTCTATTCAAAACAATGCAGCGGAATATAGTGAATTAAAGGAAATGGCACAGGGTAGTCTTGATCAGACAAGACAAGCTGTAAAGGCTTTGCAAAGTGAGGAACATGAAGGTTTGGCTACGGTTGTCCATTTGATTCGTAAACTTGAAGCAGAAAGTAACATCCAAGTTCAGTTCACCATCAGGCAAGGGGTTCTGTCAGTTCCACTTTCCAATGATAAAAGTGTTGTTTTATATCGGGTCATACAGGAGGCATTAACCAATGCGATGCGCCATGCACAATCAAAGGAAGTACATATTAATTTGGGCAGGGCAGCCACAGGATCCATTTCATTGGAAGTATTGAATAAGATTTATGATGCAGACCCGTTCGAATTTGGATTCGGTCTATCGAATATGAAAAACCGAGTGGAAGAAGTTAATGGAACACTATTCGTTTATCAAACAGAAGAAAAATTTGTTGTATTGGGAACGATTCCTGTGAATGAGGGGGAAGCGTAATGATTCGTGTGCTGTTAGTTGAAGATCAGGCGATTGTCAGGCAGGGGCTGAAGGTTATCTTAGAACAGGACGACAATATTACAGTAACCCATGAAGCGGATAATGGTCAGCATGCTTTGGATATTCTAAAAAAACATATGGTCGATTTTATCATGATGGATGTACGGATGCCTGTGGTCAATGGAATTGAAGCGACAAGAAAGATTAAAAAGCAATGGCCAGAGGTTAAAATCCTGATTTTGACAACGTTTAATGACGATGAATATGCTCTTCAAGCGTTAAAAGAAGGAGCAAATGGATTTTTATTAAAAACATCAGAATCGACTAAATTAATTGCTGCTGTTTACAGTTGTATGAGCGGAGGTTTAACAATTCATGAAGAAGTAGCTGCAAAAGTGATGCCGCGTTTATTGGAACGTTCAACATCGTACAATGCTGCAGTTAATGTTGATCTGACATCAAGGGAATTAACGATAACACGTTTGGTGGGCGAAGGAAAAACAAACAAAGAAATTTCAGGAGATCTATATTTATCGATCGGTACCGTGAAAAACAACATCACACAAATACTGCAAAAAACAGGGCTGCGCGACCGCACACAACTGGCTATCTTTGCGGTAAAACATGATATAGGCTAGTAAACTTCCTGCGCGAGTGGGGAGTTTTTTATGTGGTGTAGAGGAGGTAATGCATCACAGAAGGGAGCGAATATTAACAGATAGCGTGCACATCGACAGGAAAACATGAAACATCAACAGAAAAACGATAAAAGTGACGCAGGTCATCCTCTTATGATAACTATTAGTGACTTGAGACAGTATGCGATGGTGGCCAGACATCGTACAATAATGTAAGAGGAGGAAGATACGATGCTTGAGTTAGTTGATTTATCCAAGAAATTTAAACAATTTTATGCTGTGAAAAATTTGAATATGTTTATTGAAAAAGGTGAAATTGTAGGTTTGCTGGGACCAAATGGTGCTGGGAAATCAACGGCAATTTCCATATTGTCGTCCTTGGTTGAACCGACAACAGGTGATGTGCGGTTTAAGAGTTCCAGTATTATTAAAAGCCCCGGGCCAATTCGGGATGTGATTGGCATGGTACCACAGGAGATTGCCTTATATGATGATTTAACTGCAGAAGAGAATTTACAGTTTTTTGGCAGGATTTATCGGCTGTCAGGTGAGGAACTGAAGCAGAAAATTGATGAGGTGCTGGAGCTGATCGGCTTATCAGACCGGCGTAAGAATGTAGTTAAAAAGTTTTCTGGGGGCATGAAGCGGCGTCTTAATATTGGTGTAGCGCTACTGCACAATCCAGAGTTAATCATCATGGATGAACCAACAGTAGGGATAGATCCACAATCGAGAAACTATATCCTGGAGACAGTGAAACGGCTTAACCGTGAGAAAGAGATGACTGTATTGTATACAAGTCACTATATGGAAGAAGTGGAATTCCTTTGTGACCGTATTTATATTATGGACCAGGGGAACCTTATTGCATCTGGAACGAATGAGGAAATTAAACGAATTCTTTCAGCAGAAAAAACGATTGAAATCAAGTCTGACCGGATAAATGAAGTTTTTGTTCATTTACTTCGAAATGACGCAACGATAAATAGTGTCACGGAAGGTGAGAGAGCTGTGACAATAATCGTGCCAAAAGAAACAAAAGCGTTCGGTACAATTTTGAAGTATGCAGAAGAAGCTGAAATTGAATTGAATTCTGTTGATGTTCAGGAGGCAACATTGGAGGATGTGTTCCTGCATCTTACCGGAAGAGCACTGCGGGACTAAGGAGGAGAGGATTTAATGATCTGGCAAATTGTGAAAAAAATAGGGTTGACTCTGGTGCGTAATCCTCAACAGTTGCTTCTGCTGCTTGGCCTCCCAATTATCCTGATTGCAATTTTAGGTGCAGCGCTTGGGAATGTTATGAATGGTGAAGAAGTTACAATTGATGCCAAGGTTGCCATTATTGAGCATGGAGATGAAATGGAACAGGTTAACCGGTTTATAAATGATATCAAAAACAGCGGAGCGCCTCCGGAAAGAGTGGAAGCAATTCAAGCGGCAACAGGAGAGCTAGTTCCTATTAAACTATTAAAAGAATCCGTTTTTGGAAGTGAAGGCTTAAAGGAATTAATACAACTGGAAAGTGCTAAGCCTTCTGAACGCGAAAAAATGCTAAATGATGATTCCTATACTGCAGTTATTGAGGTTCCCGAAAATTTCACATATCACACACTTCAAAATTTCTTTGGCATGAGGAATTCCGAACCTTCATTAACCGTATCACGTAACGAAGGGAAACAACTAGGGTCAACGATTATTTTAGAGGTTTTAGAGCAGTTTCAGGAACAATTAACGCTAACAAGCTTTGTTGGTGAGAAAGGTATTTCGATGGAAGCAATTCAGGTTGATACAGAAGCGATTTCTGGTGAAATAACGACGATTGATCAGACTCAGCCTGTGACAGCTAAGAAATATTATGCAGTTGGAATGGCTGTCATGAATGTTCTTTTTCTTGCATCCACAATAGGTTCCTATGCCTTTCTTGAAAAAAGACTCCACGTTTTCAACCGAATTATTTTGGCCAACGTATCAAGATGGGTTTATTTTTCAGGTGTGCTAATTGCTGGTACTGTATTTGGCTTTCTTCATTTATTAATTGTGTTTGGTGTGTCATGGATTCTCTTTGGGGTAGCTTGGCCGAGTATTCTAGCATTCTTAATTGTTACATTTGGTCTGGCAATAGCGGTTGGAGGGTTGTCCGTTTTGCTTACTGCTATTAGTTATCGGATTAATTCGGAATTAGTAACGAACTTTTTTCAATCGATTGTCATTACGATTATTGCCTTTTTAGGGGGCAGTTTTTTTCCAATTGGTGATACTTCTAAAACGATTCAATTTATGGGTAACTTAACGCCTAATGGTGCCGGGATGACAGCTTATCTTAGTGTGCTTAGAGGCGATCCAATTTCTTCGATCTGGGAGCATGTTTTTTTCCTTTCTATTTTTGCAGTTACGATTGTTGTGATTGCGGCACTTAGTTTTCCAAAGAGGGGGCAATCGGCATGAAAGGTATTTTCTTAGCAAAAATAAAAATGTTTATGCGAAATCCATGGACGTTTTTAATTATGATTGTCATGTCGGTTGGGTTTGCCCTTATTCTAGGAGGATCCGGAAACTTTACAACAGTCAGTGTTCCGCTTTATGCAGCTGATGATTCGGTCCGTGAATCGATGGTAGGTGAAATGTTAGATGAATCTAATGCATATTCTTTTAAATGGCATTCTGAAGAAGAGATGATGGAGCAGATTTCAAGTGGAAAAGCAGAGGTTGGTGTAGAACTCCAGGAAAATGAATTTAATGTAATTGTTGGGGTTTCATCGCAAAATACTAGGCTGGTTCAGCAAACAATACGGGAAGCGTATAATAAAAAAGCGCAATACAATCAAATTTTTGCCGAGACAGATGCAACAACACCGAGTGAAAAAGATCAGGTTATGGATGACTTGAAAGCAGCTTTAGATGAACCGGTATTTGGTATTCAGTCAAACAATTTCCGTGGATCAAATGCGGTTATTATTGATAACACATTCCATACGTTATTCGGGTTTACACTGTTTTTTGTAATTTATACGATTGCCTACAATGTCTTTTACATCTTGACAGAAAAGAAGGATGGTATTTGGGATAGGGTTATATTATCACCAGTTCGAAAGTGGGAGATGTATACAGCAAATTTCGTCTATACGTTTATTACAGGTTATCTGCAGGTGGCAATTGTATTTCTGGTATTTCGTTATTGGGTTGGTGTTAATTTTCATGGAAGGTTTATTGATTCGCTGCTGGTGATTATTCCATATGTTTTTGCAATTGTAGCCCTTTCCATTTTGATAACAGGCTTGGTAAAAACAGTGCAGCAATTTAATGCGGTGATTCCAATTGTGGCCGTGAGTATGGCAATGATTGGCGGGGCTTACTGGCCAATTGAAATTGTTCAATCCCAGTTTATGTTATTTTTATCAAAAATCGTTCCTATTACGTATGGGATGGAAGTGTTAAATGGTGTAGCCGTTTATGGTTATCCAGTGGAAGATTTATTATTTCCAATCAGTATATTATTGCTAATGGGTGTCATGATGACTGGAATTGGTATTCATTTAATGGAAAAGAGGCATGTGTGACTGGCTGTTATTTTCAAAAAAATATATCACTGATAGAATAAAAGTATGTGAGGAGTGATGGATTGGAAATCAATAATCAGGCACGTGAGGAACTTTTAGAAATAGTAAAGGGTATCTCAGATGAGGATTTAAATAGAAAACCTTCAGAAAACAGATGGTCAATGAAGCAGATACTCGAGCATTTGTATCTAATGGAGGGAGCAATTACAAAAAACATCCGAAGCGAGCTGGCTCAAGGTGAAGTAGTTAATATAGCTGATAAACCAATTGAATTGTCTGTTGATCGGAGCAGGAAGGTGGATGCGCCAGAATTCGTCCAACCCAGTGAATCGTTTGCTACGCTTGAGGAATTGAAACATAAGCTTGAAGCGACACATAACGGATTGTCGGAGTTGGCCTGCACAGCGGATGAAAAGCTACTTGCTGAAAAAGGATCTGTGCATCCAATATTCGGTAAAATGAATTTAAAACAGTGGATACCATTCGTTGGCTACCATGAAAAACGGCACACGGAACAGATAAAAGAAGTGAAAGAAGATTTAGGGCTGTAATGGGTGAGGCGAGCGACAAATTGTTGCTCGCCTTTCCATTGTAAAGAAGTACCAGACTATATAGGGCGAAATTGTTTTTAATATTTAGTATAATAGAGTTAGAGTATTGTAGAAAGGAGAGCTGTCGTGAGGAAGAAAAAATGGCTTAAAATTATTATAGGAATCTTAAGTGTTTTACTTATTATAGATATTATTGCGAGCTTTTATTTTTATAATTTAGCAATCGATCGTAATGAAAAGGATTTTTTACAAGGGAATAAAGATTTGGAAGTCTCCGCTGAAGCAATGGATGTCTTCCTTGAAGGTGACTGGCGTGATTGGGTCAGCAAGCAGAATTTTGATGAATGGACGATGACTTCGTATGACGGGTTGAAGCTGCAAGGTTACTTTTTAGAGGCGAAACAACCAACGAATAAAGTTGTTGTTATGGCACACGGGTATCTTGGTGACGCGATGGATATGGGATTGTACGGCCAATATTATTATGAACAGCTTGGCTATAACATTTTTATGGCCGATGCGAGAGGTCATGGTGCAAGTGAAGGCGAGTACATTGGATTTGGCTGGCATGATCGTAAGGACTATGTTGATTGGGTCAATCGGATTGTAAAAAAATATGGTCAAGATACAGAAATTGTCCTGCACGGTGTTTCGATGGGGGCTGCAACAATGTTAATGGCAAGCGGGGAAGAGCTTCCTGATAACGTTAAGGCAATTGTGGCCGACAGCCCTTATACAAGCGTAAAGGATATGTTTTCCTATCAGATGAATCGAATGTATAACATACCTGCATTTCCAGTTTTACCGAGCACAAGTCTAGTATCAAAAGTAAAGGCAGGTTACTCCTTTACGGAAGCATCTTCATTGGAGCAAGTTAAGAAAGCTGACGTGCCGATATTATATATTCATGGTAATGCTGATACCTTTGTGCCAACCAAAATGGCATATAAATTATATGAAAATACGAAAAGTGAAGCAGAGATTATGACAGTAGATGGAGCAGGTCATGGAGAAGCATTCGCAACAAAGAAAGAGAAATATATCACGAAATTGAATTCTTTTTTGGATAAGTATATTGGTAATTAATCGTAAAAAGAGTTTTCCACCTGGCAGGGGGGAAAACTCTTTTTATTTGGCAGTTGTATGTACTTAAGAGGTGGTAATATCAACTTGAGACGCATGCTATCGACTATATAATGGATATCAACCGAAAACGCAGTATATCGACTTGAAACACGATATATCGACCACCGATACGATTAACCTGCAACATTAGTTCTTTACAAATATTTTTCAAACCAGTTTGCTATGTGGTTTAGGCGGGCGATACGCATTTTTGGTTTTCCGCTTCGGCTTAATTCGTGGTTAGCTTCCGGGAAACGGACAAATTCAACTTCTTTACGCAAATGCTTTAATGTAGTGTACATTTGTTCACTTTGTTCGATTGGGCAGCGCAAATCCTGCTCGCCATGCACAATAAGCAGCGGGGTTTCCACATTTTCAGCATACTTCAATGGAGAGAAATCCCATAGTTTAGTAGGATCGTCCATTAAATTTTTACCAAGTTCCCATTTTGTAAAGAAATAGCCAATATCGCTTACTCCGTAAAAACTTAGCCAATTGCTAATGCAGCGCTGGGTAACGGCTGCTTTAAACCGATTTGTGTGACCAACAATCCAGTTTGTCATAAACCCGCCATAACTGCCGCCAGTTACGCCAATCCGGTTTTCATCGATGAAGTCAAATTCTTTTAAGGCATAGTCAACCGCACTCATCAAATCCGTGTAATCCTTGCCACCGTAGTCTTCACGACAGGCATCAACGAACGACTGCCCGTATCCATGACTGCCACGGGATTCGTATACAAAACGACATAGCCTTTTGCTGCAAGTAATTGTAACTCATGGAAATATGTCTGGCCGTACATCGCATGTGGGCCGCCGTGAATTTCCAGTACGAATGGGTATTTTTGGCCCTCTTCAAAGCCATATGGACGTAATAGCCACCCCTGAATTTCCCAGCCATCTTCTGCAGTATAGGTCAGTGTTTCTGGTTCACTTAATGATACATTGCTTAGAAACTCCTGGTTCGCGTTGGTTAAGCGTGCTAGCTTTCTATCGCTATTCATTTTATAAAAATTGCATGGGTTTGTTGGAGTGCTAATACCAAGGATGAAAGTGCCAGCATTATACGAAAATCCAAAGACATGGTTGTCTTCTTTATACAGCACTTCGAGGTCACCGTTCAGATTCACTTGATATAGCCCGGTTGCACCAAAATCTGTTCCCAGAAAAAATAAATGTTTTTCTGCCTCGTCCCATATTGGTCCTGTTGTTGATTGACCGAGTCTGGTATCACCAATCAGCGCATCACCTAATTGGATATCCCATTCTTTGCTTAAGCATGTCCTTTCAGCCGATTCTGTTTTAAACACATACAGGTCATTAAGTGTTGCACCCTGGTATGCATACTCATGGCCGAAACTGGCGATTTTTGTTCCGCTTGGTGAAAATTGTGCACTCCCGTATGCACCATGTCCGTTCGTTAACCTCCTTGTTTCTTTTGTTGAAAGATTAAGAAGGTAAAGGTCGTTCGTGAGTTCATAATCTGCATCATCATTCAAGTTGGCAGTAAACAGAATCTGTTTTCCATCAGGTGATATATCCTCGAGGTTATGGTTTGCATCTGCTGTTGTTAACTGCTCAAATATCTCTTTCTCAACGTCAAACAAAACAAGCTGTGTTCGCTTATTATCATAAAATCCTTTAGCGTCCGATTTGTAATCCAATCGATTGATTACAATGGGCTGCTCACTTTTTTCTTCCTTTAACTTTTGGCGTTCCTCTTTTGATTGTTCATGTTGGGCCGTTACGTCATCATCTGTTTCCAGTGATGCACTGAAAACAATATATTTGCCATTCCTTGACCAGGCAGGGTTTGTCGCACCGTTCTTAAATGTTGTGATCTGTTTTGCCTCTCCGCCATTTGTATGTATCATCCAGAGCTGAGGAAGCCCACTCCTAGTCGACTGGAATATGACTTTCTTTCCATCAGGTGAGAAGGCGGGATTGTTATTTTTTGCTTCACCAAATGTCCACTGGCTTGGTTTAGTCTCATTTAATTTTTGAAAAAATAACTGTGATGTATATTCATTGTCGTCGTTTGCTGTTGTGGAAACAAATGTGTAGGCATCTCCCATAGGTGTGAACTGGGGATCACTGTACACATTAATATTAAACAGATCTTCTGCTGCTAATGCACGTTTCGTTGTATTCATGAAATGTCCTCCCTTGGAAAATATCTACTATTAAAAAAGAAAAGCCTTTTGATTAACAAAAGACTAGACTTTATGCTTAGCTAAGTTGGCATCCCGTTCGTATGCTTCCTGCAATCTTGCTGTAATCCTTCCTGGACGGCCATCACCTATTGTATCGCTATCTACTTTAACAATCGGCAAGACTTCTGAAGTACTGCTGGATAAGAATAATTCATCAGCTGTGGCGATATCACTGACAGAAAAGGCTTCTTCAATTAATGGGATATCTAAATCGCGCGTGAACTTTTCAATACGCATGCGTACACAGCCATGCAAGATATTATTTGTGGCAGGATGCGTATAAATTTTTCCATCTTTTACAAGATAAACATTGGAGGAACTGCACTCAGTAACGACTCCTTCTTTATGAAGGATGGCTTCATAACTGCCATTCTCTTTTGCTTCCTGTTTTGCGATAACATTAGGCAATAGGTTTAAACTTTTTATATAACAATTTTCCCATCGGACGTCACGCTGCGTTATCGTAGAAACCCCATCTGATAAATTTTTGAGATTACGAGGAAAATCCTCCATATATGCATAAACATTTGCTGGAACATTGCTTGGAAAAGTGTGTTCACGTGGTGCAGAACCCCGTGATGCCTGTAAATATAGCTTGCCATCTGTTGCCATAGAATTTTTTTCTAATAATTCCTGCAGCAAATCTGTTATTTCCTCTCTGGTGAAGGGTAATTCAATCTTGATTGCCTCTGCAGACCGAAACAGCCTATTTACATGCTCCAAAAGCAGATAATACGTGCCATTGTAGATACGGATCACTTCATATACACCATCACCAAACTGTAATCCTCGCTCTTCATATGGATATTTAAGATCATCATGGTTTACAAAATTTGTTTGTGAGATGATTACTGGATAGACAGACATACTATTCCCCTCCTTGAAACTTATGACTATTTTATATCTTCTATCACTGTATGTAAATGTTTTGTTGGATAGTGATAAATATCACAGAATTTGTTTTATTTTTCCTTTATAATGGATATAAAGTTAGTTAAAGGAGGCATGACCATAATTGGAACCAATTTTAGAACGACTTGCTCAGCATGAATACAGTATTCTCATGGCAAACTCAAAACAGATGAGCGTGAAAAAAGGTGAATTCATATTTGAAGAAGGAAGCACTGCTGATCATTTGTTTTTTATACAGCAAGGTGAAGTAAGAATTTTTAAAAACCTCGGTTCAAATAAAGATATTACTATTTTCACACGTAATATAAATGATGGGTTCGGTGAAATCGGTATTTTCAGTGGAAATTATTATTCCAATTCAGCGAAGGCTTTACAGGATAGTAAGCTATATTCGATTACACGTCATGAAATTGAAGATGTCCTAGCACAAAATGGAAGAATAGGTCTTCATTTTACGCGCTGGGTTGCAGAGAATCTGGAAGCAAGTAAAGCAAAAATGCGTGACTACATTGCATTTGGCTCAGAAGGTGCAGTTGCATCGGTGTTTGTCCGGTATTCCAACACATGTGGTGTCGTAACTCCAGAAGGTATAGAGCTAACAGATCCAATTATGATTCAGGATATTAGCAAACATATTGCTGTATCAAGAGAAACTGTCAGTCGTATTGTGAATAAATGGAAAGACCAAGGGATTATAGACAATCAAAATAAACACTTTATACTTAAAGACATGAACTATTTTAGGAGATTACTTGTTTGTGACCAATGCGGTGTAGAAAATTGTGCAATATAGTTAAACCTGCCATTTCTTATAATTACAATCGAACGTGGATGAAGAAAAGTGGCATTATAGATAGGAATATTTTTCATTCATGTTCGATTGTTGATAAGCCAGGTTTCTAAAATAATAACAGAAAACTATTGATTCAATTTGATAGAGTTGGTATAATTAATAATGTTCCTTAGAAAAATTGGCTTCTTAACGGCCTAAAATCGGAGCATTCATCGTACATACTATACGAGTGAAGTGCGGGTGTAGTTTAGTGGTAAAACTTCAGCCTTCCAAGCTGATATCGTGGGTTCGATTCCCATCACCCGCTCCATACATAAGTCATAACGCAGTGTTTCGTAACATACCCTACGAAGCATTGCGTTTTTTTATAGAACTTGAACTTATACCAATGTAAGTTGTATTCTTATGATAACTACGATAATTTGAGGGATTTTAATATGAAAAAATTAATGCAAAACTTGAAACAGATTGATGGTAAAGGCTATAAAGCATATAAAAGTGTTCAGGGTCACTACACATTTGATGATTTTGATTTATATATAGATTATGTGCAGGGTGATCCATTCGCCACACCATCCAAAATACGCGTTGTCATTCCAGTTCAAAAACGGCAGGTAAAAAGTGAGTGGCTCGACTCTCAGGCACGCAAGGTAGCTGCAGAGGATCTGCTTGCCCGCAAAGTTGGTGGAGCCGTTGCAAAGGTAGGACAATTTATCAAGGGGTCTGGAAAGAGTGGACAGATTCTTTTTGATAAGCCTGGACAGGAAGTTCTGGAACGGAGCGCTGTTCAAATTGATCAAGCGTCTATAACGGTATGTATTTCTGTGGGCTTGCCGGCGAATGGACGAAAAATTAACGGGAGAGAGGCAGAGAAGTTATTTTCAAATGCCATTCCAACGATAATTAAAAGCTCCATTTTCGCCATAGCCGATGATGAAGTTCAGAAGGTTATCGAGCTTGCTGATCAGCAGGAAGTTATTCGCAGCGAAATGCGCCATAATGATTGGATTTCTTTTATTGCGAACGGTTCGGTTTTGCCTAGGGAAAGTGGTATTAGCAACCGGCCGCTGAAGGACGCGGTTCCATTTAAAAGTCCTGCTGCAGATGAAGTGGAAATTCAGCTGCCGCACCAACCTGTACCAATTAAAGGAATGGCGATTAAAAAAGGTATCTCACTTATTGTTGGCGGTGGTTATCATGGTAAAAGCACGATCTTACAAGCGATAGAACGCGGTGTATATTCACATACTAAAGGTGATGGACGTGAGTACGTACTTACTGATTCTGATGCTGTGAAGATTCGTGCAGAAGATGGGCGACAAGTTACTGGTGTTAACATTTCACCATTTATCAATAATCTACCACACAAACAGGATACACAATTCTTCTCGACTGAAAATGCCAGCGGAAGCACCTCGCAGGCAGCGAATGTAATGGAAGCATTAGAAGCAGGAGCTACTACATTACTTATCGATGAGGATACCAGCGCAACCAACTTTATGATTCGTGATCACCGGATGCAGCAGCTTGTGAAAAAGGATAAAGAGCCGATTACACCGTTTATTGATAAAATAAAACAAATGCGAGATCAGCTTGATGTATCAACGATTCTCGTTATGGGAGGCTCCGGTGATTATTTTGCTGTAGCGGATTCGATTATTATGATGGAAGCTTATGTCCCTTATAATGTTACGAATGATGCAAAGGAAATAATGGAGAAATACCCATTAGACCGTGATGCTTTATCGGAAGACGCTTTTGGTGATATTGCCGAACGTTACTTCCAGCAGGGTTCCCTGCAGACCAAAAAAGGAAGCCGTCCGAAAACACAGGCAAAAGGCTTAACTAAAATTATTATGGGGCGGACGGATATTTCATTTGATGATACTGAGCAACTTGTGGATTCCTCACAAACACGCATGATTGCAGAGGTTATTCAATATTTGGATCGAACAAATGGGCTTGGTGCTAAATCGTTAAATAAACTACTGGATGATCTGGAAGAGCAGATGGACAAAAAAGGATTAGCCTCATTTACGACGTTTAAAAATCAGCATCCAGGTGATATCGCACGACCACGGCGGTATGAAATTGCTGCTGTATTAAATCGAATTCGTACAGCAAAAGTTACGCAACAATAAAAAGGAGGGTTACCGTTGAATACAGATCAATTGAAGCAGGAGATTATTGACTACAGCAAGGATATAGGCATCGATAAGATAGGATTTGCATCTGCTGATGTGTTTGGTGAATTGAAGGAACGCTTACGGCGTCAGCAGTCGCTTGGCTATCAATCAGGCTTCGAAAAAGGGTCTGTAGACGAGAGGACGGAACCAGAGCGGTTATTACCAGAGGCGAAGTCGATCCTTTCGATTGCAATCGCCTACCCTTCACGAATTAAGGATGCACCAAAAAGCACAAAAGATGAACGCCGCGGGATATTTTGCCGTGCCTCATGGGGTGTTGACTACCACGTTGTTTTACGTGAAAAGCTGGAGAAACTTTCTGCCTTCATGGAGGAAAAATTTCCTGATGCCGTGAACAAGGTGATGGTCGATACGGGAGAATTATCAGACCGTGCGGTGGCAGAACGTGCTGGTATTGGATTCAGCGGGAAAAACACTTCTATTATTACGCCTGAATTCGGATCATATGTTTATCTTGGTGAATTGATTACGAGTATACCATTTGTCCCTGATACGCCGCTTGCAGATGGATGCGGTTCCTGTACAAAGTGCCTGGATGCTTGTCCAACTGGAGCTCTCGTACAAGGTGGGCAGTTAAATGCTCAGCGTTGTCTTGCGTTTCTGACTCAGACAAAAGATTTTATGCCGGATGAATTCCGTTCACAAATCGGTAATTTCATTTATGGTTTTGACACGTGTCAGGCTGTCTGTCCATATAACCAGAAGGTAGACTTTCATAATCACCCAGAGCTTGAACCAGAACCAGATGTTGCCAAACCAAAACTAAAACCGATGCTCCGGATATCAAATCGTGAATTCAAGGAAACATTTGGTCATGTAGCAGGTTCGTGGCGGGGGAAAAAGCCACTACAGCGAAATGCTTTAATTTCACTTGGTCACTATAAGGACGTGACAGCTGTTGACGAAATGATTAAGGTAATGAAAAACGATGTTCGTCCGGTGATACGAGGTACTGCTGCATGGTCGCTTGGCAAAATCGGCACCGATGAAGCATTTGAAGCAATTACGGAAGCAATGGAGAACGAAACAGATGAACAGGTTTTATTTGAAATGGAAAAAGGATTAAATTTTCAACAGGAATTATCCGCTACTTAATACGCTTTATGAACTTCCTGTTCGTCGAAGCAACAGCTGAAGCGTTGCCCTAAGGGTGTGCGAAGTATATTTCTGGAGCGGCCTCATATTTTCGCTCTATGTCACAGATCAATAGCAGCAAACTTCAATTAAACTCCCTAAATTATATACGGAAAGAGGATTTGGTTATGGAACTATACTATGATGAGATGGAATCACCAGTTGGTCCGTTGACAATTATTAGTGATAGTGAACACATTGTTCGAATAGAATATGGATTATTTAATCAAATGAAAGCAAAAATGCAAAAGTGGAGTGAACGTTATTTTAACAATCCGAAGTTCATCCATAAACCCGGGATAGTTGATCATGTCAAAACGGAACTCCAAGACTACTTTAAGGGCAAACGCAGGGACTTCTCATTTGACTTTACATTCCATGGTACACCCTTTCAGCATAAGGTTTGGCAAGCTTTGTATGATACCATTTTATATGGGGAAACAAAAACCTATAAAGATATTGCAGACACAATTGGTAACCCAAAAGCAGTACGTGCAGTAGGTGGTGCAGTAAACAAAAATCCATTTTCGATTGTTGTGCCATGCCATCGTGTAATTGGAGCAAATGGCAAAATGGTTGGTTATAATGGTGGACTTGATAAGAAAGAATATTTGTTAGCTCATGAAGCGAAATAATGGCCCGTACAATTGCCATTAATTAGAGGTTCTCTCCATATACTCAAAGTGGAGGGGATTTTTTATGGAAAGAATTAAAAATATGTGGCTGAATTTTTTTCAAGGTCAAGAGGTTAATGAGGATTGGTGGAAACGGAAAAAAGCAGTTAGTAATGACAGGGGTGTGGAGATTGTTCGAATCAGTGGCAGGGGACAATTTTTCGAAGAACTCCGTTATTCCAATAAAATATGTTATCGATATCTACTTCATTTATCTTTTTTAATGAAGCAAAATGAGCAATTCATTAGGGAAGAACAAGTTGTCCCGTACCAGTTTCGGATAGAAAAAGGGAATATAACAGATCACAAAATACTGCAGCAAAAGCTTGTAAAGGTGGATGCACCATCGATGGAAGCAGATGAAGTTCGTAATTTGGCTGATGAACGTTTCACTTATGATCGACGTGCAGCAGTTCAATATGCCGAACACTGGTGGAACAGTTATAACCCTGCTTATCGTACGTTCGATGTAGACTGTACAAATTATATCTCACAGTGTTTACGTGCTGGCGGTGCTCCCATGCGTGGCATGCCTAATCGAGGGAGCGGCTGGTGGTATCAGGCGGATAATTGGAGTTACAGTTGGGCGGTAGCACATTCCTTACGCTGGTATTTAAGTGGATCAACAGCAGGGTTAAAAGGCAATGAAAAGGAGTCGGCTCGGGACCTGATACCTGGTGATGTCATTTGCTATGATTTTCAAGGAAATGGTAAATGGGATCATAATACAATTGTCGTGGCAAAAGATGCGAACGGGATGCCATTGGTAAACGCACATACTGATAATAGCCGCAACCGCTATTGGTCTTATGAGGATTCGACAGCTTGGACTCCAGATATTCAGTATAAGTTTTTTCGAATTGGTGAGTAGTGTATAATGATGTAGGTATTAATCGAATAAGGAGAATGAACAGTGAGTATAAATATTGTATTATATCAGCCAGAAATACCTGCAAATACGGGGAATATTGCAAGAACATGTCTTGCAACAGATGCCACGCTGCATTTAATCCACCCACTTGGGTTTTCTACTGATGATAAAATGGTGAAGCGTGCTGGGCTTGATTATTGGGAAAACGTCGATATCCGTGAATACGACTCAATTCAGGACTTATATGCTACATATCCAGAAGGAACGTTTTATTATATCGAAAATTTTGGTACAAAGTATTATACGGAATATGATTACAGTAATAGTGATGAAGACCTGTACTTTGTATTTGGCCGCGAGACAGACGGGATTCCGAAAAGTCTTTTAGAGGGAAAAGAAGACAGGTGCCTTCGCATTCATATGAGTGATAAAGTGCGGTCGTTAAATTTGTCCAACACATCTGCCATTATCATCTATGAAGCATTAAGACAGCGTGGTTTTTCAGGGCTGGAATAGATGGTATCATAAAAAACTTGGCTTATCGCAAAGTCTAATGGAGAAAGCCTAACTGCTAAAAAAAGCCGTCATGTACGTGTACATGGCGGCTCTTGTTATTTGTTATTACTGATCCTTTTTAGGAACTCCTGGTTTTGCATCGTAACCTGAAGTGAAGCAAGATACGATAAATGTTACAATAACGCCCATTAATAATGCTAGTTTCATGACGTTTTCCTCCTTCTATTCTATATGTAAAGTACGCATTAATATAATTATGCCCTTATTATACCGAATAATTATCCTTATGTGAACCAGAAGATATGTCATGTTCATGAAATTATTTTAAATGGCTGGATTGGTTGTTGTTTCTCTGAACAAAATAGGGTATATTAGTTGATGAAATCATAGTAGAGTTCTATAATAAAACTTGAGTGTAAATGACCGTTTTGCAACGGGGTAAAGTTAACTTCTAATGGGGGTATAAGACGTGGCACAGAATGAAGAATCTAACGAAAGATTCTGGGGTACTTTTCATGGTCCAAATATGGGGTATATTGAAGAGCAATATGATTTGTACAAAGAAAATCATGAAGCTGTTAACCCATCACTGAGAGAAATCTTTGATGAGCATGGGGCTCCTGAATGGCTGAACCAATCTAAAGGTACCATACAAGCAACATCTGATTCAGCGCCGTCTATAGATAATGTTAAAAAGCTAACCTCAGCAATGAAACTTGTTGAGGCTATTCGTCGTTTTGGGCATTTGGAAGCGGACATCTATCCAGTAGGGCGTAAAGAGCGCGATACAGAATTAGTTAATCCAAAAACCTATGGATTATCAGAACAGGATTTACGAAACATGCCTGCATCTTGGTTATGGGAGCAATCCCCTAGCGGTGTAGAAGACGGTTTTGACGTCATACAAAAGTTGAAAGAATTATATTCCGGAACGATTACATTTGAATATGACCATGTCAATAATGATGACGAACGGACATGGCTTTTGGAGCGTATTGAATCCGGAGAATTTCATTTAAAACTTTCCAATGAAGAGCAAAAACAACTACTTGAACGTCTTGCCCATGTAGAAGGGTTTGAAGGTTTTTTACAAAAAACGTTTGTTGGACAGAAACGCTTTTCGATTGAAGGTTTGGAAGCAATGGTTCCAATGCTTGATCGCATTGTTAAATATGCGACTGAGGAAAAAGTTGAACATATAATGATGGGAATGGCCCATCGTGGACGTTTAAGCGTGTTGGCGCACGTTTTAGGAAAACCTTATGATAGAATATTTTCTGAATTCCATCATTCACCAGACAAAGAATTAATTCCTTCTGAAGGATCTACTGGGATTAATTATGGATGGACTGGTGATGTGAAGTATCACTTTGGTGCAACAAAAGAAGTGAAAGATGGCGATGAAACTGAAACACGAATTACGCTTGCACATAATCCATCACACCTGGAATTTGTAAATCCTGTCGTTGAAGGGTTTGCACGTGCAGCTCAGGATGATCGATCAGGCAGAGGTTATCCTCAACAGGATTTTAAAAAAGCAGTAGGTGTTTTAATCCATGGAGACGCTGCGTTCATCGGTGAAGGTGTCGTTGCGGAAACATTGAATTTAAGTGGCTTGCCTGGTTACAAGACAGGTGGCACACTTCATATAATTGCCAATAACCTTGTAGGTTACACAACAAATCAGGAAGATGGGCGATCAACTCGTTATGCCAGTGATTTAGCAAAGGGATTTGAAATACCGATTATTCATGTTAATGCGGATGATCCAATTGCATGTGTTTCTGCTATTAAAATTGCTTATGAATATCGACAAAAATTCAATAAAGATTTTCTTATTGATCTTGTAGGCTATCGCCGGTATGGACATAATGAAATGGATGAACCACGAACAACACAACCAAACCTATATCAGGATATTGATGAACACTTAACAGCAGCCAATGTTTTTGCCGAAAGACTGAAGGTTGAAGGTGTGGTTGATAAAGATGAATTTGAAAAAATTAAGGATCGAGTTGAATCCAGCCTTCGTGGTATTTATGACGGTATGAAAGAAAATAAGACAGGTGAAGCTGAGGCTAAAAATATGCCTAAAGCATTGGCAAATGGCCTTGAGGGTTTTGAAACAGCAATTCCGCTTGAGGATTTAAAGGCTTTAAATGCTGGTTTGTTGAAACGGCCAGAAGGATTTACCGGGTTTAAAAAACTTGAAAAAATACTGAAGCGCCGTGAAAATGTTCTGGAAGAAGGAAATAAAGCAGACTGGGGTGCAGGTGAAGCTTTAACATATGCATCCATTTTAAATGATGGAATTCCTATTCGATTGACAGGTCAGGATACGGAGCGTGGAACATTCGCACACAGACATATGGTGTTACACGATGTTAAAACAGCTGAAACCTATTCACCGTTGCATGGATTAGATGAAGCTAAAGCATCGTTTGATATTCGCAATAGTCCGCTTTCAGAAGCTGGTGTATTAGGGTTCGAGTATGGGTATAGTGTACAGTCAAAGAATACCCTGGTTATCTGGGAAGCGCAGTTTGGTGATTTCGCGAATGCCGGTCAGGTTATTTTTGATCAGTTTATAGCAGCAAGCCGTGCGAAATGGGGCGAAAAGTCCAATATGGTAATGCTGTTGCCACATGGCTATGAAGGCCAGGGTCCGGAGCATTCAAGCGCACGTTTGGAACGCTTTTTACAAATGGCTGCAGAGAAAAACTGGATAGTAGCAAATGTGACATCAGCTGCACAATTTTTCCATTTAATCCGTCGTCAGGCAGCACTACGTGATAAAGAAGGAGCACGCCCATTAGTGCTAATGACCCCGAAGAGTTTATTACGGAATCAGCGCGTTGCATCAGCAGCGAAAGAATTTACAGAAGGAAAATTTGAACCTTTGAGACAGCAGCCTAATTTGAAGGTAAGTAAGAAAAATGCAAAGCGTTTATTAATTGGCAGTGGTAAAATAATGGTTGACGTTGAAGATGCAATTGACAATTCAGAAGAGAATTTTGATTGGCTTCGTGCATTGCGATTAGAGCAAATTTATCCATTTCCGGAAAAAGAGTTGGAAAAAGCAGTAAAAGAACTGCCAAACCTGGAGGAAATAGTCTGGGTACAGGAAGAACCAAAAAACATGGGCAGCTGGGATTTCGTGGATGATTACTTAAGAGAATTGTTGAGTGAGGGTCAATCGCTACGTTATATAGGCCGTCCAGACCGTTCCTCACCGGCAGTTGGTGAGCCGAACATTCATAAAACAGAACAGAATCAAATAGTACGACAGGCGATTAATCCGTCAAAAGGAGGAGATTCCAGTGAACGAAATTAAAATTCCAGAGCTTGCAGAGTCCATTACAGAAGGTACAATTGCCGAGTGGTTAGTGAAAAAAGGCGACAAGATAGAAAAAGGTGATCCAGTTGTAGAACTGGAAACAGACAAAGTTAATGTTGAAGTTAACTCCGACTTTGCCGGCGTAATAACTGAAATTGTCAGTGAAGAAGGCGAAGACGTCGAAGTAGGAGACGTAATTGCTAAAATAGATGAAAATGGTGAAGCTGGTGCGGATGCCTCACCCGATGAACCAAAAGAAGAAAAGAAAGAAGTAGCACCTAAAAAAGAGGAAGCAAAAGAGCCAGCGAAAGACGATGGTTCTGATAACAAGCAGGATGTAATTGCTTCACCTGCTGCTCGTAAGCGTGCACGCGAATTAGGTATTGACTTAAGCAGTGTTCAGGCACGTGATCCATTAGGTCGTATCCGTCCTGAAGATGTTGATTCTGCTGCAAAAGGTGGCAATGACAAGAAAGAATCCAAGCCAGCTAAAAAAGAAGAACCTAAGAAATCCGAGAAAACAGAGTTTGACAAACCTGTTGAACGCGTGAAAATGAGCCGTCGTCGTCAAACGATTGCTAACCGTCTTGTTGAAGTTCAGCAAGAAGCGGCGATGCTGACAACTTTTAACGAAGTTGACATGACAAACGTTATGAAACTTCGAAGTGAGCGTAAAGAAAACTTTATTAAGAAACATGATGTAAAACTTGGCTTTATGTCATTCTTTACCAAAGCAGTAATCGGGGCATTGAAAGAATTCCCACTATTGAATGCAGAAATACAAGGGAACGAAATTGTAATGAAAAAATTCTATGACATCGGAATTGCCGTATCAACTGAGGAAGGACTTGTAGTACCAGTTGTTCGCGATGCAGATCGTCTTGACTTTGCTGGAGTTGAACGTGAGATTGGCAACTTAGGCAAGAAAGCTATTAATAAAGAATTAGGATTAAACGACTTGCAAGGTGGAACTTTCACCATTACAAATGGCGGAACTTTTGGATCCATGATGTCAACACCTATCTTAAATGCACCACAAGTAGGAATCCTAGGTATGCACAATATCCAAAAGCGTCCAATAGTAATGCCGGACGATTCCATTGAAGTACGCCCAATGATGTATCTTGCAGTATCATATGATCACCGTATTGTTGACGGAAAAGATGCGGTGCAATTCTTAGTTAGAATTAAAGAATTGCTTGAAGATCCATATGATCTATTGTTGGAAGGATAATTAAGTAGATAAAAAAGGTATATGAACCTCGCTTTGATGATATGTCGAAGCGGGGTTTTTGTATGCTGCGATTTTTGGGGTGTGAGTGAGTAGAAGGAGGCGGTGAATCGCCAGAAGAGAGTGGCGAATCGCCAGAACTGGTAACTGGATAAGCAACACACCCTGTTACATAATCCAAGTGAGATTTATGCTAAAATTTTGCGACAGAAATCCTTTAAATGTATTGCATTCTGTGTTAAAAACGAATATTATGTTACTTGTGATTATAATTATTCGGAAGTAAGGTGAACTCATTGGAAAATCTATTTAAACTAAAACAAAACAATACAACGATCCAAACAGAGTTTGTTGCAGGAATAACTACCTTCTTAACGATGGTTTATATTGTTGTGGTCAACCCGGCAATCCTCTCTTCCGCTGGGGTACCATTTGATCAAGTCTTTATGGCTACGGTCATTGCCGCGGTAGTTGGAACGGTATTCATGGCATTAGGAGCCAATTATCCAATCGCGATTGCGCCAGGCATGGGTCTGAATGCTTATTTTGCCAGTGTAGTTGCATCTCAGGGGTTATCCTATCAGGTAGTATTCGGAACGGTATTTTTAGCAGGTATTCTCTTTGTTTTATTGAGTTTTACGAAGCTGCGTGAAACGTTAATATGGGCAATACCACCTTCACTAAAATTTGGCATTACTTCTGGAATTGGCCTCTTCATAGCGTTTTTAGGTCTGAAGATGTCTGGTATTGTCGTACCTAATGAGGCAAACATGGTTGGTTTTGGTGATTTGCACCAACCCATGACTCTGTTAACGTTAGCTGGGTTATTTATTACACTGATTCTAATGGCTCGAAATATTAAAGGGGCTTTGTTTCTAGGGATGCTAGCTACGGGTATCATAGCTTATTTTACCGGTCAGCTGGAATTTTCGGAAGGATTTACATCGATGCCACCAATGCCGGTGTTCTTTGATATCGATATTGGTGGAGTTTTTGCCAACGGACTTTACACGGTTGTATTCGCTTTTTTATTGGTAACGATTTTTGATACAACTGGAACCATGATTGGTGTGGCAGAACAAGCAGGTTTTATCAAAGATGGAAAAATGCCGCGGGCAAAGTCAGCACTATTAGCTGATGCTACGGCAACTACAGTAGGTTCAATGTTTGGTACAAGTCCTTCTTCAGCATATGTCGAATCTTCTTCTGGTGTTGCGGCTGGTGGACGCACAGGTTTAACGGCATTAGTTATTGCTGTGTTATTTACAATTTCCATTTTCTTTACACCGGTTGTAGGTGCGATAGCTGGCTTACCTGCAATTACAGCTCCTGTATTAATTATTGTAGGATGTTTCATGATGGAAGGGCTGGCACGGATTGACTGGAAAACATTCGATGAAGCATTTCCGGCGTTTGCAATTATTTTAACAATGCCACTAACTTCCAGCATTGCAACAGGGATATCGATTGGGTTTATAACATATCCATTATTAAAATTAGTTACCGGGAAAGGAAAAGATGTCCACTGGATTTTATATTTCTTTGGAATAGTGTTCGTCTTGCAAATGACTTTTTTCCCAGCACATTAATAAAATAAATCTACATGGGACTCTAGCGAATTATTGCTAGGGTCTTTTTGCTTTTAGAGAAGGTCCTCTGGGGTTTGCAGATGCTGAATTGCCAGAAGAAGGTGCTGAATCCCCAGAAGAAGATGCTGAATCGCCAGAAGAAGATGCTGAATCGCCAGAAGAAGATGCTGAATCGCTAGAAGGAGGTGCTGAATGAACAGAAGAAGGTGGTGAATCGCCAGAAGAACCGGATGGAGTGTTCTGCTTTCACTTTTTGCTTATGAGTGTCCGTGGGCTGTCAAATTAAAGTTGTTAAAATGTTTCAATGTAGGGTATTACTAAAACAGTGCACGAATTGGAAAAAATTTAACTTGCATGACGTCTGACAACCTGCTAGAATCATTTATGGAAAACGTTATTGTAAGCAGTTACAATTACATTTAATCAACTACAAGGGAGGCTGCATCCGTGGATATTCTTCTCGGGTTTCTAGCAATCATCATCGTCCTCGGACTAGCATTTTTGATGTCCAATGATAAGAAAAATATTAATTATAAAGGCATCATCGTTATGTTAGCATCGCAATTTTTAATAACGTGGTTTATGTTTGCTACGAAAATTGGACAGACAATCATAAACGGTATTTCGGCTGGGTTTAATAAATTAATTGAATTTGGCATGGAAGGTATTAACTTTATACTTGGTGGGGTTGCACGTACAGAAGGTGGAAGCATTTTCTTCTTTGATGTCCTACTTCTAATTATCTTTTTCTCAACTATTCTGTCAGTGCTAACATATTTAAGAATCTTACCACCGATTATCAAATATTTTGGCGGATTCTTATCAAAAATTACAGGATTGCCAAAGGTGGAATCGTTTAATGCGGTGAACAGTATTTTCTTTGGTCAATCTGAAGCATTACTAGCGATTAAATCTCAGTTTCATCACTTGGATAAAAATCGGTTGTATATTGTGAGTGCGTCGGCAATGGGTTCCGTTTCGGCATCAATTGTTGGGGCATATATTCAAATTCTTCCTCCTGAATATGTACTCGTTGCATTACCGCTAAACATGTTTAGTGCGCTGATGATTTCATCCGTTATTTCACCGGTTAATGTAGCGCCAGAGGAAGATCATGTTGATGTGAAAGATGTATCGAATGATAAAAGTATTTTTGAGGCGATGGGTAATGGTGCACTCGATGGTGGTAAAATTGCCTTAATCGTTGCAGCAATGCTTGTTGCGTTTATTGCTTCATTGGAATTAGTGAATTGGATTATACAATCAGTGTTTGCTGGAGTTACCTTACAGCAAATTCTAGGATATATTATTGCTCCGATAGGTATTTTAATGGGTATTGCGCCTGGCGAAGTTATTGAGGCTGGCGGAATAATGGGTACTAAGATTGTTACTAATGAATTTGTGGCAATGCTTGAGTTTGAAAAAATGCTAGGAAGCATGTCCGAGAAGACAATCGGAATCGTATCCGTATTTCTAACGAGCTTTGCCAACTTTTCATCCATTGGAATTATCGCTGGAACAGTACAGGCTATTGACAGCGAAAAGGCAGTTAAGGTTTCTGGATTTGGTATGAAGCTGTTAGTTGGTGCAACACTTGCATCAATCTTATCTGCTACAGTAGCAGGAATATTCTTATAGTAATAGTACAGATGGCAAATAAAAGCGCTCAGATAAATTCTGAGCGCTTTTAGATTTCTTTCAGCGGATCGACAAGTGACCTGCTTTGCCAGTATTATGTTAAAATAGATAATTTGGATAGCTCTCCTTATTTTAACAGTTTAGTACAATTATTAGAGACTCCCATCAATTTGAACTTCAAACTTCAAGGTCTATAAGGTTTTACGAATGGTAAGAATCCTTTAAGAAACATGCGAATTCCTACCCAAAGGTTGAATCCTATAGCAGCAAATTGCTCGAACATTACAGAATCGAAAGAACTCATTAAACATGCCTTTTCGATAACAGGGATGGGTAAATATGTTGTCTCATATACAATACGCTTCCTTTTTAGTTGTTTTTCGATTAGGATAGAGAAAGCGAATTTATAATTATAAATGCAATTATAGAAGTTTAGTTAGCATTATGAAAGAAAGGAGTTATTTCTGTGGATACGAATCGAATTCTTTTTACGGGTGGGGGATCGGCAGGTCATGTAATCGTTAATCTTGCACTCATTCCGATATTCCAAAAAGAAGGATGGGAAATTGATTATATTGGCTCCAAAAGTGGAATAGAACGCAAACTAATTGAACAGCTTGACGGTATTACATACTATCCAATTTCAACAGGGAAGTTACGTCGATATATGTCAAAGGAAAATTTTAAAGATCCATTTAAAGTAATGAAAGGTACGATGCAGGCATGGCGGATTATTGGTAAACGAAAGCCTTCCATTATTTTCTCAAAAGGTGGCTTTGTTTCTGTGCCAGTAATTATGGCAGCAAAGATGCGTGGTGTTCCAGCTGTTATTCATGAATCAGACTTTACACCTGGACTCGCAAACAAACTTGCTATTCCTTTTGCGAGCAAAGTCCTGGCAACATTTCCGGAAACAATGAAGTACCTTCCGGAAAATAAAGCTGAATACGTAGGTGCTGTTATCCGTGATGAACTGTTTCAGGGGGATAAGGGAAAAGGATTGGAAATGTGCGGGTTTACCAAAGCAAAACCAGTATTACTCATCATGGGTGGAAGTGGTGGTTCTGAAAAAATAAACAATACAGTACGAGCAAGCCTTGATGAGTTATTACCAGTATTTCAAATAGCTCATATTTGCGGAATTGGTAAGACAGATACATCGATAAATCGTGATGGCTACAACCAATTTGAATATGTTAACGAAACATTGAAGGATCTTTTTGCTGCAACTGATTTTGTCCTCTCACGAGCAGGTTCAAATGCAATTTTTGAGTTTCTTGCACTTAGAAAACCAATGCTGCTCATTCCGTTATCAAAAGAAGCGAGCAGGGGAGATCAGATAATAAATGCAAAATCGTTTGTCGAAAAAAGGTATGCTCGTGTAATGGAAGAAGAAGAGCTAACAGAAGACTCGCTGGTACATGAACTCTCTCAATTAAAAGAGCATGCTCCTATAATAATGGATAATATGAAAAATTATCAGAGCGAAAAAGCACGAGACCGAGTGATTGAAATCATTAAAAGCTCTGGTAAGAAATAACTTATAAATGTCCCCAGGCGCATCAGCGTTTTGGGGATTTTTTTGCAGTTGAGAAAGTGTTAATACCTTCCTATTTGATTAGTAAAATTAAGCTACTCGCCATAAGAATAGACGGAGTTGTTTAAAACTGATTGTGTCGAATATTGTAGTATTTTAGATAAAAAAGCAAATAGTCGCAGTTAAAAGCCACTGACATCCACTAATCATTGTTTATAGGAGATAACTGCTTTAAATAAAGTTTGATTAAAAATTTGCAATTAACTATCATAAAGAGTGTTGTCATCGACCTTCATCTTCACATCTCTTCTATATATGTATCCTTCAGCTGTTACATGGTATAAAAATATTTTAATCACGTCCGTCGACGTACTTTTACTTATTTTCGACAATACAAAAATAAAGGGGTAGTTATTTTGAAGAAACTATTATTATTGTTTTCTGCTATCATTTTAGCAGGGGTTCTCTCTGCTTGCGGAGGAACTGATTCCAGTTCGGGTTCGGAAGGAAAAATTGATAAACTCGTGTTTGCTGATGCTGGCTGGAACAGTATCAAAGTGCATAATAGTATTGCACAAAAGATCATCGAGGAAGGCTATGGTATTGAAACAGAAGTTACTGCTGGATCGACTGCAGCCACTTTGCAAGGGTTCATTGAAGGTGACATTGATGTTTATATGGAGATATGGACAGATAATACTAAAAAAGTATATGAAGAGGCGATTGAAGCTGGTGATATCGTAAAAACTTCTGTAAACTTTGACGATAATGTTCAAGGATTATATGTACCAACATACGTAATAGAAGGTGATGAAGAACGCGGTATTGAACCAATGGCACCAGATTTAAAAACCGTTGAAGATTTGAAAAAATATCCTGAATTATTTGCAGATCCTGCAGAACCTGATAAAGGTCGTTTAATTAATGCTCCAAGTGGATGGGCTGTTGAAAAAACGATCACTCAAAAAATGGAAACCTATGGCTTGAACGATACATTTGTAAACTTTAAGCCAGGTTCTGACGCAGCTATTGTAGCTTCTTTAACTGACGCATATAATGCTGGAGAACCATGGGTAGGGTATTATTGGTCACCAACTGCTGTGACTGCTAAATACGATTTAACATTACTGCAAGAACCAGAATTTGATCAGGAAACATGGAATAAAACAAAAGGTACAGAGTTTCCTCCAAATGATGTTGTAACTGCAGTTCACAAGGATATTCCTGATGCGGCACCTAAGGTTGTAGAATTCCTAAAAAATTATGAAACAAGCAGTCCGTTAACGGAAGATGCCTTAAGTTATATGGAATCTAAAGAAGATATTTCACCTGAAGAGGCAGCAATATGGTGGATGAAAGAACATGAAGATATTTGGACAAGTTGGGTCCCTGATGACGTGGCCAAAAAAGTCAAAGGTTCAATGGAGTAAAAATCTCAAGCAGCTGGCGCCGGATTAAGGTCGGCTGCTTTTTCTAATTTAAAAGAAAGAGGTGGTACCTATGGGTGCTTTTCCTGGTATAACTACTAATCTTGGTGATTATGTTGCAGACTTGGTTAAATTTCTGGATGAATCATTAGAAGGCTTTTTCAATTTTATCTATCTGTTTTCATCGCAGATTATCAATGCAATCGAAGGCTTTTTATTGTGGATGCCTTGGTGGGTGTTTATTTTATTAATAGTAATTCTTGGCTGGTATTTTAAGTCAATGGTATCTGGAATTCTCTATGGTGTATTTGTATTCTTGATTGGGACATTCGGTTTATGGGAAGATTTGATGACTACAATAGCAATTGTTATGACAGCTGTTATCATTTCCTTAGCTGTAGGTATCCCATTAGGGGTATGGATGGCATTTAGTAAGGGATTTTCGACCGTAATGCGTCCGATTTTAGATGCAATGCAGACGATGCCAAGTTTCGTATATTTAATCCCAGCAATATTTTTCTTTGGATTAGGGAATATATCGGCAATCTTTGCTACATTAATTTATGCAGTTCCACCAGTAATAAGGCTTACAGAACTAGCTATAAGAAGCGTCGACAGAGAAGTTATTGAATCGGCACAATCTTTCGGATCCTCAAATTGGCAAATGCTTTTCAAAATTCAGCTTCCACAGGCTCTACCAACAATTATGGCTGGAGTGAACCAGACAACAATGATGGCATTGGCAATGGTTGTTATAGCATCAATGGTTGGTGCACAAGGTCTTGGTGAGCAAGTTCTAGTATCTATTAACCAAATCGATATTGCATTAGGTTTTGAAGCGGGTATTAGTATTGTATTTTTAGCAATAATAATTGACCGTATAACTGGTGGGGTAGCCGATAAGCTCCAGAAGCATAGGAGGGTAAGTTAATGTCTACTAAAATTAAACTTGAGCATGTATCAAAGATTTTTGGTTCAAAACCAAAGTCAATAATTCCTAAAATAAAAGCCGGAATGGAAAAAGATCAAATACTTGCTGAAACGGGGCATACTGTAGGTGTTTACGACGCATCAATGGATATAAAACAAGGTGAAATCTTTGTTATCATGGGACTTTCAGGAAGTGGCAAGTCAACTTTAATCCGCTGTTTTAACTTATTGAATAAACCGACTGATGGATCAATATTTATTGATGGGGAAGATATCGTTAAATTCAATAGTTCACAGCTTAAAAAAGTTCGCCAGGAAAAGGTTGCGATGGTATTCCAGCATTTTGGTCTTTTCAACCATAGGACTATCATGGCAAATGTGGAATACGGTCTGGAGATACGGAATATTTCCAAAGAAGAACGGCGGGAAGTTGCACAGAAGAATATTGATATTGTCGGGTTAAATGGATACGAGGACAAATATCCGGATGAACTGTCTGGTGGTATGCAGCAGCGTGTAGGATTGGCACGCGCACTTGCAAATGACCCGGATATTCTATTGATGGATGAACCTTTCAGTGCACTAGACCCATTAATTCGCCGTGAAATGCAGCTTGAATTGCTTGATATACAGGACCGTTTACAAAAAACAATTATTTTTATTACGCATGATGTTAATGAGGCGTTTAAATTGGGGGATCGAGTGGCTGTTATGAAGGATGGTAAGGTCAATCAGGTGGATACACCTGAAGCGATTATTGAAAATCCAGCTAATGACTATATATCTGATTTCATAAAGGATATTGACCGCTCAAAAGTATTTCAGGCTGAACATGTCATGATTAAACCAAATGCACTTGTTTCCATGAAAGATGGCTTAAATGTTGCCAGAAAAGAAATGGAAGAGAACGGTATTTCCAGTGTATTTGTTGTGGATCGTCAACGTCATTTGAAAGGAATAGTGACGATTGATGATGCCATTTCAGGATCAAAACAAAAGAAATCATTAGAAGATGTTTTGCGTGATGATGTTACGGTAGTACAAAAAGATGAATATATAAATGATATTATTCCAAAGGCATTGGAATCAAGTTTTCCACTTGCCGTTGTAAATGAAGAAGAGAAGCTAATCGGATTTATTTTGCGTGTACACGTTTTATCCGGCTTAGTATCTGATGATGTGAGTGAGAGCGACGAATACCATGGATAATCTGAAACCGACCTTTCTGTAAGGTCGGTTTTTCAGGTGTTGAGAAAATTTTTCTGATTAAGGAATTGTCCCATGACGATTTAGCGTGAAGTCTACTTTGAAATCCACACTTATATCCGGAAATTTGTTGTGCCATTCTTCATCTGTTAGTTTGCCACCAGGCTTATTAACCCGGTAAACAGTACCATACCCGAGAGGATCTGAGTTTAACTCCTGTAATTGTTGTAAAAGTTGTTCAAATTGTTGTTTGAAATCCTTTTCCATTTCTTGTTCAAAGCGTCTTTTAACTTTTGGGTTCTTGAGGTCAATTTCTTCTGATATTTCTAATATTGTTGTATTGAATGTTATTTTTGTTTCAAATTTCATATTCTGCTGACTCGTTACCGTTGTTTTACTGTTGCCTTTAATTACTTCCATCAGTATGTTTAGTTTTTCTTCATCACTTTCATCTTGCTTGTTATTTTTCATATAGTGTTTAAAAGGTTCTAGTGGCAAGTTTACTTCCAGGGATGCATTTTCAACGGTTTTCGTAAACATATTCATTAATAATGCATTCCCTAAAGGAACCTGACCAACATATTTATCATCTTTAAATAGTGCAATAGCTGATAATGTAGGTGATTCGGTTTTAGTGGACAGAATTGGTAAAAACGGGTCCTTTCCTTTGTCATAATAAATATGCAGAAAATCCTGCAATGTTACTCGTGGAATAATGTTATCCTGAATATTTTGTTCAATCAGTTCGTATAGATATTTACCTATGTGAACGGAGGCTCCTTCTTTACCCTGTAAAAGTACATCTTTTGCAGTTGTGTCGCTTACTGCCAGAAACATGGTATCCGACACCCTGGCGTCACGTATTTGTGTGTCTACAAAACTTAATAGTCCTTTCTCAGCAATTTCTTTTCCAAACAGTTCAACACGTATTTGTCCGGGTGTTAACTGGAAGCTGGTTTTATAGTTCGCATTTTTGCGGGCTCCCTTAACTGTATCACCTTCCCCTGAAAGAATTGCTGACAGTTCTTGGTTCTGGGAATCAAACTTATAAATTACTAAGGTTGTCTCTATTTTGTTATCTTCCAATAAATCGATACCGCGGGTGTTAATAATTCCAAGGTCTTCGATCGCTTTAGGTTGCACACAGCTTGTAAGGAAAGTAACTAATAGCACAGATAAAACAATTGATCTTATACTGTTGCTCATGCAGATTCACTTCCCTTTTTCTTTTGCTTTCTTTTCTTAAGTAATACAAGCGGTAAAAGCAGGAATGGATAGACATAAACAATCCAGAAACCTATTTTAGCTACAAGGTCGGTTAGTTTAAGAATTACACTATGGTTGGACATGAAGACAATAAGTATTAATAGGATAAACGATGTTATAAATAATGTCTTTTTTTGTTGAACCTTATACAGGCGTTTCATGCCGTACGTAATTGCCCACATTGGCAAAATCATATTAGGCAAGGCTACCATCATCCATTCTGCAACAACGATATAATCAAAACGCTCAACAAACGGAAGGGAAACAATCTTGAATAGGGATAATAAAGACCACTCCAGTTCCTTTAATTGTAGTGCGCTAAAGTAGCCAATTGAAATAACGGTGGCGATGAGAAGAAGTCCAAAAGACCAAAATGCACCAAAATAGGCGGGAAATTTAGCTCTTTCCTTGTTTTGAATAAATGGATAGATCAAAAAGAGTATTTCAAATCCCGCAAAGCTAAATGCTGTTGCTCTTGCTCCCTTTAACAAGTCCGTAAATGATGCTTGGAAAAATGGCTGAAAGTGAGTCAGGTCCATTCTAATGAGTGGCTCATATAAAAGAAACAGAAGCCAGTGTGCAGAAAAAAAGAATATAAACACGACACCAATTATGACTCGTAATCCTCCATAAATACAGTAAATTATTAAGGAAATAAGTAAAGCACCGAGGATAAGCGAACTTATTTCCGGGAAGATAAAGACTCGAACAACATCGATATAATTTAGTATTACGGATAACAATGCAGTAGCGAAATAAATTATATAAATTGTCCCTAATAATTTCCCCAGCCATTTACCGAAAATATCCACTTGGATTCCAAAAATATCAGCATTTTCATATTGATCCAATATCCGAAACATAACAAATAACACAAGCAGTAAGTAACCAAACGCGATAATAATAGATAACCAGGAATCTTGATCTGCTTCTCTGAAAATATACATCGGAGCACCCATTATCCCAACGCCTATTTGAATGGATGTAATGATAAAAAACAAGTAGAATGCACGGATACGAACGTTCTCTTTAGTTTTGACGTTTATTTCCATAGAACCACCTACTCATCTATATCTTGTTTTTTAACTGCCTCAGACTTTTTAAAACGAAGCAGATCTTTAGGTCTTAATGAGAGAAACCGTTTGTATTGATAAGCATGGGGTGCCCTATATAGTGCTTTATTCAAGTCATCCCAACGAAATGGGTATATGGGGGATAGATAGGGTTCCCCTAATGATTTGAGTTTTAACAGATGAATTGCTAAAAAGGACAGACCATACACGATACCGATGAGACCAAGTATTCCTGCCAATATAATCATAGGAAAACGAATAACTCGAACTGTAGTTCCCATTTCATAATTGGGAGCAGTAAAAGAAGCTAAGGCACTTAAAGCAATCACGATAATAAGGATGCTACTGGTTAATCCAGCCTGTACTACAGCTTGCCCAATAATTACACCGCCAACAATACCTATTGTCTGACCAACCTTAGTTGGTAGCCTTGCACCCGCTTCCCGTAATAATTCAATTAAAAATTCCAGAAATAAGGCTTCAATTATCGGTGGAAATGGCACGATGGCTCTGGATTGCCCAATTGTTATTAGTTCCCTTGGAGGGATAAGCTCATAGTGATAGGTGACCGCCGCGACGTAAAGAGGTGTAAGTATGATTGAGATAAACATAGCAATAAACCGCAGAATCCGTAAAAAGGATCCAGCGTTCCAGCGCATATACATATCCTCAGTTGATTCAAAGAAACTAAATATTGTGGAAGGAGCTATAATTGCTTGTGGGTTATTTTCGACCAACACACCTATCCGGCCTTGGGAAACTGTATAACTTAAGCGATCTGCCAGCTCAGTTAAGTAATACTGAGGAAAAATAGTAGACGAAGAATCCTCAATTAGCTGAGCAAGGACATTGCTGTCTTCAACTTTATCAATTTCCAAATCCTGCAGTCTCTGGCGCATTGTATTCACATGTGTATCGTTTGCAATGGATTTCACATAAATCATTCGAACTTCTGTTTTAAATCTTTTTCCAATCATTACTTTTTCCAGCACAAGATCTGTAGACCTTATACTCCAGCGTATAACATTTAGATTTGTAATTAGCGATTCGCTGAAAGCTACTTGGGGTCCTAAAACAACAGATTCATTCTCGGACTTTGCAAGTTGCCTTGATTCCTTTCTAATGATTAAATAGAAAACTGTTCTATCCTCATCTTCTACATACACAAAAACTTTACCTATTAATAGACCTTCAAGAATATCCTCCAGTGTATCTGTAGTTGACCCACCGCCTATAGGAATCTCATTGAGAATGTTTGAGCTGCTCAACTCGCTAATATTCAGTAATGGTTTTAATAGAAAATTATCAACTCTTTCCGTTTGAACCTGATAGGATATATAAAAAACACAAACCTTCTTTTCTCCTAGTTCAAATGTGGAAAAAATTAAATCCGGGTTGTTCTCAAACTTATCTTTAAGGAGCTTTTCAAGTTTTTCAATTTTTATAGGGAAGATGGATTTAGACTGTGTTTTGCGGCGACGATTTTTTCTCATATGTACCTCCTGCTGAAAAACAATTGCTAAATGTTAGTATGTGAAAATATCGGATATATTATTATGGCTATCGAAATATTTGAAAGGAAAGTGGCTGATTATTGTCCTATCAGTAGTGATGTGGTTAATGTAAACGGGACTTTTATCATGTAATATGACTTTAGTTCTATTTTTTAAAAATTCTAAAAAATGTGTTGTTTGATTTTGTCGTTTAGTGTAGAATGGCTTTAATCAGTCGTAAGGGGTGAGTAAATGGGAGAGTTTATTCGAAATTGCCGATTATGTAAGAAGCAAATGGAATCTGGCCCGTTTATGATGTGTACGACTTGTTTGGTGGAAAGTGATCGGATAAGAAGTTTTATAGTCAAGAATCCACATGTATCAATTGAAGAAATTTCGTTAGCAACAAATGTATCTGTGGAAAAGGTAGAACAAATGATTGACCTTGGCGATAAAAGGGAAGAGTCTCAGCAAAAAAATAACCTTTACACCCTATTCTAATATAAAGAACAGAGAATGACGTATTAAGTCATTCTCTAATTGTATTGTTTTAAGAGGTTGAGATTCCTTTAATTCCCTCAACTCCCGATGCTAGCTGTTTATCTACAATTTTTGCATCTTCAATATGCTGTGATATAGCTTGCTTAATTGTATCAAACGAGTCGTTGGTCTCCTCAATGTACCTTACCATTTCCCCTGTAAGTTCATTTTGATTATTTATATCCTGCAGAACGTCCTGTGTGTTAGATTTAACAGTCTTTACGATTGTCGCCATTTGTTCCAGCATTTCTACTGTTTTGTTACTAATTTCTGTAGAAGATCGAAGTGTTTTCTGATTTTCATATGTGTCTTGTTCTGCTTCTTGAATTTTAAGCTGAATGGTAGTCGTCACCTCATCAATATGATGGGTGCTTTCTGCAGTATTTTCTGCGAGTTTCCTAACCTCTGACGCTACAACTGCAAAACCCTTACCGTGTTCACCAGCGCGTGCAGCTTCAATAGACGCATTTAATGCTAATAGGTTTGTTTGGTTTGCTATTTCACTTATGACCTGTACGATTTCCTTTATTGTATTGGAATGCTCTCCTAATTCTTGCATACTTCCAGTTGTTTTAGTCATCTGTGATTCCAGGCGGCTCATAAGTTCCTGGTTCTGTTTCATAATTTGCTGATATTCTTCTGATTGCTTAGAGAGAGAGTCAGAGGAATCTACAAGCTCGTTTCCTTTTGCAACTAATCGTTTGGAGTGATCACTTGACTCTTCACCAAGTGACTGAACTTGCTCAAATCGCTGCTTGATATGTATTACTAAGTTTTCCAGTTCATGATGCTGCCCATTCACATGTTCGTGCTGGTTAATTGTATGTATTAAATCTTCTTCAAATTGGTTTAAAAAAAGTGAACTATCCTTCTTGATTTGTGCTTTTTCCTGCTCCAATTTCTGTATTTTTTGATTTGCTTTGTACAATTGTTCTTCAAGATTATTGCGCTTTTTTGTTTTACCTAACAATGCTATTCCCCCTGCTGTTTATATCTTCTATTTTCTAAAAGATTATTGCTTTTGTTTTAACTGCGATACATTACGAAAAAAACTTGAGTGCTATTACATCGCTCCGGAAATACACTACGCGCACCTTAGGGCGCCTGGCAAGCCTCCTCGTAATACTTCGAATTGTTACCTTGGTCTTTGTCACAGTTTATTGAAATCCCAACAATCTTTTAGAAAACAGGCTATGCTTGTATATCGACTTTTTGAAGTGTTGTGTGAAGAAAAAATAAAAATTTTAAAAAAAGTAATTGACTTTAAATTTTCTTAATACTATAATTATTGAGTATCTTAAAAAAGAGAGGAGGTCATATCGATGGAAAATAAAATGGTTCGTGTTAAACAAAATTTTATATTTGGTGTGACCTTCTGGGCGGAAAAAAATAACTAACTATAGTATTTTTATTTTATAGTTATGAGGTCACGCATGTCTGTGGCCTTTTTGTATTATATGAGGGGTATGATGTATCCCTTTAAAGCACATGCCACATAGGCGTGTGCTTTTTTATTCGCTCAGAAGGCTGCTGTTAGAGAGAGAAGTAGGTGGTTAAATATGTTTCAGGTTTTTAAGAAATTGGATTGGTTTTTTAAGCATTATTGGAAAAGGTATACGTTTGCAATCATAGCCTTAATTATTTCGAGTGCAATTGGATTGATTCCGCCAAAGTTGGTTGGGTATGTAATTGATAAAATACAATTTGAAACGTTAACAATGCAATTACTAGTAATGGTTGTTGCAGGCTATTTAATTTTAACAATTGTCCACTACGCAATTTCATTTTTATGGGATTATACGTTGTTTGGCGGAGCGGTCATTTTGGAGAGGTGGACACGTAGCAAGATGATGGATCACTTCCTGAAAATGACGCCAACATTTTATGGCAAGTACCGTACGGGCGACTTAATGGCGCGAAGTACAAATGATCTTAAAACAATTAACCTTACTGCAGGGTTTGGTGTTCTGACACTTGTGGATTCCAGCATATTTATGTTGATGATTGTAGCGATGATGGGCTTTACGATTAGCTGGAGTTTAACTGTGGCAGCTTTAATTCCATTACCAATTATGGCGATTGTTATGAATAAATATGGTGCTGCCATCCATGCACGCTTCACGAAGGCGCAGGAAGCATTTAGTGAAATGAATAATGAAGTACTTGAATCTATTCGGGGTGTCCGTGTTATTCGTGCGTTTGTGCAGGAGGAACAGGATGAGAAGCGCTTCTACACCAGAACGGATGATGTTTATGAAAAAAACATAGAAGTTGCAAAAATTGATGCTTTATTTGAACCGACTATGAAGATTCTCGTTGGCTTATCCTATACGATTGGGTTGGGATATGGAGCATTGCTTGTATTTGAAAATAGGATAACATTGGGTGACTTGGTCACGTTTAATGTTTATCTTGGGATGTTAATTTGGCCAATGTTCGCTGTTGGAGAACTGATAAATATATTGCAGCGAGGAAATGCTTCGCTGGATAGAGTTAACAATACATTGGATTATCAGGCCGATATTACAAATCCAGAGTACCCTCAAACTGTTCAGGAAGTAAATACGATTGATTTTGATGCTGTATCTTTTTCTTATCCATCAACTGATATTAATCAGTTAACCGATATTTCGCTGACTGTTAAAAAAGGGCAGACGATTGGTGTTGTTGGTAAGACAGGAGCAGGTAAAACAACCTTATTTAAACTAATGCTCAGACAATATCCTGGATTAATTGGTGCTATAAAGATGTCCGGAGTCGACTTAGAATCGATAAGTCTGGAACAAATTCGGGCATGGATTGGTTATGTGCCACAGGATCAGATGATGTTTTCCAAGTCCATTCGTGAAAACATTCAATTCGGTAAGGCAGATGCAACGGATAAGGAAATTTACCGAGTCATGGAGCTCGCGCATTTCCTTGAGGACATGAAGCAGCTTCCAAATGGTTTAAATACACAGGTCGGAGAAAGCGGTGTAACTTTATCTGGAGGTCAGAAGCAACGAGTGGCATTAGCACGTGCTTTTATAAAAGATCCCGAAATTTTAATTTTGGATGACTCGATGTCTGCTGTTGATGGTAAAACAGAGGCGAAAATTATTGAGCATTTACGTAATGAACGCAAAAATAAAACGACATTTATCGCTGCACATCGTATGTCGGCTGTAACACATGCAGATCATATTATTGTGCTTGAGGATGGAAAGATTGCAGAAGAGGGAACACATGAGGAATTAATGAAGTTGAATGGCTGGTACAAGGAACAATACCAGCAGCAACAATTAGAAGACGGGGAGGTGTCCTCCTAATGAAATCATCAACTGAAAAGCGACTATTTCAATATGCGTTACATTTTAAAAAGGGTATTTTGATCGGATTAGCTTGTCTGATCGTTGCTGTTGCGCTCGAACTTGCTGGTCCCCTAATTGCAAAAACAGTAATTGATGAACATATTCTGGGCGTAGAGGGTAAGTGGGCAAAGGTAGAAAATAACGATGATAAATATACGGTTTCCTATAATGGTGAATTGTATAAACGTTCTGACCGCTTAGAAGAATCAGATCAGGAAATAGGCAGTGCTACTGTTTTTCAAGTTGGCAACGATTATTATTTTGTAAATGAAACTGTTCCCTTACAGGGGAAACGCAGTGCAGATGGGGCAAAGATAACGATCACTACAGCAGATGATACAGTAACATACGAAGGTGATAAGCTTTCACTGTCTGAAATTTATCCGTTTTTCAAGCCTGAACAAGGACCAATTATATTTCTTTTGGTTTTATATATGGTATTGCTTGTTATCGCAGGGTTCTTTCAATTTTATCAGACATTCCTATTACAGAAATCATCCAATCAGATTGTACAAAAAATGCGGAATGATATCTTTGCACATACACAACGGCTTCCTATTAACTACTATGTGGAGCAATCTGCCGGAAAAATTGTTGCCCGTGTTACAAATGATACGGAAGCAATTCGTGATTTGTATGAAAGAGTCTTATCAATCGTTGTAACTAGTATTATCTACATGGCCGGGATTTTCGTCGCGTTATTTATTCTAGACGTGAAACTGGCCGCATTGTGTTTAGTTGTGGTTCCACTAATTATTGGCTGGATGAAACTATATAAACATTTTGGTACGAAATATAATAGGGTTGTTCGTGCGACGATTAGTGAAATCAATGGTAATATCAATGAAGCAATTCAGGGTATGCCAATTATTCAAGCATTTAGCAGGGAAAAGAAAACGAAGGATGATTTCGAAGTGTTGAATGAACGGCACTTTACGTATCAACGAAAACTAGTTAAGTTAAGTGCGTTAACGTCATATAATCTTGTAACTGTTTTTCGCAACTTGGCATTTGTGGGTTTTATCTGGTACTTTGGTTCCTTTTCACTGGAACCGGGAAGTATCATTTCCATCGGGGTGCTTTATGCATTTGTCGACTATTTAACAAGGTTGTTTGAGCCGATGGAGGATATTGTGAATCAGCTTCCGTTAATTGAACAGGCACGTGTTGCTGGAAATAGGGTATTTGAATTATTGGATCATGATGGAGAAAAGGTTATCAATGATAAAGTTGACCGATATCGCGGAGAAATTAATTTTGATCATGTGTCGTTCGCGTACAATGATGTTGATTATGTCCTAAATGATATTTCTTTTACTATAAAATCAGGAGAGACAGCAGCATTTGTTGGCCATACTGGCTCTGGAAAAAGTTCGATTATGAATTTACTTTTCCGTTTTTATGATCCGCAAAAAGGTACTATTACAATTGACGGAAAATCGACGCAGGAATGGTCCAGGCAACAGGTTAGAGGACATATGGGAATCGTACTTCAGGATCCATTTTTGTTCTCTGGAACGATTCTTTCAAATGTTACGATGAGTGACCCAAACATTACTCGTGATAGCGCAATCAGTGCATTAAAGGCAGTAGGGGCCGATCGGTTTATTGAAAAATTACCTGATGGTTACGATGAGAAGGTGTCTGAAGGAGGTACGACTTATTCGCTTGGTGAGCGTCAACTAATTTCTTTTGCTCGCGCACTTGCTTTTAATCCGGCAATCCTTATTCTCGATGAAGCAACAGCCAATATTGATACGGAGACGGAAAGTATCATACAAAATGCCTTGGAAGTTTTAAAACAGGGAAGAACAACCCTTGTCATTGCACATCGACTATCAACAATTCAGCAAGCAGATTCAATTTTTGTATTAGAAAATGGTACAATAAAAGAACAAGGCAACCATTTTCAGCTTATCGGCGAAAAAGGTTTGTATTATCATATGTACCAGATGCAACAAGGGAAATCGAAACGAGCAGTGTAATGATTCAGCTGTGCGAGGTGTTTTATGTCAGACGAAAAAAAAGACCATGATGTTATTGATGAAGATCTATATGAAGAGCTTGAGGAAGAAGAATTAAAGGAACTTGTCGAAATTGAGCGTCAAAAGGCATTAGCTAAGGCTCAACAGGAACAAAATCCTAAGCCAAAGCGTCCATTTCCGAAGTGGGCGTTTTGGCTAATTGCTCTTGTAATGCTGTTTAATGTGGTGGCACTTCTTCCAAAAACGTTTTCGGTTCCTGCAATTGATTTTTTGATAACATCAGCAAAATTGTCAACACAGGATCAAATCCAAACATATAAAGAAGCTGTAGTAGCAATTGAGACAGGCGACAGTAGAGGAACTGGGTTTGCAATTACGGCCGATGGTACAATTTTAACTAACAATCATGTGGTTGAAGGGGAAGATTCTGTTACAGTTGCCTTTCCTAACGATGGATTATATTCAGCAGATGTCGTAGAAACATTTCCGTCAGTTGATCTGGCAGTCCTGAATGTAGATGGTGAAAGTTTGCCGCATCTGCAGTTAGCTGACAAAACTACTTTTAAACCGAATGAACAGATTTATTTTATCGGTAACCCGTTGAATTTTAATGGAATAGCTAATAAGGGGACGATAATAGATTATACGTCATTAAGCGATTGGGAAGAGCCAGTTTTAATGATAGATGCTCCTGTGTATCGTGGGAGTAGTGGAAGCCCAGTTATTAATCAGGATGGCAAAGTACTTGGGGTAGTGTTTGCAACATTGTTTCATGATACCCATGGACGTGTAGGGTTGTTTATACCTATTGATTACTATTATGAACACAACGATAATTGATCTACGTTTTATTCTATGTAATTTAATATGCAAAAATTGGTGCCTTTATAAAGGCATCTTTTTTGTTAGGAAATTATAAAATACTTAGCAGTTTATATCAACTCCGTTTAAGACTTATTGAAGTGCCTCTATTTTTAACTTCAGATTTCTTTTAATATGCCGTTATACTATATAAGTAATGAATATTTAAACAAACTGTAATTATTTTGAGATAGCAACAAATAGACTAGTACGTTACGCTTAATCTACGTAATACTATGAAAAAATATATAAACAAAGATGGTGGTTACATCATGAGATATAATATATTAACTAGAAATGAAATGATAAATAATAAATCCTTACTAACTACACCCAAAAAGTGCAACAATAAAACGAATTCTATAATGACCGGGGGTGCTACAGTCTAATGATGAGTCAGCCTGTAGAAGAAATGCCTCTTGAAGAAATGATTGCCCTAATCCAGCAAGGGGACAAATCATTGCAGAATTATCTTTTAAAATCATATCAGCCGTTTATTGCCAAGTGTGTCTCAGAAGTTTGCAAACGTTATATTGATCCACAGAAAGATGATGAATTTAGTATCGGTTTAGCTGCATTTAATGAAGCAATTTTATCCTATTCTCCTGACAAAGGCAGTTCATTCCTATCCTTTTCAAAGTTAGTTGTGAAGAGGAAAGTGATTGATTACATCCGTTATGTTCAAAAAACACCCGCTGCTACGTCATTAGATGAGAACTTTGATGAGGAACAGATGGAAAATCCTACCGAGATTGTTGCTGTGAAAGAAATATACCGACAGGAACAAGAAGCATGGCATCGCAGAGAAGAAATTATCGATTTTAAGGAGAAACTGCGTGTTTACAAACTTTCGTTAGTCGAGCTGACAGAGGCTTCACCTAAACATAAGGATGCTCGTGAATCGGCTATAACAGTAGCAAAACAACTCTATGATGATACTGATCTTCGGGAGTATGTTTACAGGAAGAAGAAGTTGCCGATAAAGGATTTAGTAAAAAAAGTGGATGTCAGTAAAAAAACGCTGGAACGAAACAGAAAATTTATTTTGGCGATATTCGTTGTTTTAAATGAGGATTATATGTATCTTAAGGAGTACCTTAAGGGGGTGGGTTAGTGAAAAAAGGAATCGTTATGGAAAAGCATCGCCGCTATACAATTGTTATGCAAAAAGATGGTGCATTCCAAAAAGCACTGCCAATTGATGATGCTGAGATTGGTGCTGAAGTTTACTTTCAGCCAAAGGAAACAAAAATGAATACACTGTTTTATCAATTTTCCAGCAGAAACAAACAAGTTCCTGTTCGTTTAATTGCTATGACATGTATGTTATTTGTTTTAGTTATGCCTTTCTTTATTAGCATGAATTCAAATGAAACATACGCATATGTCAACATTGATATTAATCCGAGTGTTGAACTGGAAGTTAATGAAAATCTGAAAGTACAATCAATTAATCCAATGAATGATGATGCTAAAGTACTTATCAACCAGCTTTCTAAATATAAAGGAAAAAAATTAGAGGACGTTATCGATAACATTATGAATACAAGTGAAGAAGCTGGCTTGCTGAAAAATGGAAAGAATATGCTTGTCGGGGTCAGCTATATGTTGGATTCCAAGGAAAAATCGATTGTTGATACAGTTGACGAGTACTTTTTAGATCACAAAACAGATTGGAAAATTGCTACATTTCAAGTGCCCGAAGAAATACGTGAACAGGCTAAAGAAAATAAACAGACAATGAATGAACTAATGGCAACATCCCTTGCTGAATCACAAGAGACCGAAAATGCTTCAGATGTGAATAAAAAAGATCCCGTGAATGAGAAGGAAGAAGCTATAATAAATTCTTTTTATAATAAAAACCAAAATCATTCAGAATCCGTTACATCGAAAAAGAGCAATGGTGATGAAACTGCCCAATCAGTTAAAAAAGATAACCGTGAAGATAAAGATCATACTAGAGGTCCCAGCGAGCTTAAAGGAAAAAATGGCGAGATTAATTCTAAAGGGAAAAATAAAGGGAATAAGGAAAGAAAAGGTCATGTAAAAAGTGATCTTGCCAAAGATAATAAGGGCAAAGCTAAAGGGCATAAAAAACATAATCACTATAAAGATAATTCAAAACATAGACATCATAAAGATAATTCAAAAAAACATAAAAACAATAAACATAACGGAAAAAAAGGCAATAAAGGAAACAACGGTAATAAAGGCAATAACGGAAACAAACATTAGGGAATGTAATAATTTTAAAAACTCGGCTTATCGTAAAGCTTTAATCAGAGATAAGCCTTAGTTGTATTTATGCAGTAACAATGGTTTTATTACGTACATTAAAAAAAACGAAAATGCACCACATGTGGTGCATTTTCTTTATACTTCCATTACTGCTGTGGGTGTGTACTTCATAGCGTGGTCAATATAATATAGAAGGGTATCGTGTGATTCGACTACTTTAGTTTGATCAAGTGAGTAATGATAAGCGTGCAGAAAGATTTGAATTTTTTTGGATAACATGTCATCGCTCGTTCGGACCATTAATACAAGCAAGTCATCCCATTGGCCCCACAACGTATAATACAAGGCTTTATCATAATCAGGTATATCCATTATTTGCCCTCCTTTAAATGTAAAGGGTTATTTATAGATTCCCCGAATTACTCTTTTATTGTCTGTAACAAAAATGGTGTGCTTGCCAATTTGTGTTAAGCGAATAAAATAACCTTACTGCCACATACTAAAGGCAAAACAGTAAGGAGGATAAGCTATATGAAATGGAAACTTTTATGCCTTTTAGTGGTAATATCGGTAGCACTTGTAGCATGTCAGGGAAATAATGGGAATGGCAATGGAAATGAGCAAGGTCAAAATGGTGATGGAAATAATGTAGAACAAACCCGTTATAATGCCACAGACAATATGAACAATGATGGAAACAATGGAAACAACAATGGTAATGGGCAACAGGGAAATGGAGAAAATCAGTATGAACTGGCTGAAAAAGCTGCAGATAAAATTTCTAAACAAGTTAAGGGCATCGATAATGCATATGTACTGAAGACTGACAATAACGCATATGTTGCTGCAGAATTAGATAATGGAAACAATGGAACTACAAATAAAGATAATGCTAATGGAATGAATAATGGTAATGGAAACACTGGTAATATGAATGGCAACGGGAACATGAACGGTAATAATGGTGGCAACATGAATGGTGAGAACAATGGACTTACAAAAAATGGAAATAATGGAAACAACAATAATGGAAATCAGTTAACTGATGAAGTGAAGCAAGAAATTTCAAAAATAGTTAAGTCAGTTGATAAAGATGTTGAAAATGTGTATGTCTCAACAAATCCTGATTTCTTTGATTTAGCTAACAACTACGCAGATGATGCAGGTAATGGTGATCCAGTTGAAGGTTTGTTTGACCAAATGGGTAATATGATTGAACGTATTTTCCCGCAAAACCAAAATTAACAATTTATAACAAACGTTTATAAGACGAGTGCCACTTAATAGTGAGCACTCGTCTTTAGTTTTGATATTTGAGTCAACATATGCTACTCTTTAACATATAATCCATATTAAACATAGTTGTTTACTATGAATTGGAGGATAATGGAGTTGGATTAAATGGGTCGTGAGTTTTTAGGTGTATTTGATCAATGGGCGGACTCATATGATGAAAGTGTAGCTGGTGTTGACCCACAATATAAGGCAGTTTTTGAAAATTATGATGTGATTTTGAATGAAGTAACCAAATGTGCTTTCGGGAATGTTCTGGAATTTGGTGTTGGGACAGGTAATTTATCAAAGAAATTAATGGAGTCAGGTTATCGTGTAACTGGTATAGAACCTTCGCAAACGATGCGACGAAAGGCTTCTGAAAAGTTGCCTGAATTGCCTTTATATGAAGGTGATTTTATTGACTTTCCTGATTTATCAAAGCCGGTTCACACAGTTGTAAGTACTTATGCCTTTCATCACTTAACAGATAAAGAAAAAGATGTTGCTGTTCAACAATTTGCAAGGATTCTTCCTTCCATGGGGAAGATTGTATTTGCGGATACGGTGTTTGAATCAATTGAGTACAAGGAAATTATGATAAACAAAGCCTATAAACAGGGATTTACGGACCTGGCTGAAGATTTGCAGCGAGAATATTATACTACAGTAGGGGAACTACAGCGTATTTTTACAGCAAATGGCTTTCATGTTAAGTTTGAACAAATGAATGATTTCGTTTGGTTAATTATAGCTGTAAAAAAATGAAAGGGAGCGATTAATAATGGCACAAAAAATGAATGTAGAAAGTTTTAACCTTGATCATACGAAGGTAAATGCACCTTACGTACGTTTGGTTGGTGTTACATCAGGTTCGAATGGTGACAAAGTTTATAAATATGATATTCGATTCAAACAACCGAACAAAGAACATATGGATATGCCTGGTCTGCATTCCATTGAACATTTAATGGCAGAAAATATCCGGAATCATATGGACAATGTTCTGGATATTGGCCCAATGGGGTGTCAAACTGGTTTTTATCTCGCTATTTTAAATAATGATAATTATGACCAGGTGCTTGATGCGCTGGAAAAAACACTGCAGGATGTCTTGGAAGCAAAGGAAGTGCCTGCATGTAATGAAGTACAATGTGGCTGGGCAGCTAATCATAGCTTGGAAGGCGCAAAAGAAATTGCCAAAGAAATGTTGGCAGAAAAAGATGATTGGCACGAAGTCTTTGCCAAGTAAGAGGCGAAAGTTATGGCGATATACCATTCCATTGATCAGTTAATCGGAAAAACACCACTATTTGAAATAACGAAATTCCCCCTTCCAGAGGGGGTTCGTTTGTATGCAAAGCTGGAATTTTATAACCCGGGCAGCAGTGTTAAGGATCGTCTAGGGATTGAACTCATCAATGACGCTTTCTCGCGTGAGAAGTTAAAACCGGGTGGGACGCTAATTGAGCCAACAGCAGGAAACACTGGAATTGGATTAGCAATTGCAGCCCTTGATAAGGATTTATCAATTATATTCTGTGTCCCTGAACAATTCAGTCTTGAGAAACAACAGCTCATGAAGGCACTTGGAGCAACGATTGTGCAAACTCCAAGCAGCGAAGGGATGCGAGGTGCAATCGAGAAGACAAAGCAATTATTAGAAGAAATACCAAACAGTTTTTCCCCACAGCAATTTTCAAACGCCGCTAACCCCACGACGTATTATAAAACACTTGCACCTGAGATATGGAACGATTTAAATGGTGAGGTTGACGTTTTTGTTGCAGGCGCAGGTTCCAGCGGGACATTTATGGGGGCTTCCCGTTATTTAAAAGAGAAGAATTCAGGAATTAGGGCGCTGATCGTAGAACCAGAGGGATCGATAATTGCCGGGGGAGAACCTGGTCCACATAAGACAGAAGGTATTGGTATGGAGTTTTTGCCGGACTTTTTTGATCAGTCACTTGTCGATGGTGTGCATACCGTTACTGATAATAATGCTTTTGATTTGGTGAAAAAGCTTGCTTCACAGGAAGGATTGCTGGTAGGGAGTTCATCAGGTTCTGCTATGTATGCCGCATTACAAGAGGCTGAGAATGCTAAGCCTGGCACGACGATTGTTACCATTTTTCCTGATGGAAGCGATCGTTATTTAAGTAAAGATATTTACCCAATCTAACAGTTGTTGAAGGGAGAACTACACATGCGAACAAAGACCAAAATGATCCACGGTGGTATAACTGGTGATGAAAATACTGGGGCTGTATCGGTTCCGATCTATCAAGTAAGCACTTATAAACAGGACTCGGTTGGTAACCATCGCGGATATGAATATTCACGGACCAAAAATCCAACAAGGCATGCCCTTGAAACGGTCATCGCAGATTTGGAGAATGGCCAATCTGGTTTTGCTTTTGGATCTGGAATGGCTGCAATCACCTCCGTTATGATGTTGTTTGACTCAGGTGATCATGTTGTGATGACGGATGATGTGTATGGTGGAACATATCGACTGATGACAAGTGTTCTGAACCGATTTAATCTGGACCACACATACGCAGACACAAGTGTTCCCGAGAAAGTGGAAGCATCGATTAAAGAGAATACAAAGGCTTTATATATTGAAACACCTACAAACCCATTGCTGAAGATCACAGATATCAATAAGATGGCAGACATCGCTAAAAAACACGATTTGCTTTTAATCGTGGACAATACTTTCGCAACACCATATTGGCAGCAACCACTTGATTTGGGGGCAGATATTGTATTGCATAGTGCAACCAAGTATATTGGTGGCCATAGTGATGTTGTGGCAGGTCTATTAGCGATAAATTCGGATAAGTTGGCTGAAGATATTCATTTTATTCAGAACTCTGCTGGTGGAGTTCTAGGACCACAGGATTCCTGGTTACTAATGCGTGGTATTAAAACACTGGCTATTCGAATGGAAGCAATTGAACGAAATACTAAAAAGCTTGTTGAATTTCTGCAACAGCATGAAAAAGTGAGCTCCATCTATTATCCAGGGCTCAAATCACACATGGGCCATGAAACTGCAAAACGGCAAACGACTGGTTTTGGCGGCATGATATCTTTTGATGTAGGAAGTGGAGTCGAAGCAGACAAGATACTAAGCCGTGTCCAGTATTATACCCTTGCTGAAAGCCTGGGAGCGGTGGAAAGTCTTATTTCGGTTCCAGCGAAAATGACACATGCATCGATTCCGGCGGACAGACGAGCTGAGTTGGGCATTACGGATGGATTAGTACGCTTATCAGTCGGGATTGAGGATGTTGATGATCTTATTGAGGATTTAGCACAAGCATTGAAATGATTTATTTGCAAAAGACAGTCGTTGGGCTGTCTTTTTTTACTGTATTAGTGCAACCAAGGTTTGGCGATAAGCCAAGTTTTCTAAAGAGGTGAAGTAGATTCAGTATTCATACGGATTATTTAGTTCTTAGCAATTTATGAGGTCTAGTAATGGGATTGATTTTCTGCTGATGCAGAAGATCTCCCTTGTGCCTTTTGGATATTTGATGTTGATGATTTCTTTACGAGGTCGGAAAGAGCAGATGAGACAAAACAGCAGGAACATCAACAGTATACAGTGAAGATCACATTAAGCCAATCTTCAAAGTTCGTTATACGTGCTTAGAATATGCTAGAATAGAAAAAAAGAACTGGAGGAATGTGACGATGAGCGAACAAGCATTGAGCTATTTAACTGATAATCGCGAACAGCTATTATCAAAATTAAATGATTTTCTATCGATTCCAAGTGTGAGCACAGATAGCGTACATAAAAACGATATTAATGAAGCAGCAAACTTTCTGGAAACATATTTAAATGATATTGGGTTTGACAAAGTAGAACAGCAGGATACTGGTGGACATCCACTGGTTTATGCGGAGTACAATCAAGCCGGACCTGATGCACCAACGGTTTTATTTTACGGCCATTATGATGTACAGCCTGTTGATCCCATCGATCAGTGGAAAAGCGACCCGTTTAAGCCAGAAGTGCGTGATGGACGCTTGTATGCACGGGGAGCAAGTGATGACAAAGGGCAAGTATTTATGCATCTTGCTGTTTTTGAAGCATATATGAAAACAGAAGGGAAATTACCTTTAAATGTGAAAGTGTGTATTGAAGGCGAGGAAGAGATAGGCAGTGAGAACCTTTACCGCATCCTTCATGACAAGCGGGAACAGTTTAACGCGGATTTTGCCGTTATTTCAGATTCAGGGATGATTGCTGAAAATCAGCCTACTATCCTATATGGTTTAAAAGGGTTTACTGGAATAGAAATAAATGTAACAGGACCTGATCATGACATGCATTCAGGAATGTATGGTGGGGCGATTCGAAACCCGATTATGGCACTTAATCATATACTGACTTCGATGAAAAATGAGGATGAAGTTTGTACAGTAGATGGGTTTTATGATGGAGTTGAACCATTAACCGATAAGGAACGCGAATTAATTAAACAAGTCCAGGGTGAAGATTACCGGTCAACAGCTGGAGTTAGTGACACAGTCTCAGAAAAAGGCTACACTGCAAAAGAGCATACAATGGCTCGTCCAACTTTTGAAATTAATGGAATGTATGGTGGCTATCAGGGGGAAGGAACCAAGACAATAATTCCCTCATCAGCTACAGCAAAAATTACCTGCCGTTTAGTTCCCGGACAAGATCCTGATCAGGTCCAGCAATTGCTGGAGAAACATGTATACAATGTTGCTCCATCTGGTGTAAAAGTAGAAGTTGTTAAGGAAAAGCTTTCTGCAAAAGCATATAAAGTGGAACCGAATAATCCGCTTATTGAAAAGGCCGCAAAAAGTTATACAAAAGCCTTTGGTAAAGAAACGGTGTATGTTCGCATGGGAGGATCTATCCCGGTTGTTGAATGGATTGAAGATATTTATAAAATGCCAATCGTTCTATTAGGATTCGGGACGCCAGATGATCGGTTGCATTCACCAAATGAAAGTTTCCCGCTCGATAGTTTTGATAAAGGAATGGAGACATTAGTTCATTACTGGTCAGAAATAAATACGAAATAAATAATCTTTTCCAAAAGGGTGAGATTAATAAAAAGGAGGGTTATTTATGAGGTTTGCAGTAATTACTGGAGTATCAAAAGGCCTGGGCGAATCAATTGCTAAAATAATGATGGAATCTGGCGTTAATGTAGTTGGTATTTCCCGTAGTAAAAATGATTCGCTGCAAGTATGTGCATCCCAGAATAATGTATCCTATCAGCATGTTGCCTGTGATTTAGGAAATCTTGAAAGTATAGAAAGTACTTTTGATCAAATAAGTCAGGATATATTTGCACAGGAGCCATCAATTGTTTACTTAGTAAATAATGCAGGGGTTCTTGAGCCAATCGATAAATCTATGAATGTAAAAAGTACTGACTTGGCATATCATGTACAGGTAAATACAGTCGCTCCAATGGTATTGATGAATTTATTTCTAAAAAAGGCCACTGATGAGGATGTACAGTTGATTGGTACCACAATATCTTCGGGAGCAGCTGATAGACCAGTATATGGATGGAGTGCGTATTGCAGTACGAAGGCAAGCATTAACATGTATACAAAAACAGTTGCATTGGAACAGGCTGAACTTAAAACTCAAAATAAAGTGATTGCGTTTAGTCCTGGAGTAATGGATACTCAAATGCAGAAGAAAATCAGAGAAAGCAATAAAGATGAATTTATTGAAGTTGATACCTTTAGGAGTTATAAAGATAATAACCTTTTAAAGGAAACAGATGCAGTTGGAGGAGTACTTGTTAATATATTGACCGATGAATCAAGTGTTAAAAATGGAAAAATATATAGTGTTAAAGACTATCTCTAGACATATATACAGGCAGTCGCCCTTCCCAAACCCATATCAAGTGCATAAATTATAGTGAACTTGAAAATGAGGAGGGAATTCAATGAGTGGTGGTGGCTACGGCTCAGGCTTTGCGCTGATAGTCGTTTTATTTATATTGTTAATCATAATCGGTGCCGCATATGTAGATGGCGGCGGTCACGGATATGGTGGCGGCTTTGGCGGCTATTAATTGAAGTGAAGTGCAGAGGGCGAATTTGCTCCTCTGCATTTTCTGCGTTATAGTCAATTTGGAGCGCTAATTCTCAATAGTTGCTATTTATATGATACAATTTATGATGCAGTATTAACTGTGATGTTTTAAAATGCTGAATCATACTATATATTTTAATTACAAACGGTGAAGGGAAGAAGAAATATGATCACACGAAAAAGTAAACGGGAAATCGAGAAAATGCAGAAAGCGGGCGATTTGCTCGTTAAATGTCATAAAGAAATTGCCAAAATGATTAAGCCGGGTATTACAACAATGGAAATTGATACATTCGTTGAGAAATTTTTGGCAAAGCACGGTGCCACACCTGAACAAAAAGGATACAGCGGTTATCCTTATGCTATTTGTGCATCCGTAAATGATGAGATTTGTCACGGATTTCCAAGGGATGAAAAGCTTGTTGATGGTGATATTGTAACGATTGATATGGTTGTAAACTTAAATGGTGGACTCGCGGATTCCGCATGGACATATCCAGTTGGAAATATCGATGAAGCAGGTCAAAAGTTATTAGACGTATCAAAAGTTTCTTTATACAAAGGACTTGAACAAGCGCAAGTAGGTAGTCGGATTGGTGATATTGGTCACGCAATACAAACCTATGCAGAGGGAGAAGGATTTTCAGTTGTAAGAGATTTCACTGGTCATGGGATTGGACCAACAATACATGAAGAACCACACATACCACATTTTGGTTTGCCTAACAAAGGGTTACGTTTAAAAGAAGGAATGGTAATTACTATTGAACCAATGATCAATGAAGGCAGCTGGCAAAGTAAGATGGACTCAAATAATTGGACCGCGCGTACAATTGATGAAGGGCGTTCTGCTCAATACGAACATACCGTAGTGGTAACAAAAGATGGACCGTTACTTACTACTGACCAAGACAGATAATGTTAGTCAGATGAGGGGGAGATGATGTTGCGAGTCGTATCCATTTGTCCGAGTAATACGGAAATCGTAGAATACCTTGGAAAAACGGATGAATTAGTTGGCAGAGATAATTTTTCAGACTGGCCAGCTGAAGTACTAGACCTGCCCAAGGTTGGCCCGGACCTTTCGATTAATATGGATAAAGTAGAAGAACTTAATCCTGATATAGTCCTAGCTTCATTAAGTGTTCCTGGAATGGAAAAAAATATAGAAGCACTTGATAGGAAAGGGTTACCTTACATTATTTTAAATCCTAATTCTTTAGATGAAATAGCAGATGATATTGCTAAGGTCGGCAAAGCATTAGGTGAGAAGCAACTTGGATTGGATAAAGCAAAAAAATTTCGTGATGAAGTAACTGCTTACCGTCAACAAGCAGATATGCGGGAAAATAAGCCTTCATTATATTGGGAGTGGTGGCCTAAACCAGTTTTCACTCCTGGCAGTGTTAATTGGCTTACTGAGATAAGCAATCTTGCTGGAGCAAGAAATATTTTTGATACAGAAGATGTAGCCAGTGTTCAAACAGACTGGTCAGACGTTTACCAACGTGATCCTGACCATATCTGTATGGTTTGGGTAGGTGTAAAAGAATCAAAGATGAAACCCGAACTTGTGATGAAGCGCCCCGGCTGGCATGAAATGAAAGCAATTCAAGAAGAAAAGATTCATGTCCTAGAGGAATCGCTTTACTGCCGACCGTCCCCAAGGTTGCTGGAAGGATTACGAAAGTTAGTATCTATACTGGAAAACTCCCCTTAATTGAGGGGAGTTTTTTTAGGCGCTAAGTATTAGTGCATACGTGCAAATTAATATTAAATCAAACGGATCCTCGTTCCGCTAAATGGTAAAAAAGCTATCTCTCAAATGCTTAAGTGAATCCTGGTTCCGTTAAATAACCAAAAACAGTGAAATGTGAGGCTAAAAAGGACAAATAGCGGAACCAGGAACCGGAACCAAGCTTAATCAGATGATATTGGGACAAATAGCGGAATGAGGATTCATAGTGAATCATCAAACAGAGCCTCATTGCGCTAATTGTAGAATTTCGCTTTACGATCAGGCCACTGTTTTTTTATCTCAATGCTTTCCCATTAAAAAGGATTGTTATAATTGGACTTATAAGACAGAAGAACGCAAATGGCAAGTAGGTTAGAACTGGAACACCAAGAACGTCAGCAATAAAGACTCCACAAACACTCCACGGTACAAGTGGGTTAATCACAGTACCGGCGTCCTCCAGTGTTCTGGAAAGGGCCTTATTCGATAATCCTGCCTCATGATAAACACCTTTATATGTTTCACCTGTAAGCATTATGGAAAGGTATTGTTCCCCAATCAGTACATTCACACCAATTGCTGTAGCCGCTGTTGAAAGAATTATCGTTCTCACTTTTTTTAATTTTTCCTGGAACGATTGAAGTATCGATGGAACAATCCCTGTGACAAACAATAATCCACCAAATCCAAGTGCTAAAATTACAAGTGATATGGTGAAGAGCATACTGTTAATGCCACCCTTGGTTAATAAACTATTAACAGGTTCAAAATCAGTATTTGCGGTAAAGCCATTAAACCAGATTGACCATATATCTGACCAGGCAAGTCCACTTGTTATCCGTGCGAGTATTGTAGCCAGTACACTGCTTAGCCCAATCGAAATAAATGCTGGTAATTTAAGGATGGTAGCCAATATCAGAATGGCCAATGGAATCCACGATGTCCAATGAATTAACCCAGTAGCATCTAAACCTGATTTGTATGCCTCAAGGTTTTCCGTGTTTATTGCTTCATTGGGTGATAATACCACAAATAAAATAAACGAAATTATAAATGCTGGTATGGTTGTTAAACTCATGTGCCTTATATGTTCAAATAAATCCACTTGTACGATTGTTGAAGCTAAGTTAGTCGTATCTGACAGTGGTGACATTTTATCACCGAAAAATGCCCCGGAAACAATTGCTCCTGCGGTTATAGCCATGGAAGCATCCATTGCGCTTCCCATACCGATGAATGCCACACCGATTGTCGCGGTAGTTGTTAGTGAACTGCCAAGCGAAACGCCAACAATTGCTGTTACTGCAAATACAATAGCATAAAACCAGGTCCCTCCAATGAGGGTGAATCCGGTACTCATTAAAACAGGAATGGTACCACTTATCATCCAGCTGCTAATTAAAATGCCAATCAGTAAAAACAGAAAAATTGCACCCATACCGGACTTAGCGCCAGCAGTCATACCTTCTTCCAAATCCTTAAACGCAATATGTTTCAATAACCCATATAAAACCAGGATAAAGATTGCAATCATGATAGGGATATGTGGTTTTGTTCCAAGACCAATAAGGAAATAACTGATTAGTCCTATTGTAAACATAAAAAATAAAATGGACTCGCCAAGTGAGGGGTTGTGCTTTGGGCTGATTGGAAACATAGTAATCCTCCTTTCTGCTAAAATAAAAAAGCCTCATCCCTTAATAGGGACGAAGCTTTTATCTCCGCGTTACCACCCTGATTGATGAGTGCAATTATATGCTCTCATCCGCTCATGAACAATTCGCTAAACCGAATGTGTAATTCGAATTATTTCCTGCCAAAGCTTTCACCTGATGCCCTGTCTCTAGTTGCTGCCTGGAAAAAATTCTACTTCGCATTCCCGAATAAGTTATTCAGCTTAAAATATTAATCTGACTATACATGTTAAAATCATCAATTGTCAATACTTAATTCTTCCAATTTAATTTCTTTGTAAAATTAAGAATATACGTTATAATAGTTTCACTTTTCAAGTTGAGGGTGGAAGTGCTATGACTACTAAAGCTATACATAAAAGTAACACATCATCGTCGGCGCATATGATCAAAAGAGGTATAGCGGTGGGGTTTCCAATTATGCTGGGATACTTGCCGATTGCATTAACATATGGTGTATTGGCGAGGCAGGCTGGAATGTCACTGACAGAATTAACATTAATGAGTGTTATGGTTTTCGCTGGTGCAAGCCAATTTATGGGTGCCAATATGATTGCTGTGGGTGCGGGGGCTGTAGAGATTATTGTCGCTACATTTGTCCTTAATTTCCGTCATTTTGTCATGAGTTTATCGTTTATGAATCGTTTGCGGGGAATTGGACGGAATTGGAAAGTTCCTTTATCATTAGGTTTGACGGATGAAACATTTGCTGTGTCATCCTTACATACGAAAGAAGCTAAAATGGAAAAAGGAGTTCTTTTCTATACAGCACTCATTTTAACTGCATATTTTTCCTGGGTTATGGGGTCGTTTTTAGGAGGAGTACTTGGTGAAGTTATTCCGGAGCAATTGAGCCAAAGCATGGGGATTGCATTATATGCCATGTTCATAGGTCTTTTGATTCCATCGGTTAAAAAAGAATTACGAATTGGACTTATAGCTATTATTGCAATGCTGATCAATACGATTTTCAACCAGTTCATGAGTGAAGGCTGGGCGATTGTGTTTGGTACGGTTCTCGGTGGATTAAGTGGCGTATTTTTGCTGAAGGAGGACCAATCATGATATTTGCTATTATAATAGGCATGGCGCTCGTAACAATGATTCCAAGAGCTATCCCAGCATTTATTGTGGATAAACTGCAGTTTAAAGAATGGGTAAATCGCTGGCTTAATGCAATACCATTCGCAGCGTTGGGGGCCCTTATTTTTCCAGGTATTTTGAACGTTAAACCAGACCAGCCACACATTGGAATAATTGGCGGGGCAGTCGCTGTTGTATTGGCTTATTTAGGTCTGAATGTCATTGTGGCAGTATTAGGAGCTATAGTGACAGTCTTTCTCTTTACCATATAAAAAAGATAAGTTAGGTCGAATGTTTTTGACGATAACAGGGGGTTATCACATGTTTACAATTCGTAAGGCTGTTTATGATGATGCTGCAGCGATTGCAGATATTCACGCAAGCAGCTGGAAAAGTACGTATGCTGGTCTGCTTGATGAGCAGGATATATCCAATACGACATATGAAAATCGTAAGGCATTATGGGAGACTATTTTACGTATCCAAAAAGAAGAGCAATGCACACTTGGCATTCAAAACGATAACAAGATTGTTGGTTTTGTTTCTGGCGGACCGGAGCGGACAAAACGTTTTGATTATGATAGTGAAATCTACACGATTTATCTATTGGATGAATTTCAAAGGAAGGGTTTGGGTGGCAGACTTTTAAAGGCTTTCAGCGAAGAAATGCAGGGAAAGGGGCATAAATCTCTCCTCGTCTGGATTCTTAAACAGAACCCTTCCAGTCGCTTCTATGAACGATTCCAAGCTGAACCTGTTGGGGAAGAAGAAACAACCATTGGCGAAGGAACCTATCAGGAAACAGCATATGGCTGGGAAGATATCGACAAGCTGCTGGACAGATTGTCTGAAACTATTCAATAATAAAAATATTTTTTCGTAACAACATATATTTTAGAACCATAAAAAGTGCCCATCTGCTCATGTTATGAGTCGGTAGGCACTTTTTTAGTGGTGTGGCTCGATATGGATATGAGCATATGGAATATTATGCTCTTGATCAAGTAGTGTTTCGATTTTCTCTGTAATAGCATGGCTTTCTTTTACATTCAATTGGGGGTCCACAAGAATGGTAATATCAATAAAAGATTGATTGCCATGTACTCTTCCTTTAATATCTACCACTTCTTTTACTTCAGGAACTTCTGCAATACTTGATTTTATTTTCATAATCTGCTTTTCGTCAAATCCATCCGTTAATGTATGTGTCGAATCTTTAAAAATATCCCAAGCAGTTTTACAGATAATAATACCAACAACTAACCCAGCTAATGGATCCAGCCAAAAAAGTCCGAGCTTGGCACCGACAATTCCCACAAACGCTCCAATACTTACAAAGGCATCTGAACGGTTGTCCTGTGCAGCGGCATACAATGAACTGCTTTTTACCTTTTTGGATAATGAAAGATTATAGCGGTAAACCATGAACATAATGACAGCAGCACTTAATGCCGTCCAAGCTGTTAGCATATCAGGCTCCGTTGTTTCGCTCGTAAATAATTTACTGAATGTATCGATTATTACCTGTATCCCAACTGTCATCATAATAAAAGCTGCGAACATGGATGCAACAGTTTCTGCTCTATAATGCCCATAATGATGATCTTCATCAGGGGGTTTCCTTGATATTTTCAATCCAATTAATACGGCAATCGAGGCAATTACGTCAGTGGTGTTGTTTAATCCATCTGCACGCAATGCCGTAGAACTGCCGATATAGGCGATTATTAATTTAGAGACTGAAAGGATAATGTAAGCAAAAATACTTATCCATGCACCTTTTTCACCTTTTTTCAGATTATCAGCATGTCCCATGAAGTTGCCTCCTATAAATTCACTGCAAACTTTTTGCATTTCATTCTGCCGATTTTGTCAGCTATAACAGTCTACCAAAGCATAGAGCGGTAAGTCTAGAGAAAAAGTAAAGGATGCAGTTATATGTTTTGTTAGTTATAAAATAAGTTTCGTTAGATTAGAAAAGTTGGCCTATCGCCAAACCTTATATAGATAAGCCTTAGCTGCACTTATGCAGTAAGAAAGTATTTATACTTTGTTAATTGCTAAAAAATGACTATCGCCTCAATTAGAATAAATATCTTGCGTAAGAGAATAGTAATTCTAGTGATTATTATATAAAAGAAGGACTGTGAATGTAATATGATGAAACAGAATGACGCTCATGACAAGCGCTGGGCAGTTATATCATTGGCATCGATTCCACTAATTATGACTTTGGGAAATTCGATGCTTATTCCAATATTACCTTTAATGGAAAAGGAGCTTGATATTTCCAAATTGCAATCAAGTTATATTATTACGATGTATTCAATTGTAGCTATCTTTTTCATTCCATTAGCAGGGTTTCTATCTGACCGGTTTGGCAGGAAAAAAGTAATTATTCCTTCGCTCATTATTACCGGATTGGGGGGGTTAGTTGCAGGCTGGGCGTCCAATGCCATGGATGATCCATATCTAATGATTATAGTCGGTAGAATTCTCCAGGGAATTGGCGCATCAGGTGCTGCACCAATAGTACTTCCACTTGTAGGTGATATGTTCCGCGATGATAAAGAAGCAAGTACAACGCTCGGGATTATAGAGACATCTAACACTATTGGTAAAGTTTTAAGTCCAATATTAGGTGCTGTACTGGCTGCGTTTATTTGGTTTCTGCCGTTTTATTCAATACCGGTATTCTGTGCTGTATCCGTTCTGATGGTTGGTTTTCTTGTGAAAAATAAGGGTGAGGAAGAGGAACATACAAGTTTTAAGAAATACTGGGGGTTCGCCAAAGACACGCTTAAGGAACACGGAAAATGGTTGTGTGCTGTGTTTATTATTGGCGCTATATTAATGTTTATTTTGTTTGGATTCCTTTTTTATCTTTCGAGTATCCTGGAGGATAAGTATGATTATAATGGTGTTTGGAAAGGTGTGCTACTCGCAATTCCACTACTGGCTTTATCCATTGCTTCTTTTATAGCCGGCAGAAAAATAAATGATAATTTAAAATTAATGAAGTGGGTAACATTTATTGGCATTATTCTCACTGGAGGATCAGTGGCTGTCATTCCATTTATGGACCATCCGGTATATCTTTTGTCTATTTTTCTGGTTTGTGGAAGTGGTATTGGGATGTCATTACCTTGTATGGATGCCTTAATTACCGAGAGCCTGGAAAAAAATGTGCGTGGTGTGATTACATCGATTTACAGTGCCATGCGTTTCATTGGGGTTGCAGCAGGACCGCCGGTAATTGCAATTATGATGAAAGGGAATATTATCTGGATGGTAAGCCTGTTAACTGTTTTTGCCTTGGGAGCAGGTTTACTTGCCTACCGAAACATTAACCCGTAAAAAAATGGTGCAGCCCAAAATATTATTGTTGCAATTATCCGTAAATTTTAGGATAATAGAAAAAAGGAACAAAGGGGCGTGTTCCATGAAGAAGCAGAAATTAATTTATCAGTATGTAAGATATGATGGAAAAGTACTCGACGCCAAAAGGGAAGTTTCATATGAGTTAAAACTCTCATCAAGGATGTTACTGGATGAGTTATGCTTTAATTGGAATAAGGAAAGACTGGAATCAGCGATAAATAGCTCTATTGATACAGGAGATAAAGATAAATTCCTGCAGTTAAGTAAGGAATACAGACATTACATTTGGGAGTAATCCCAGTTTTCATCAAGATTAGCCTTACCTTTGTTTGGTGAGGTTTTTTTAATGAATATAAGTAGTTCTTTTTGCACAGAAGCTATTCATATTGGGGGAAAATGAATGGGAAATAGTAATCAGTCGATGTTACATAAACAAAACCGTATACTTTTTTATATTTTGTTATTTTCATTATTGTTGGGGGTAGGGGCAGAGCTTGTTGTTGGGGCACCAAAAGAAAACCTTGTTGCACTTGGTATTGGCGGAGCTGTAAGTGTGGGTTTAATTGGTTTTTTTCATTATAAGCAGATATTTACCAAGGCAGTTCCTTATTTAGCAGTTATAAGTCTATCCGGAGTCGCATTCATTATTATTTTAAGTTCCGATTATGTAACGAATATGTTATTTACCTTTTATGTCCTTGCTGTAGCAGCAATATCTCTTTCGTTGACAGTTTTAGTTACAGGTGGTTTCTTTGGCCTGTCCTTACTAACCTTCTTTGTTATCACGAAGGGGGAAATAATTGGATTTGATGCAAGAGCTACTGCTATCACGATTGTATTTTTTGTCCTCGTATTCGTTGTTCTGGTAATCCAGGTGAGGGTAGCGAGGAAATTGCTGACTGATGTCCAAAGTGCCTTAAAAGATAGCGAAAATCACTCCGAAATCCAAAGGAAACAAGCTGAAGTTGCAGAAGCAAGTGCAGCAAGTGTTAGATCACAAATGAACATCATTGAACAAGATAGTAACTTAAACTCGCAATCAATGCAGGAAATGCGTCAGGCATTTCAGGAAATTACAAAAGCCAGTCAGTCACAGGCTGAATCTGCTACTACGATTTCCACAACAATTGAACAGACTGGTGAAGAATTATCCAAGATGATTCATTCTTTTTCACGAAGTACTGCAGATGGAGAAGAGTTAAAAGAATTATCGATGGAAGGTCAGCGATCTATGGACAACCTTTCCGTCACAATGAATGGGTTTCAAGAATCTTTTGAACAGCTCGGTACAAACATGGATAATCTTGTTCATAAAATGCAGGAAAATAATACGTTTACAGAAAAAATTCAGGATATAGCTGAACAGACTAATTTGTTGGCGTTAAATGCAAGTATAGAGGCAGCCAGGGCTGGAGAATCAGGAAAGGGGTTTGCTGTCGTTGCTGGAGAAGTTCGTAAGCTTGCTGAAGTGTCACAACACACCGCGCAGCAGATCAGTCAAAACCTGCAATCTATTGAACACGATGCAAGACAGGCCCAGAAGGAAGTAGATGATAACAAAGACCAGCTGCAAAACAGTACGTTAAGTGTGCAGGAAACAAAAGTCAATTTTGAGAGAATTACGGATCAGCTAATCAATTTTATTAAGTATTTAGGGTATTTGGCGAAGCAGGCTAATGATATACAGGCATCATCTGAAACGATAGATGGATCAGTTGATCAACTAGCTTCTTTAATTGAAGAAACGACAGCTACCATCCAGGAATTAGAGGCAATGGTTGAAGAACAGGTGGATCGTATGACTAATTTGGTTTCTGCTATTGAAGAAACAAATGAAGTCGCAGCTTCATTGGAAAAAGCGCGATAAATGAGAATACTTGCGGGATTTTTTCTCTGCAGGTAAGAAAGTACATCCTTTCTTATTGTATAAATGCAACAAAGGCTTAGCTATAATAATGATTCATTTCAGTGTATAAGGGGTTCTAAGAAAGCAAATACGCTTTTATAAGAACCCCTTTAACGAGTTCAACTTTTTTAAATATTTTTTTCTTTTTCACCCTAATATCTGGAATTATTTGATATGCTAAAGAAACGAGGGGGGATTCACATGAGAAAGAAGACCGCATTTAGTTGGATGCTGTATGATTTTGGGAATTCAGCATTTGCAACGACGATAATGGCAGCAGTTCTTCCAGTTTTCTACTATGATGTTGCAGCAGTTGGTGTAGACCAATCGCTTGCAGATAGTTACTGGGGATATTCGCAGTCAATTGCTGCACTGCTTGTCGCCGTGATGGCACCGTTTTTGGGTGCTATCAGTGACTTTTCAGCAGCTAAAAAGAAATTTTTGCGATTTTTCGCTTTTATGGGGATTATTGCGAGTATTTTATTAGCCTTTGTTGGTGAAGGAGATTACATATTTGCCTCTCTTTTATTAATCATTGGAACAGTTGGTTTTTCTAGTGCGAATATATTTTATGACGCCTTTTTACCGGAAATAGCTGATGAGGATGAAATAGATAAAATTTCTTCCTATGGCTTTGCATTCGGCTATATTGGTGGTGGTATTTTACTAGCAATAAATATTCTGATGATTCTGAAGTATCCCTGGTTCGGTATGCCAAACGCAGCTGTCGCAAGTCAGGTTTCGTTCGTAACGGTAGGTATATGGTGGTTTATCTTTTCTTTGCCACTACTAAAAAATATCAAGGAAGAGAAGAAAGTAACAACCAAACGTGATCGTTCTTATGTAGCAATTGGATTTTCAAGAGTGACAAATACTTTTAAGGAAATTAAGCAATACAAGCACTTATTAATCTTTTTACTGGCTTTTTGGATGTACAATGATGGAATTTCAACCATTATAAAAATGGCAACTATTTATGGACGCGATATTGGTATCGATTCGAATTCATTAATTGCTGCATTGTTAATCACGCAATTTGTCGGCATTCCATGTACGTTTTTCTTTGGCTGGCTGGCGAAAAAAATAACCGCCAAAAAGGCACTGTTTATAACGTTATACGCTTATCTGGGTATTGTTATTTTCGGCTATTTTATGTCATCTGCTCTACATTTCTATCTATTGGCAGTATGTGTTGGGTTAGTACAAGGTGGGGCGCAATCGCTCAGCAGATCGATATATGGACGGATGGTACCGGCTAATAAACATGCAGAGTTCTTTGGGTTCTATGGAATTTCTGCAAAATTTGCAGCTATTTTTGGACCCTTTTTGTTTGCATTCGTAGGGCAGCTAACAGGCTCCAGCAGACTTGGTATCATTTCACTTGTGATTTTCTTTATTGTAGGAATTGTGTTATTGCGATTCGTTAACATTGAACAGGGAGTACTGGAAGCTAAACGTCAAACCAATCAATCTGAAAAGGTTGATATCAAACCACGGTAAGAGGTGAAAATTAATGCGTATTAATAATATCCGTAAATTGTTATATGGGCTTGCTAAAATTCTGGGAGATGTGAATGCTGTTAAGAAAGGTAAAGCAGGTAAAAGAGTCGGACGAAGGATAGCGGGAAAAGGAACCGGAAAAATGTTAGGGAAGTTGTTTAAATAAAGATTCTTTTACAAAAATAATTTTTGATTAACGTGACAAAATGGACGTCTGAGGTGATACCTACCCGGACGTCATTTTTTAGCATATAAAGAAACCACCATGGCTATAGAATGTATCACCATTCACTATGTGTTATAGTTTGGCAAAGTGGAGGATATGGGGAGTTTTTACTTTATGTTATTCAAGAAAGATTTTAAACAACAAACGATAAATGCGGTTCAAATGGGAAATGGTATAGTAGCATTTCAGGGGATTAAATTAAATGTTCATTGCTTCGTGGTGGATGGCGTTTTAATTGATACGGGTGCAAAATCCTTAGAAAAGGAGTTTAAACCATTTTTTAAACAACAGGATATAGATCAAGTAGTAATTACGCATTATCATGAAGATCATACAGGCTGTGCAGCGTTTTTGCATGAAGAGCAGCATCTTCCGGTGTATATGAATGGTATTATGCTTGATTATTGTAAAAAGAAGCCTAATTATCCAATGTATCGAAAATTGTTTTGGGGAAAGCGCAGCCCTTTTCATGCGAAGGAAATTGCAAGAACTTTTTCATCTCGCAATGCAATTTGGGACGTGATTGACACACCCGGTCATGCTATTGACCATTTAGCATTTTTAAACCGTGAAACCGGTCAGCTTTTCACAGGTGATTTGTATTGCCAAGAAAGAACAAAGGTCGTGTTACGTGAAGAAAACATTCCAACCATTATTGAATCCTTAAAGAGAGTATTATCCTATGATTTTGAGGACGTGTATTGCAGCCATGCCGGCTATTTAGAGGATGGACGTGCTGCTTTACAAAGGAAGCTGGAATATTTGTTAGAACTCCAAGGAAAAATAATCAAATTGTACGAAGGTGGGTTGTCACCAAGTCAGATTAGCAGCACACTTTTTCCAAAAAAGTATCCAATCACCTATTTTTCTTTGGGAGAATGGAACTCTATGCACATTATCAATTCGGTTATTCAAGAACATATAAAATCGGTTTAAATCACGTAAAGGTTTGCTATCATCCATAAATTGAAGGAAGTTGAACTCAGCATGCCGCTTCGCGCGGCAACAATGCCCCGCCGTGATGCGTGTGTAATACATCACTAAGCGAGTGCTTGCGCCATTATACAATTGGTTCACTATATTTATTTTCCAGGTTCAGCTTAAGTGGCTTTCCAGTATCATATGATACATTTCCAATTAATTCACTCAGTCTATTCCGGGCAGAATCGTTCCTGTATTGCCAATAGGATAGCACTTCTGTCATAATTTCAATGCCTTCAGATCGTCCCTGTTTATATAGGTCAATAAAGCTTTGAGAAGAAGGGTCATTTGTTGCCGGGTGGTACCATGTTGTATGTTGTAAATTTAAATAATCCACGTTACTTTTAACTGGCTGATGGGAATAAGATGCAATTAATGGTTTTAATAGCACATTTTTCCAGCCATATGGGTCTGCTAACAATTTCAGTGCCAATTTCATATCTCGGTATGCTTTTTGGATGTAAGAAGTAGACGTACGCTTGATCTCTGGATAATGTCTTCTAATCGTTGAATGCAGTAAATTAGTAATTGACTCATTAAATGAGTGCCCAATATCGATTTCTTTATATACCGGTGCTTTCCATGTTTTTAAATTATGATATTTCTCCATCATCAATGTATCAATGAGTACTTCTAACTTTTGATGATTACTGCCTTCATAGCCGGCGCGGTAATGGATATATGGATGTGCATTCCGGTCAAGGATATGGTGTGTAACAAATCCAAATACATACGCTTGAACATGTCCGTTCATATCCTTTGCTTGCTCAATTAAATCCATTAAAAATGCTCCACAATTCTCCTTATGTAAAATCATTCCTATATCGTGAACAGGTTCTTCTTTTATCCAAGGCCAAAAATTATAATAGAAAAATGGATCTGGCCCTTGTGCACCTAATTTCATATATGACTCATACTGTGAGAATGGATATGGATTTTTGATTGTATCCACAACATCTTCACAAAATAGCATATGTGTCCAAATATTTGGCATAGGGAAATCCTCCTTGCATTAAGACGCATATAGAAAACTTCTGCTTATCAATGTATAGTAATTACCGATTCTATAGAGTCTTTCATTATTGAAAAACTTTGCTTATCGCCAAGCTTAATGTAATGGGTCTTAGCGGCATATATGCAGTAGGAAAGAATTTATACTTTCTAAACTGCTAAAATAGTCTCTATATAGTATTATAAATGAAAAGCAACTGTATTGTTAGTTAAAATATGTACTATTTTGTGACTTCTACTAATTGTTAAGCTAACAATATTTTCTTTAATTTTGTTACAATGGTAAAAGATAATATTATGTTATACAAGGAGGCAACAGACATGGAATATCGTGTAGAAAAAGATACGCTAGGAGAAATAAATGTACCTGCTGATAAGTATTGGGGTGCTCAAACCCAACGAAGTAAACAAAATTTTCCAATCGGTGACGAAAAAATGCCAACTGAAGTTATAAAAGCATTTGCTATTTTGAAGAAAAGTGCAGCAAAGGCGAATAGTGATTTGGGATTGCTTGATAAGAAAAAAGCAGACGCGATTGGCTTTGCAGCAGATCAGGTTATCGACGGTAAGTTAAATGACCATTTTCCATTAGTTGTTTGGCAAACCGGAAGTGGTACACAGTCAAATATGAACGTGAATGAAGTAATAGCGTATGCGGGCAATAAATGGCTTGAGGATGAGGGAAGTGATTTAAAACTTCACCCAAACGATGATGTTAATAAATCACAAAGTTCAAATGATACATATCCTACAGCAATGCATATTGCCTCTGTATTGAAGCTAGAGGACAATGTTATTCCAGCACTGCAAACATTGAAGGATACATTTAAAGTTAAAATGGATGCCTTTCAGGACATCGTTAAAATTGGCCGCACCCATTTACAGGATGCTACACCACTAACATTAGGCCAAGAAATAAGTGGCTGGCACCGTATGCTGGAAAAATCGGAAATAATGATTACAGAGAGTGTCCATCATGTAAAAGAACTTGCAATTGGTGGTACTGCTGTTGGAACGGGATTGAATGCCCATCCTGATTTTTCCGAGGCTGTTTGTGAAGCAATTAATGAAATTACAGGGAAGAATTTTGTTTCCGCACCAAATAAATTCCATGCTTTAACAAGTCACGATGAAACAGTCCATGCACATGGCGCACTAAAAGGATTGGCAGCAGATCTAATGAAGATTGCAAACGATGTACGCTGGTTAGCAAGTGGACCGCGCTGTGGAATAGGTGAAATTACCATTCCGGCAAATGAACCTGGTAGTTCGATTATGCCTGGAAAAGTTAATCCGACACAAAGCGAAGCAGTTACGATGGTCGCAGCTCAAGTCATGGGTAATGATGCAACAATCGGGTTTGCGGCAAGTCAAGGTAATTTTGAATTAAATGTATTTAAGCCTGTAATCGCTTATAACTTCCTGCAATCCTGCCAAATTCTTTCAGACAGCATGCTATCTTTTGATGAGCGTTGTGCAAAAGGTATCGAGCCAAATCATGAACAAATTGAAAAATACTTAAATGATTCGTTAATGCTTGTAACAGCCTTGAATCCGCATATCGGCTATGAAAATGCAGCAAAGATTGCTAAAACAGCTTTTGAAAATAATTCAACTTTAAAAGAAACTGCTGTAGAATTAGGACTGCTAACCGAAGAACAATTTGAACAATATGTAAATCCGAAAGAGATGACATATCCGAAATAATACTTATTTCAAAAGAGCTCATTACGATGTAATGAGCTCTTTTGATTGGCAATTAAGAAAGTATACGTGCAACTAAGGCACATCTACTTTAAAACTTGGCAATACGCTAGTTTTTCTAAGTTATAATAATAGTCAACACTTATTTGGGACTTTAAGCAACAATTACCAACTGTATTTCGTGATAAGTTTTGTGAATCTGCTAAAACTATGCTTACAGGAGGTGATAACATGGCTAATAACAACTCAAATAACCTAGTAGTACCTGGCGTACAACAGGCACTTGATCAAATGAAGACTGAGATTGCACAAGAGTTCGGTGTTCAATTAGGTCCAGACTCTACTTCACGTTCAAATGGTTCTGTTGGTGGTGAAATTACTAAACGCTTAGTGCAATCTGCACAACAGCAGTTCAGTGGACAACAACCTAAATAACCTATGGCTTAAAGGGATGCTCCCCTTTAAAGAAACAATAGTTAAGAGGGAAGTCTTTGACTTCCCTCTTAAATTTTAGTTTCAATTGGTATTATTTTCATTAATTCTTATAAATATACACCTAAATTAATTAACGAATGCGTTTTTCTGTTTCTGTATCAAAGAAGTGAACTTTATTCATATCGAATGCCAAGTCAACTTCTTCACCCCCGTTAATGTCAGAGCGAGAGTCAACGCGCGCAACAAAGTCCTGCTCATTTACTTTAGAATATAGGTATGACTCTGCTCCCATTAATTCAGCTACATCAATTGTTGCTTTAATTTTTGAATCTGGGGTTGAATCAATGAATAGTGGCTCATCATGAATATCTTCAGGACGTATACCCAATGTAATGTCTTTATCAATATAACCCTGTTCCCGTAAAACTTTCATTTTACCTTCAGGAACTTTAACTTGTGTATCTTCCATTACGAAAAAGCCATCTTTCAATGTTCCACTCAAAAAGTTCATGGAAGGAGACCCGATAAATCCTCCAACAAAAATATTTTCAGGTTTGTCATAAACCTCTTTTGGTGCTCCAACCTGTTGGATGTACCCGTCTTTCATAACAACTAGACGCGTAGCCATTGTCATTGCCTCTGTTTGATCATGCGTTACATAAATAGTTGTTGTTTGTAAGCGTTTATGCAATTTTTGTATTTCAGCACGCATTTGTACCCTTAATTTTGCATCAAGGTTTGATAGTGGTTCATCCATTAAAAATACTTTCGCGTCACGTACAATTGCACGACCTAATGCTACACGCTGGCGCTGTCCACCAGATAATGCTTTTGGTTTACGGTCCAGGTATGCCTCTAAGCCTAGGATATTAGCAGCGTTATTAACACGTTGCTCTATTTCATCTTTTTTAAACTTTCGAAGTTTTAAACCGAATGCCATATTGTCATATACATTCATATGCGGGTATAATGCATAGTTTTGGAATACCATTGCTATATCACGGTCTTTAGGTGCAACATCATTCATTTTCTTATCATTAATATAAAGTTCCCCGTCAGTAATCTCTTCCAAGCCAGCTATCATTCTTAGTGTTGTTGATTTTCCGCAGCCTGATGGTCCGACGAATACAATGAATTCTTTGTCGTTAATCTCCAAATCAAAGTCATCTACAGCAATTGCCTTCTTGTCATATGACTTCTGAATGTGCTCCAAACGTAGTTCAGCCATTATTTCTCCTCCAATTATGTAAACGTTTTTATAATATATATTGTAGCTAATATCTAGTCCACCCGTAAATGGAAAAAGTGCACAAAGAATTTGAAATCCTTTGTGCACTTTTCTTTCAATCTAGAGACTTTAAGAAAAATACTTGCGTGTTTACGCGTAACTTAGGGATTGCTGGTGAGAAGTAGCGTCCGAGATAAGGCTATTTTTAACGGAACGAGGATCCGGTTTACTGATTTGGCGGATCCTCATTCCGTTATTTTCTAAAAAAACCTCGTTTTAAGCTTGGGTTCGGATCCTCATTCCGTTATTTGTCATTTTTACCTCAAATTTGGCTGATTTTCTGCATTTAGCGGAACGAGGATCCGTCTCACCCTTCCGAGAGCACTTTTACTGCTATTTAGCGGAATGAGGATCCGCTTCGATTTTTTGACGGATGCTCAAATAGAATTCAGGTGTAAGAATCACGACACGATCTGCGTTTTATAACCCCACTCCCCTGAAACTAAACGCCTTAGGTTTCTTTCATGAGCTTTTTATTTATAGTAATGGCTAGTTGTACTGCCATTGCCTGGTGAAATTGCCTAATATCAATACCGGTTTTTTCGGTAAATTTATCAAGTCTGTATTGTAAGCTATTTCGGTGCATGTACAATTCTTTTGCGGTAACTGACACATTTAAGTTACAAGCAATAAACATTTCAATCGTTTTTAACAGGTCCTTGTCGTGCTCCGTTTCACCTAACACGGAGTTAATTATATCAGCACGTGTATTACTTCCCATTTGATCAACAAGTATAAATGGAACAGCATCAATATACGTGGATACAGTTTTGTCAGAATAAGCAAAGGTGGTGTTAGCCCCGTTTACTAATATCTGGTGATACCTTTTGGCTGCGGATAACGTATGCAGGTATGGACCAACAAAAAATTTTATCTTAACGTACAAGTCACTCATTAGTACATCGATTATTTGCTCATATGATATGGTATCTTTCGGGTTTGTTTCTACGATAATTCCTTCATGGTCATTCTCAAAAAGTACTGGAACTTGTCTGGCATAAAATTCATTTATTGCTTCTTTAAAAGATTCAGGTTCAATTTGAAAAGGCTGAAACGAAAAATAAATAAACCGATATGTTAATGAACTCGTGCTATCAGTTATGTCGGTACTTATATACGATTTCCATTGCTGTTCTTCTGCAGTCATCTGGGGGATGGAAACATTATAGGGACGAAGGAAGATATGTAAAAGAGTTGTATCCTTTTCAGTAAGTTCTTTTTGATTTATCCCAATAACTTGTTTTTCGTTAGTCATAAACCATTTATAGTTATATCGGTTTTTGTTAGATATTTCATTATATAATACTAATGACGAAAAAATTTTACGGAGTTGTTCGATCATGAAAATGCCTCTTTCTATAGGGGTTTTTTCCATTATAGCAGTAAAATTGAATAGAAAAATCAATTTTGCATTTTTAGCTATTTTTTAAAATAGTATACATGTGTCAAAACGTTTGTTATAGTTATTTTAGTTAGAAAATGAAGGAGGATATAACGTGCCTAATATTTATGATAGTGCGTACGATCTAGAAAAGTCAATTCGTGAAAGTGACGAATTTAAAAGTTTAAAGGAAGCATATGATGCAGTAATGAGTGACGAATCTGCCAAGCAAATGTTTGACAATTTTAGAAATACTCAAATGGAATTACAGGAAAAACAAATGCAAGGTCAGGAAATTTCTGAAGAAGAAGTAGAACAAGCACGTAAAGTTGTAGAAACAGTACAGCAGCATGAAGACATCTCAAAATTGATGGAACAAGAACAGCGCTTAAACCTTGTGATCAATGAAGTAAGCCAAATTATTACGAAACCATTGGAAGAACTTTACGGAACTTCTGAAGAAGAATCAAACGAATAATTAAGTACAAGCCCGCACCTTAACTGTTGCGGGCTTTTATTTTTATATTTGCTCAAAGACCTTTTAGTTTATATAACTACGACGTGATGTGAAAAACTTATGAAGTACTGCGAATCCGCTCCGGAAATACACTATCACACCTTAAAGACAACACTTCAGCTTCCTCAGATTCCCTCTCTGAATACTATGAATTAGTTGCTCTCATTCTGTGTTGAAGAATCAATACCTACAATCTTAAAAAAAACAATCTATAAGAAAGGATTTTGTCTATAGATGGCGAATTATATCAATGATAGAAATTTTTATATAAAGGAGATACCGTGATGCGTACTGTTTTATTCGAAAGCAAGAATAATATATCTTATATTACTTTAAATCGGGCTGACCGATACAATGCATTGAATAAAGATATGCTTATGGAATTACTTGATGTGCTGGAACAGATTGAAAAAAATGACGATAAAATTGTAATCCTTAGTGGAAAAGGAAAAGCATTTTGTGCAGGTGGAGACATTGGAATGATGACGGAATTTGCTGATAAAAACTATTATGAACACATTATGAAGACCATTGAAGCAATTGCTTTAAAGCTGTACATGATGCCTAAGATTGTTATATCGGCTGTTCAGGGGTCAGCTGTTGGCTTAGGGTTGAGCCTTGCGCTAACGGCAGATTATGTTGTTGCTCAAAATGAATCAAAAATTGGGATGCTATTTATAGGAATCGGCTTAGCACCTGATGGAGGCGGGCACTTCCTGTTGCGCGAACGGATCGGAACACATAAGGCAAAACAATTTATATGGGGTAAGCAGCAATTAGCAGGGCCTGAAGCAAAGGCAATGGGTCTTGTAGATGTGCTTACCGATAAGCAGGCCATCGATCACGCAACTGAGATGGCCAATCAGATGTTAGCTGCACCAATTGTGGCAATGCTGAAAACAAAAATGATGTATCATCAAAGAAATGAGAGAGAATTAACCTCCTATATGGAAGAAGAGCGAAAGTCACAATGGGAACTTCGAAATACAGAAGACCACAAAGAAGGTGTAAGTGCATTTTCAGGAAAACGTAAGCCTTCATTTATTGGACGATAACTCTGCTGTAAAAAACACGTTCTTCTAAAACAATAATCGTTTTTGTTAACTGAAAGGTGGCATTAAAAAATATTTTTTAATGCCACCTGATTAAGCTGTGATTCGAATGTAGTAATGACTATTGAATTTATCTGTGAAATAGGATTAACTTTGCATCAGGAGATACACAACGATGTGTATGTTCATTGTATCCTTCTTCATCTAATTTTGCTTGGCCAATTTTTTTGGCCTCATCATTACTGGCAGCCTCAAAGGACTCATCAAGCAACTTTTCCCCGGATTTGTCAAAAACTGTTAATACGTAAGTTCGCATTTTAGGTTCCTCCTAAAATTAAAAATTATGAAACTATTATCTATTGTAAACGTATCATAAAACGGGAAAGGAGAGAAGAAATTTGACATTAAAAATTAATGATGTAACGAAACGTTTTGGTAAAACCACTGCAGTTGACCATCTTTCCATCGAAATTCCCGAAAAGGAGATGTTCGGATTCTTAGGTGGGAATGGTGCGGGTAAAACTACTACGTTTCGAATGGTTCTGGGACTATTGGATAATACTGAAGGCGATATTTCGTGGAATGGAGAGTCGATCAGCTACGATAAAAGTCATTTAATTGGGTATTTACCTGAAGAACGAGGGCTATATCCAAAGCTGAAGGTTCGTGATCAATTGATTTACCTTGGGAAACTTCGCGGTATGAGTAAAAGCCAAGTGGTTACAGAGCTTGAAGGCTGGCTTGATAGGTTTAAAGTACCGGAATATATGGATAAAAAAGTGGAAGAGCTATCAAAGGGAAATCAGCAAAAAATTCAATTTATTTCTGCTGTTATCCATAAACCAAAATTGCTTATTCTTGATGAACCATTTTCAGGTTTGGATCCAATCAATGTTGAGATGTTAAAAGAAGCTGTTGTAAACCTTAAGGAACAAGGAACATCCATTGTTTTTTCATCTCATCAAATGGAGCACGTGGAAGAGCTCTGTGAACATTTATGTATCTTACATAAAGGAAAACCAGTTGTTCAAGGGTCACTCAGGGAAATTAAAAAATCGTTTGGGAAAAAGAATTTAATTGTCCATGCAGACTTTTCAGTAGATTTTCTGAAAGACTATACTGGAGTATTACACTATAAATCTTTGACAGAAGGCTGTGAGCTTCAGATTGAGAGTGAGACAGTTGCACAGAAACTATTTGATGCTCTCCATGGAAAAGGCTTTGTGCGAAAGTTTGAACTAGAGGAGCCGACTTTAAGTGACATATTCATTGAGAAGGTAGGTGCTTCCTATGAATAAATTTTGGATTATTTTATCACATACGTATATGACGAAATTTAAAACAAAGTCATTTTTAATCAGTACCATTATTTCATTAGTATTTATTTTTGCCATCGCAAATATCCAGACAGTCATGGATACATTCTCGGGAGACACAGACAAAATTGCTGTAATCGATGAATCGGGTGAATTATTTACCCCACTTGAAGAAAGTGTTGAGGGTTCAACAGATGAGATGGATCTGATTGCATTTGATGGGTCAAAGGAAGATGGCAAAAACGCTGTACAGGATGAAAAATATGCTGCGTTAATTTCATTATCGTTAAATGCTGAAGGATTGCCAGAAGCAACCTACTTTGCCAATAATATTGCCGAAGCGGGGGAACAGTCAGTTATTCAGCAACAACTGCAGCAATTGAAGGTTGCAGCTGCGACACAACAAGCTGGTGTTGACCAGGAAACAATTACCGAAATATATTCACCTGTAACCTTTAATAAGGTTGCTTTAGATGATAGTGCAAAAACCGCAGAAGAATTGAATCAGGCAAGGGGAATTGTTTATGTCATGCTATTCCTGTTGTATATATCCGTAATCACATATGGAACGATGATTGCCAATGATGTCGCTACTGAGAAATCGTCACGTGTTATGGAAATTTTAATTTCAAGTGCATCACCAGTTACCCATATGTTTGCGAAGATAATCGGTATTGCTTTATTGGGACTCACGCAGGTTGGAATTATTATCGGCGTAGGGTATTCCCTTATTATGTCCAAACAGAATGAGCTGACTGGAGGCGTATTTGATTACTTTGGAATTCAGAATACCTCTGCTTCCGTGTACGTATATGCAATTGTATTTTTCTTGCTAGGATACTTACTGTATGCAACATTAGCTGCCATGTTAGGTTCACTTGTGAGCAGAACAGAGGATGTTCAGCAAATGATAATGCCAATGATTTTCCTTGTTATGATTGCCTTTTTCATTGCTATGTTTGGACTTGAAGCACCGGATTCATCATTTGTCACAGTAACTTCCTATATTCCTTTCTTCGCACCGATGCTTATGTTCCTTCGTGTTGGCATGCTGGATATTCCGATTTGGGAAGTGGTGATATCCATTGGAATTCTAGTTGCAACTATTTTACTTTTTGCAGCAATTGGTGCAAGAGTCTATAAAGGTGGAGTTTTAATGTATGGCCGCTCAAGCTCACTTAAAGATGTCAAAAAGGCAATAGCTCTATCCAAAAAAGAATAGTATGGAAAAGGCTTGGACAAAAGTGTTTTAGTAAAAGCGAAATCCGAACTATGATTCGAAATTCTTGAAATAGAATTCGAATTAGTTCGGATTTTTTGTTGTTATTAGATATTCAACTTTCGGATCTATAGAATAAGCTCAAATGGCTATCATTAATAAACTCAGAACTATGAGTACCGGTTATTCACATACTACATCACATTTATATCAACTGGAGACCAAGCATAATTTTAGTTACTTTTTATACGAACGTGCATTCGCACGCAATTTTTGGTAAAATAAAAATATATAGTTATTTTAAAAAGAGGGTGATCGTTTGGTGGAACAAATTTCGTTTATTCATGCGGCAGATTTGCACCTGGATAGTCCATTTAAAGGGCTTGCACATATACCTGAGCATATTTTTAAGAAGGTAAGAAACAGTACATTTGATGCATTAGATAGACTGGTTCAGACAGCAATTGATAAAAAAGTTGATTTTGTGCTGATAGTTGGTGACTTATTTGATAATGAAAAACAAAGCTTAAAAGCACAGGTACGCTTGCGCGGAGCCTTTGAAGAATTGCAGCATCATGACATCAATGTTTATTTATCATATGGCAATCATGATTTTATTAATGGGAATATCCATCCTGTTACATATCCGGATAATGTTTATATATTCCCTAATGAAAAAGTGACTCATTTTACGTTTGAGAAAAATAATGACACTTCAGCTGCTATTTATGGATTTAGCTATGAAAACCGTTCCGTGCTAGCAGAAAAAACGAAGGAATATCAGCGCATTCCGGGAAAAATTCCATTCCACATTGGGATGCTTCATGGTAGTCTGCACAGTAATACAGATCACGACGTATATGCACCATTTTATTTGTCGGATTTAACTAAGAAAAACTTTGATTATTGGGCTCTTGGCCACATTCATCAGCGGGAAGTATTAAAAGAGACCCCTCCAATTGTCTACCCTGGAAATATACAGGGACGGAACCGTAAAGAGACTGGTGAAAAGGGTTGCTACCATGTTGTATTATCTGAAACAGATACAACAATGACATTTTTGCCGCTGCAGTCCCTTCAATATAATGTTTTAACAATTGATGTTTCTGATTGTGATGAGCCTCATCAGTTGGAAACGAAAATTCAGAATGAAATAAATGAATACACAAAGGATTCGGGGCCACAATTACTTCAGTTACTATTAAAAAGTAATCAGGTTAATCTGCAAAACTGGCACGATGAACAAATGATAGGTGAAGTTATTGAGCTCGTAAATGAAACAACCCTCCATCAGGCAAACTGGAAATATGTTTTCCGTTACGAGATCGAACGATTGTTTTCGATAGATAATGAACTTGCACATGGAGAGCATTTTGCAGGAGAAGTGATTCGCCATTTTGATGAGGTATCGATCCAACCGTATTTAAAGGAATTGTACCAGCATAAACAGGCGAGAAAGTATATGGATACAATGAATGATGACGAAGAAATGCGTATTAAACGTAAAGCGAAACATATGCTTGTCCATGAACTTTTAAAAAATGGAGGTGATTAATGTGCAAATAAGACATGCAACCATTTATGGATTTGGAAAATGGGTCGATGACTCAATTGACTTTTCAAATGAATCATTTGTCTGCGTTTATGGAGAGAATGAATCCGGGAAGTCTACGTTACAGCATTTTATACTATTTATGCTATTCGGATTACCTCCAAAAAAACGGGCATATTTTCGGCCAAAAACAAGCGGTAAAATGGGGGGAAGACTAACGTTATTTGACGCTGAATATGGTGAATTTACGATTGAACGGATTGATGGTGTACAAAACGGAGCAGCTGCATGTTTTACAGCAGATGGTCAATCCTATGGAGAGGATTGGCTGCAGGGGCGGTTGAACGGTATGACACAATCAACGTTTCAATCTATTTTTTCATTTTCTGCTGCTGATTTAATAAATATACGAAATATGAAGGAAGATGAACTTGGAGAAGTGCTGCTTGGAGTTGGATTAACCGGTTCTAAAAATATTTATGCAATTGAAAAGCAGCTGGAAAATAAGATTGGTGAACTATTTAAGCCTTTTGGGAAGAAACCTGAAATTAATCAGCAATTGGAAACCCTTGATGACTTATTCGCTACTTTACAATCCTACCAAGAAACAGAAGCTACGTATCGGGATAAAAAATCAAACGTATCAACTATTTCTAATACTATTGAGAGGTATCGTGAAGAATTGAAACGGGCCAAGGAGGATCTCATCCGTGTTGAGAAGAAACAGCATGCCCTTCCAAGTATGAAAGCGTATCAACGCGAGGTGGAACACCTTACTGCATTTCCAGAGGAGATAAAGTTTCCAGAGAATGGAGTCGAGCGCTTTGAAACATTAAAGGAAAAATTACTGCCGTTAAAAAGTGAATTATCCGTATTGCAGGATAATCAGGCAAAATATAAAGAAAAGAAGGATATGCTTCTAACCAGTTCATATGAGCATTCTGTATATGAAAATGCAGAAGCAATTTTCCGGCAAAAACAAGATTACATAGAGAATAAAAGGGAACTAGATAAGCAAGATAAGTCAATAAAGAAACTGAATATACAAATTGAGACAGAGTTGGAACAATTAAATATTGGAATTTCACCTGAGGATTTAACCGAAATAAACCTCCCCTTCCATGTTGAAAAAGCGTGGAATCAGCTTAAGAATGATAAGGAGCAGCTCAAACTAACAGAGGAACATATACAAGACGAGTACAGGCAATTAAAGAAAAATCAGGATTATTTAATCAACCAGCAATCGGAAATTACTGATTCACTTCTGCATGAGAATAAGATTAATGAGCTAACAAAACGAATCAATGATTATCAGCATCAGGAATACTTAAAGAAAGCAAGAGAAGAGACAATTGAACAACAGAAAAACTGGAAGAAAGTGAAGGAGAAAAAAGAAAACCGTGCAAAATTTTGGCTGGCAGGAAGTGTTGTTATTGCTTTTCTTGTGGTTCTTTTAGCAATTTTTCAGGAGCAGCAAACCTTATTCGGTGTTTCAGCTTTAATTCTTGCTGGTGGGATTATGCAGCAGCTCGTTAGCAGGAAGTCAATGCGTGAAATGGAAAGTATGCTGCAGAATAAGGAAGTGATTTCCGGCCAGGTAACAGATGAGGAAAAGTTGGAGGCGGAACAATTACTTGAAGTAAATGATCAAAGGAAAAACGAGTTAGCTTCTCTAAGAGACCGATTACGGTCAATTGATATTGAGTTGTTGCAATGGGAAGAAAAAAAGAATGGCTTACAACAAAAGAAAGAACGTATCAATAAAATGGTAATTTCACAGCATGAGAAATATCCGTTCCTGAAGCAAATCGAGATAATGTATTGGCCTGAATTCTTTCATACATTGAAAAAGTTAATAAACCTTGATCGTGACAAAAGACAATTAAGAAGCCAATACGATGCAATAGAGAAAGAAATGAACAATTTTCATCAACAGCTTTCTGCTTTTTATCAGAAAAGGAATTGGGAGACGAACAAAACCGTTGAAGAAAAACTTGAGGAAATAGAGAATCTGTTGACTGACCATCAAAATACAGTAGGATTATTAAAACAATATGAAACTTGGATTACTGAAAATAGTGATGAACAGCGAGAAATGAAACAAAAAATGCACATTTATGAACAGGAAATTGCCGGTTTAATTTCTTTTGCCGGGACAGAAACAGAAGATGAGTTTTTAAAACTGGCAAAACAACTGGAAGAAAAGCAAAAACATCAAGCAGAACTTGTACACTTAACTGAACAAATTGCACGAATTCTGCCCAGTAAAGAAGAATATCAAGCGTTGTTAGAACAAAAGGATATTCAGGAAAGTGAACTTGAAGTATCCCATGAACAAATTAGTGAACAGATAGACATACTCGAAAATGAAATAGACCGGATGCGTCAGGAACGTGCAGATATTGATGCAGACCTTTCAAATATGGAGTCCTCTGAATCGCATTCAGAAGTATTGCATCGGTATAACATGGAGCAGGAACAATTAGAGAAATTAGCAGAAGAATGGTCTGTTTATAAAACTGCTAAAGAAATATTAATTGAAGCAAAGCGAAATTACCGTGATAAGTATATGGGAGTTGTAATTGAAAAGACAAGAGCGTATTTTAAAGTATTAACAGCAAACAAATATAAACATATTTATGCACCAGAAGCCAATAGGCCATTTCAGGTAGAATCTCTTGATGGCATACGCTATGAAGCTCAAGAATTATCACAAGGGACCATTGATCAGTTGTATGTTGCATTGCGTTTGGGTATAAGTGATGTTATGAGTGAAAAGCATCGTTTGCCATTTATAATTGATGATGCTTTTGTTCACTTTGACATGGACCGTACGAAACGGATAATAGAGATGCTGTCTGACGTTGCCACAAACCAGCAAATTATTTTGTTTACATGTAAGAGAGATGTTATGGATCTAACAGCGAATACAAATGTGATTAAGTTGAAAAATTCTGTTCGCATAAATTAGTTATTAATGATAAACTATTTTCAGATAACTGAGTCAGAATTTGACATTATTTATGGACGAATAATGCAGTTGGAGGGAAATCCATTGCCTAATGAAAACACACCAAACGACGTAGAAAAATATGAAGAGACAATTGAAAAATTTATTCAGGTAATTGCCAGAAACATGAATCTGTATGGAATTACTTCCTCTGTAGGGCGTTTATATGGTGTCTTATATTTTTCCAATCAGCCAATGACATTGGATGATATGCGCGAGGCATTAGTAATGAGTAAAACAAGTATGTCCACAGGTGTTCGTGCATTATCTGATATGAAGATGGTTGAATCCACCTTTAAAAAAGGGATACGAAAAGATTTATACCAATCAGAAGAAGACTGGTATAAGTCGTTCACATCATTATTCGGAAATCGCTGGCGCCATCATACAGAAACAAATATTGAAGAAGCTGACGAAACTGTATCAGAACTGAATAATATTCTAGAAAAAACAGATGATGAGGATTTAAAGCGAAAGATTCATCAGGATATTGACCGGCTTCACTATGCACGTAATTATTATGAGTGGCTAATGCAAGTTATACAGTTGATAGAATCAGGGAAGATATTTGAGTACATTCCAAAAAATGATAAATAAAGGCTGTTTTCCAAATAAATTGTTGCTATGTTTATAAAAGGCGTACAGCTATCGGAATCCTAAATAAAAAACACCAAAAAGAGATGGACATAAAAGCGGCGTGACACCTTGTAGCGCCTTTGTCGGTCTCTTTTGGTCTACGGGGGAGGATTATTATGAAGAACGGAATAGGAAATTTTAGTATTGGTGATTCTTTTGATAATTTCATTTTAATAAAAGAATCCTCACGTGGAGTTACAAGTAACGGTAAACCGTTTCTTACGTTAATTTTACGTGATACAACGGGGGAAATAGAAGCAAAGCTTTGGGATACCAATAAAGAAGATGAGGAAATTTTTGTACCAGAACAGATTGTTAAACTTACTGGGGAAATCAACCAGTTTCGAGGAAAGGCACAATTAAAAATTACATCCATCCGGCCAGCACAATCAACTGATGGCGTACAAGTATCTGACTTTATCGCAAAAGCTCCAGTAGACAAAGAAATTCTTATGGAAAAATTAACGGAAACCATTTTTGAAATGAAAAATCCGTCTATGCAACGTATCGTTCGCGCTTTTATAAAAAAATATCAGGAGGCACTATTAACCTATCCTGCAGCAAGTAAAAACCACCATGAATATGTGTCAGGTTTAGCACATCATATTGTAAGTATGCTTGCATTAGCAAAAGAGCTCCATAAATTATATCCGGAATTAAACAAAGATTTACTGTACGCGGGCATTATATTACATGATCTTGGTAAACTTAAAGAATTATCCGGTGTTGTTACCACATCCTATACAATTGAAGGAAAATTATTGGGGCATATACCAATGATGGTTGAGGAAATAGGGCATATAGCAAAGGAACTGCAAATTGAAGGTGAAGAAGTCTTAATCTTACAGCACCTGGTATTGTCTCATCACGGAAAGGCAGAGTGGGGAAGTCCTAAACCTCCATTAGTTCGAGAAGCTGAGCTATTGCATTTAATTGATTTGATAGACGCAAAAATGAATATGCTAAATCGCTCACTGGATAAAGTTAAACCTGGAGAATTTACTGAGCGAATGTTTGCAATGGATAATAGAGCATTTTATAAACCACTTTTCGAGGAGAACTAAAGGAACATAACGGGTTTCTTTTCCTATCATAAACATTGAAAAATGACCATCAATTTTGATGTGACCCCCAAAAGTTAGAGTTTTATATTAAGCAGCTAATTGGCTGGTGTGAATGCGGTACTGAACCGGACTCATGCCTGCCAATTTTTGCTTAATACGCTTAGTATTATAATAATTGATAGAGGAATAAGGATTACATGACATGAATACATTTTTATCTTGTAAATTCGTATTTTGTGATAGATAACGGAACCCTTTGGAGAAAATAGGTTATTTTTTCAGTTCTTTGTTCATATACATGTGGTAGATGATGGACAAGGGGGGCTAATCTTGATAGTTGGAGTACCTTGGTGGGTTTTTATGATGATTATTTTTATTTTTCTTAGTGGCTATATGGCTTTTAGGGCAATACGTGCTGAAAAACAATTGGAACACCAATTTATTGAGCGTGAAGGCAAGGTCTACATGGAACGCATGGAAGAAGAGCGTAAACATAAACAGGAGAGGGAGCAACATGTATCCCAATAAAAAGAACGGCTAGTCCATTCAATGATGGACTAGCCGTTTTTGCTTTATCCTTGAGCTTTGTTTGTCTTTGGTTGTTTAAGGATATCCTCTAATCCCTCTACTTTAATATCAACGTTAGCATCCTCAATTAATTTATTAATTTTTTCTCTAGCTTTCTGCGGATCCATACGCTGATTTAAGATACTGCGGCGAATATCCTTTTTATTTTCTTCAAATGAACCGATATCTTTTTCTTTTTCACGCTTGTCCGTCACTTTAATAATGTGGAAGCCATGTTGGGTTTTGACCGGATCACTTATTTCACCAACATCCAAACTGTAGGCGGCGTCTTCAAATGCTGGTACCATTTTACCGGTTGAGAAGTATCCAAGTTTCCCGCCATCTCCGGCATTAGATTTATCAGTTGAATACTCTTTGGCCAATTTGGCGAAATCGGCGCCATTATCTAACTTCTTCTTAACTTCTTTGGCTGTTTTTTTATCTTTTACTAAAATATGCTGTGCTTGTACTTCTGTTTTCTTACGTTCGTATTGTTCTTTAAGTTCTTTTTCTGTAATTTCGATATCTTCTGCTACAGCTGCTTCCTGAAGAAGGCTGAGGCGAAGCATCTTGCGAAAGGCTTCTTCATCTTTAAAACCTTGCTGCTGTATTGCCTGTTGAAACCTGTCACCTAATTGATCTTTAACACTTTGAAGCTCTTTATCAACTTCTTTTTTGGTTACATCGTATTTATTACTTAGTACTTCTTCTGTTACCAGTTGCTGCAGTACACTTGCACCATAGCTATTTTTTAATTCCTGATAAAACTCTTCTTTTGTTACGTTTCCGGCACTTGATTCTGCTACTACTTTTGAACTGTCATCCGCATTACATGCAGCTAAGCCCAGAACACTGGCTGAAAGTGTGACAGCGATTGCTATTTTTTTCATGTGTGAACACTCCTAGTCAATTTGTTCAATAATTTTTTCAACTATTGCATTAATATAACATTTTTTTTTCTAAAAGAATAGGTAGAGATTATTTATATTTAAGTTACTACATTCAACACTTTTACGTAAGAAGTTATTAGCAATACGAGAACCATGATATTAATGACACGGAATACTGTGGATTGCTTTCTTTCTTTCATTTCCATTTTCATGCAGAATTGATGTGTTAGAGAATTAAAAATCAATAATATAAATACTGCATAAACAGGAAAAAGAATACTCATACGAAAAACCCCCTTAACAAACATACAACATACACATAATTCATATTTAATACTGTATCAAAATATCGTCTTCATGAACAGTATTAAATTGTTCATTTCTTCGCAGTAAAGAGAGCATAAAAACTTACTGCATAAATGCTTCTAAGGCATATTTATATTAAGAATTACACTTTAATAGTTTTTATAGCAAAAAAAGGGATCTGATGTATTATGTCAGATCCCAGTCATATTTAATTTTTTGTTTTCACTAAAATGGCAAACTCATCATTGCTGTTTTCAACATAGGATCGTTTTGGAGCTTTAGAAATATTAATTAAATATAAAAAGTCGGTAAAAGTCATTGCAATGTGGAATGAAGTAAATAATAGAAAATAAACATAATAGTTTACAAACATATAAGTTGCCAATCCAGCTGGTATCGTAAGAAATAATGTCGGTGCAATTGCAACTAGTAAAGAAACTTTTTTAGTTAATGGTTTTTTTGTATAATAATTAATAATAGGAAAGAATAAATTCTTTCGTTTATAGGTCAATCTTACTCGTTTATACATCATAATTAATGGTAAGATATGCATGAGCGAATGAACAGTTGGCAAAAAGAATATTGCTATTATTAATGGCACAACCCCAAATTCGTTCAAATTAACTGCACCATGTATAATTGAAAATGGTACATACAGAAATACGAATGATACAAGGCCAATCAAAAATGATAGAAGATATAACCTATTTATTCCATAGTCTTTATTAAAATTAATAGTTTTCCAGCAATTCATTTTTGATCCCTCCAATAATATAATTCGCAAAATGCATGACTAATCCTTCAAGCATAATAGTACGTTTCATCGGAAAAATCAATAGTTTTTTGGTAAAAAAATAAGCCTTTTTTTAAAAGTCTTTTGAAGACTGATATGACAATGGATTAAAGCGTTAAAATAATTTGTCTGGGAGGTCAATCTCATTGAAATATTCAGACCGAAATGAATCTACGACCTTTCATCTTTGTTTACTAGCTAACGTTATTAATATGGAGGAGTTTCCGTTAATTAAGTTACTCATTGAAAAAAATATATCTCGGACAGAATTTGAGGAGTTAATGAGTCTTTTGGAAGGGCTTAACAGCCTATTAGAGGACCAAAAAGAAGAAGGCTTCTTGGATTATACTGGTTTATTGGTTCATTTTGCAGGTATGCTGAATGAAAAGCTGTACCCGAATGAAACGATATATGCATTAAAAAAAGAAGGATATTATCCTTCTTTGATAAATGAATTTGTAAAGGTATTAACGGAAGATGAAAATAGAGGATAACGTATTAACTCTGTCTCATGTTCCGGAACGATGACTCAACCTGTTTGTGAAAATTTATGATCTTTAATAACTTTACGTATGTGTCATGACCTTGATCCATACCATGATGATCAAGTTTTTCACGTATGACCTCAAGGGAATCTTTTTGGTGATTAACCGCATCGAACCATTTATTTACATAGAAACTCATAAAATTTTTAAAAAGCTCATTATTGGCTACATATAAATCCTTTCGCACCCCTTTTTTCCACACACGGGTTACAAGATTTGAATCGGATAAACTTCGTATACTTGTGCTCATAGAGGTCTTACTTTTACCTAATGCATCACTCATATCATCCAGGGTCATTGGTTTTTCAGTTAAGTACATATAAGCAAATAGTCTTGATTCCAATGGAGTTAAGCCAAACATTTCGATTGTTTTGGCGAATTCTATCAATATTTTATTTGTTATTTTTTCCGATGTTGGTTCTAACATAAAATCCCCCCAGCGCACTGCTACATAAAGATTACACTAAAGTGAATTTTATTTAAAACAAGAGATACAATAGTAAAAAGGAGCAAATAGGAGGAATTTTAAGAATGAACGCGCAAAACTTTATACAGAATAAACTGTACGAAAAATACATACAAAATTAATGGTACTTTATGTTTGAAATATAGCTGTAATAAATATATAGTGTTAAAAGTGAGTGATGCTGTTCGGATCTAAAAATTTTAGAAATCAGTTTCATAAAATACATGTGTGTGAAAAAAATAAGAAAAAAGTAGTATTACTAAATTCCTGGTTTTGCATTAACAGGTATTATTTAAAAGAGAGAGGTGAATGATGTGCCGGTAATTGATGTTAAAGGCTTATCAAAAGTGTTTGGCAGAAATCCTAAACAAGCTTTAAAGTTATTGGATGAAGGAGTTTCAAAAGAAAAGATTTTGGAACAAACAGGTAATACAGTTGGGGTTAATCGCGCTACTTTTTCAGTAGAAGAAGGCGAAATATTTGTCATTATGGGATTATCAGGTAGTGGTAAATCAACTTTAGTACGGTTGGTTAATCGCCTAATTGAACCTACTGAAGGCAGTGTTCTAATCGATGGCGATGATCTGGCTACTATGGATAAAAAATCTTTGCGCAAAATTCGCAGAGAAAAATTAAGTATGGTTTTCCAACGCTTTGCGCTGTTTCCACATAAAACCATTTTGGAAAACGCAGAATTTGGTTTGGAAATACAAAATGTTCCTGCAGAGAAAAGAAAGAAAAAGGCACAGGAAGCATTGGAAATGGTAGGATTAGGAGGGTATATCCATCAGACTCCAGGTCAGTTATCAGGTGGTATGCAACAGCGTGTCGGATTGGCACGTGCACTTGCTAATGATCCTGAAGTTCTATTAATGGATGAAGCTTTTTCAGCTTTGGATCCCCTTATTCGTAAAGAAATGCAGGATGAACTTATTGACCTGCAGGAAAGTATGAAGAAAACAATTTTATTTATCACACATGACTTAGATGAAGCATTAAGATTAGGAGACCGTATTGCATTAATGAAAGATGGTTCCATCGTTCAAATTGGAACGCCAGAAGAAATTCTAGTTAATCCAGCAAATGATTATGTAGAGAAGTTTGTTGAAGATGTTGATCGTTCGAAAGTATTAACTGCACAGCATATTATGAAACGTCCAGAAACCATAAACATAGAGAAACATGGTCCGCGCGTTGCATTAGAACGTATGCGTGAAGAAGGTCTGTCAAGTATCTTAGTGGTTGATGGCAAACGTAATCTAATGGGGTATGTAACCGCTGATGATGCATCTGAAGCAAGAAAGAATGAGGTGCGGGATATTAAGGAAATATTACGTACAGGTATTGAAAAAGTAGATAAAGAAACTTCTATGAATGAAATTTTTAATGTTATTCATGACTCACCAGTTCCTGTTGCAGTCGTTGAAAACGAAAAGCTTGTTGGAATTGTTGTCCGTGGAGCAGTTATAGCTGCACTTGCTGGAGATGGCGAGGTGAATTTGGAAGATGCTTAATAACATATTGGATTTTGTACCGAAAATACCGGTAGCGAAGGGAACAGAATGGTTTACTAATAAACTGACAGATTGGTTTGCGTTTCTATTTGATCCCGTTAAAGAAAACTTTGGAGTATTTATGGAATGGTCAGCAGAAACGCTGATGCTGGTTCCACCGGTAATTATTATTCTGATTGTTGCAATACTAGCCTTTTTCCTATCTGGAAAGAAACTTGGATTGACAGCGTTTAGTATTGTTGGATTGTGGTTTATTTACAATCAGGGGCTGTGGGAACAATTGATGAATACATTTACGCTTGTATTAATATCCAGTATTCTCTCAGTAATAATTGGTGTACCTTTTGGTATTCTAATGTCTAAGAGTAGAACAGCTGAAGCGATTATCACGCCAATTCTTGACTTTATGCAAACAATGCCAGCCTTTGTATATTTAATACCGGCTGTTGCATTCTTTGGTATTGGGATGGTGCCAGGTATATTTGCATCATTAATATTTGCGACGCCACCTACAGTACGTTTTACCAACTTAGGTATCCGTCAGGTTTCCAAAGAATTGGTTGAAGCTTCAGATGCATTCGGTAGTACCGGATCACAGAAATTAGTGAAAGTAGAATTACCAATGGCAAGAGCAACCATAATGGCTGGTATTAACCAGACAGTTATGCTAGCTTTATCAATGGTAGTTATCGCATCAATGATTGGTGCGCCTGGACTTGGAAGAGAAGTTCTGTCATCACTGCAACGTGCACAAGTTGGGACAGGATTTGTTGCAGGTGTTGGAATTGTAATACTTGCAATTATTATTGACCGATTCACACAAACAGTGAATTCGAAGAGTGATTAAGTTGGTATCTTTTCTTAACGAAGAGTTTCCATATATAAAAAATTAGAAAAAGGGGAGATTTATAGTTATGTTTAAACTTAACTGGAAACGTCTCGGTATTGCTGCCGGACTTTCATTATCATTATTTGCCGCAGGCTGTGGCTCAGACGGCGGTTCAGGAGATTCCGGAAGTGAAGGCGGATCAGACGATGCAGCCAAAGTCGGTGAAGGTAAAGAAGTAGAACTTGCTTACGTTGAGTGGGATACAGAAGTTGCATCTACTCACGTTCTTGGCGAAGTTCTAAAGAATCTTGGATATGATGTTACATTAACACCACTAGATAACACAGTTATGTGGGAAGCTGTTGCTAATGGTGAAGCTGATGCAATGGTAGCTGCATGGTTACCTGGAACACACGCTACGCAGTATGAAGAGTATGCTGATCAAATGGTTGAGTTAGGTGTTAACCTTGAAGGTGCTAAAATTGGAGCAGTTGTTCCAAAATATATGGATGTTAATTCTCTAGCAGATCTTGATTCACAGGCTGATAAAACAATTACTGGTATTGAGCCTGGTGCTGGTGTTGTAGCAGCAACAGAAGAAGCACTTAAAAAATATGAAAACTTGAGTGACTGGGAACTTAAAACATCATCAAGTGGTGCTATGGCTACTGCTTTAGGTGAAGCAATCGAAAATAAGGAAGAAATTATTGTTACTGGCTGGTCTCCACACTGGAAGTTCCAAAAATATGACCTGAAATATTTAAAAGATCCAAAAGGTGTTTATGGGGATGCTGAAACAATTGAAACAATGGCTCGCAAAGGACTTAAAGAAGATCTTCCAAATGCATACAAAGTAATTGATGCATTCAAGTGGAGTTCTGCTGACATTGAAAGTGTAATGCTTTCAATTCAGAACGGTACTCCTGTTGAAGAAGCTGCAGCAACATGGATTAAAGAAAATCAAGATAAAGTAGATGAATGGACTTCAGGAGTAGAATAATTAAAAAAATAAAGGCCGATACTATTATGGTATCGGTCTTTAATGTAAAGAAGGAGAGTGTTATCAAGTGATCAAAAACCACCATAGATGGACACAATATACATTTATTTTTGGTTTATTATTATTACTTATTGCCGCTGGATGTGGATCAGGCGGGGGTAATGAGGACAATGCAGAGAGTAACGAAGAAAATTCCGGTAGTGAGAGCAAAACTAATTATAGTGAAGCAGTAGACTATACAATTACCGGGATTGAGCCTGGAGCAGGAATATCTGTTACAACTGAGAAAGCAATTAAGAAGTATGATTCCTTAAGTGGATGGGAAGTAAGTTTATCTTCCACTGCAGCGATGGCATCAGAACTGGATAAGGCAGTTAAAGAAGAAGAGCCAATTATTATTACTGGCTGGAATCCACATTGGACATTTGCCAAATACCCAGATATGAAGTATTTGGATGATCCCAAAGGAATTTATGGTGAGGAAGAAGTAATCAAGACGATTGTTAGACAAGGCTTGAAAGAAGATAAGCCAAATGCCTATAAATTGGTTGACCAATTTAAGTGGGATGTAAAAGACATGGAGAGCATTATGTACGAATCAAAAGAAACCGGTGACGACATTGAAACAGTTGCGAAGCGCTGGGTGGAAGATAACCAGGATAAGGTTAGCGAATGGACAAAGGGTGTAGAAGAGGTTGATGGAGAGACGTTTGAACTTGTATCAACACCTTGGGACTCCGAACGTTCTTCTGCGTTTGTTATGAAAACTGTTATGGAGAAATTGGGTTATGAAGTCACGGTTACACCAGTAGATGTTGCAGTTGTGTTTGAATCAATTGCAAATGGTGATGGTGATGCCTCACTTGCACCATGGATGCCAGTAACGCATAAAGATTTTTATGATAAGTACTCGGATCAATTTGAAGATCTTGGACCAAATCTTAAAGGCGCTAAAATTGGCTTAGTTGTCCCATCATACATGGATATCGAATCGATAAAAGATTTGAAACCTGCAAAATAAAAAAGCATTTGATAAAAAAGTGGTTTAATTTCGGAGTATATAACACAGTTTGTACCCTTAATTGAACTGCTTTTTTATATGAAATTATGTATTAGAATTAGTAACAGAAATATCGAATAGGCGGAATAACAAGCTCCAGTAGGCATCGTTAAACAGAACAATATGTTTGGGGAGTTCCTTTTTTAAGAAAGTGATAACATGCCATTAAAATTTGGGGAAAACAAAAAAGAGCATCAAATTGACTTGCAATTCAATACTCCCTTTACATTCTTATTTTTCGGCTATAGTTTACTCTTTTATTAGTTTAGTTTCCAGATCTCTTAAGCTTGATTCAATTTGTTCTAAATATTCATGGATATTCTCCTGATGTGGTTCAACTGTTCCTTTCCACTCCTGAACAGAACTTTTCATTTCTTGCGTCAGTTCTTTGATTAGAGCTGCACCTTCTTTTGAAGTTTCCGAGATTTGCTTTTTCAGGCGCAGACCGTCAAGTTTAATATTTTCAAGCATACTTTTCCATTCCATGCTTTGTTCTTTGGCGCGATAGCGAAAGTCTCTTCCTGATGAAGGTGTACTCAGTAAAGTTGCGGCAGCACTCACCGTCCCACCAACCATAATTCCGAGAATTAATGATTTTCCGTTTGCCATAGAGAATACGCTCCTTTCAACACTTGTTATATCTTTTCCTTTTTTGGGGTTACTATGAAACGTGTTTTTTCAAATATGTAACAGTTATTTTCAAATAAAAAAGATTAAGATGATGACTTTTGGCATATAAGCTGGGCGATTGCCAAGGTTTTTCTAATAAATCCTCTGACAAGTAATGCCAGAGGATCAATACATCACGTTAAATGAGAAATGCTTTTAAAGTAAGTTGCTAATACCAAGATGTTATTCGATGAGTAATTCAATCTTATTATACCAAACAATAGGCAAAATAAAAAGTATTAATTTTCTGATTTATTCAAAATACACCTAGACTTCATCACCTATTTTATTTGCAATTTGTTGCAAATCTTCTGTAGTGTAATCATTTTCATGTGTTACCCATTTTGATGAAAATCCGTCATTGTCACCATAGCGCGGTATGATATGAATATGTAAATGGAACACTGATTGATCTGCAGGTTTTTCATTATTATTTAAAAGATTCATTCCGATTGGCTGATATGCTTTTTTAATTGCGTTTGCAATTGTTGGGATTCTTGCAAAGAGCGAACTTGCAACCTCTGGTGGTGTCTCATAAATATTCTTGGTATGTGTCTTTGGTATTACGAGCGTATGTCCTTTAGTTACCTGGCTAATGTCGAGAAATGCATAGACATAATCATCTTCATATACTTTTGCTGAGGGAATATCTCCGTTTAAAATTTTACAGAAAATACAATCTTCATGTGGCACACAAATCACTCCTAATATCATTTTACTTTATTGTATATAGGAATGGGGTGTAATGTAAAGCTATTGCAATTAAATAAACAGGTCAGGCCCAAGCTAATGGACCTGCCTGCTTTAAGAAGTATGAGGATGCTATACACTCTAACGTTGGGGACTTTGTAATTAATGTTAAATCGCATGTTGCTACTTAACGTGATTACAAAAACCTTTTTGTCAGCATCTCAAGTAATTGAGAAGTCCTGGCAAAAGGGTTTATTTCATTAGATTGTCAATCACAGAATTATCGATCACAAACACCTCATTTGTGTTTTAAACGGAATTTTATGATTGTTGTCAATCACAGAATTACCTTTCACAAACACCTCATTTGTGTGCAATACGAAATTTTATGATGTGTTAGATCCTCATGACTTCATTTGTTAGTTTGGACGGATTCAGTGATTTTATACCAAACTTTTTGTCGAAACGTGATGAAGAGTTTGTTTTGGCTTTACCCGCTAAAAATGGTAAAATTCTAGCTAAGTGAATACTAGGAGGAAAACTCGTGGAACCTTTGTTACATATTGATAATCTGTATGGTGGTTATACACACAAAAACGTACTGAAAGGCATTTCTTTTAATGTTTTCCCAGGTGAAATTGTTGGGCTCATTGGCTTAAATGGTGCTGGTAAGAGTACTACAATTAAACATGTTATCGGCTTAATGCATGCTAAAAAAGGAACGGTTGCTGTCAATGGTAAAACGTTTCAGGAAAACAGAACAACTTACCGGAATCAAATGGCCTATATACCGGAAATGCCGATACTCTATGATGAATTAACACTGTATGAACATTTGCAGCTTACTGCAATGGCTTATAATATACCTGAGGATGTTTTTGAAAAAAGATTGCCTCCATTGCTGAATGAATTTCGAATGGAAAAGAAGTTAAAATGGTTTCCGGTTCATTTTTCAAAAGGGATGCGCCAAAAAGTAATGATAATGTGCGCTTTCCTGATTGAACCGCCATTATATATTGTTGATGAGCCGTTTGTTGGGCTGGATCCACTTGGGATTAAATCCTATTTGCAATTAATGGACAAGATGAAAGCAAATGGTTCAGGCGTTTTGATGTCAACACATATTCTTGCGACGGCAGAGCGCTATTGTGACCGGTTTGTTATTTTGCATGACGGAGAGATCCGAGCAATTGGCACGTTGGACGAGCTGAGGCAAAAATTCAACATGCCTTCTTCAACTCTTGATGATTTATATGTGGAATTAACAAAGGAAGATAGCCATGTTTGATTCACATGATTTTTTCAAGAAACGGTTCGCGGCACATCTTAAGGAGACAAGCCGTTATTTACGTTATATTTTTAATGGGCATATTGCTTTTGCAATGCTATTTTTTGTTTCGGCCCTAGCCTATTATTACCAGCAATGGTTAACAGAGCTTCCGAAAAACTTCCCAACAGCAATTATTATCGGTGTTGTATTTGGGCTGCTTGTCAGTTACAGTCCAGTGCGAACACTGCTAAAAGAGCCAGATTTAGTTTTCTTAATAACTGCTGAAAATAAAATGGGACCTTACTTTCGGAATGGAATTGTGTATAGCTTTGTTATTCAGCTGTACCTTATCCTACTCGCGGGAGCTATCTTTGGTCCGTTATATTTTGCTACATATCCAGACCGTGCGGGAAATGTCTATTTCTTAACGTTGCTTGTTGTCCTTGTATTCAAAGGATGGAACCTGATGGCGAACTGGTGGATGCTTAAAGTACGTGAACCAGGAAGCCGCTATGTTGACTTAGCTGTTCGAAGCTTATTAAATGTGGCTGTATTTTATTTTATTATTCAAGGTGAGATGCTGTTAGCGGGTATTAGTACTTTATTATTTATGCTTGTGTTTTTGTATGATTTAAATGTATCAAGAAAACAAGCGGGTATTGTGTGGGATTTATTAGTTGAAAAAGATCGTAATCGTATGCATTCTTTTTACCGGCTGGCAAATATGTTTACCGATGTCCCTCATTTGAGAAATCAAGTTAAAAACAGACATTGGCTCGTATCGCTTATTAATAAGGTGCCATTTGCCAACAAAAATACATTTGATTATTTGTATCGGATTACCTTTATCCGTAGTGGTGATTACCTGGGGATGTATATTCGATTAATCGTTATTGGTGGATTATTTATTTACTATGTACCAAATATATGGATGAAATTAATCTTTGCATTGTTATTCTTATATATGAGCAGTTTCCAGATGATGACACTTTACCAACATCATCGAACAATTATGTGGCTGGATTTGTACCCTGTCGATTTGGAGGTTCGCCAAAGGTCATTGGTAAAATTGCTTTTTCAATTAACAATTATTCAAACTATAATTTTCGCTCTGTTATTTTTAGGGATGGGCGAGGTTGTTGGAGTACTGGCTGTTTTGGTTGTGGGGACAATATTTAATTATTTATTTATAAATGGTTATGTAAAAAAGAAGATGAAATAGGAAATACCCTTCAATTGCTGAAGGGTATTTCTTATTTCTCTTGATAATCAAAGTAAGCTTGAATTAATGTCTTGGCTGCTACTGGTAATGCGCGTTCTTCAATATCAAATTTTGGATGATGATGCGGGAATTCATTGCCTTCTTTTTGAGCCCCTGTAAAAAAGTAAGCACCAGGCTTTTTCATTGTATAATATGCAAAGTCCTCGCCACCCATTACAGGCAACACTTCCTCAGCATTATGAATTTCCTTTATTTTTTTACCAGCATTCAAGACAAGTTCAGCTTCCTCTGCATGGTTAACTAGTGGCGGGTAACCTTTTACATAATCAAATGAGTAGGAGGCATCACTTGCCACACACACACCTTTGATTACTTTTTCCATTTCTTCGATGACTTGCTCTTGGACAGCTGTGTTTAAAAAACGTACTGTACCAACTATCTTTGCTTTATCCGCAATAACATTAAACGTCGTACCTGCTTCAAATACACCGATCGTTAGCACTGCTGTTTCCAGTGGATCTAATCGTCTGCTTACGATTTGCTGAAGCTGTGTTATCACTTGTGAACCAATTACAATAGCATCTTTCGTTTCATGTGGATATGCGCCATGACCGCCTTGACCATGGATTGTTATTGTGAAGCGGTCAGTCCCCGCCATAAATACATCTTTGGTCGTTTGCAGCACACCGAATGGAGTAGTGGCCCAAAGATGAGTTCCAAATACTGCATCAACATGATCAATTGCACCAGATTCAACAATTGGTTTAGCCCCGCCTGGTGCATACTCTTCAGCATGCTGATGCAGGAAGACGATTGTTCCGGGTAAATCCTCCTGAAAGGACTTCATTGTTTTTGCGAGCATGAGCAATGTTGCAGTGTGTCCATCGTGCCCGCACGCATGCATCACGCCATCTACCTTTGACTTATAAGGAACATCTTTCTCATCCTGTATTGGCAGTGCATCAAAGTCTGCTCGTAATGCAACAGTTTTGCCAGGCTTACCACCTTTTAATGTTGCAATGACACCATTTCCGCCAACGTTCGGCTGGTAGGGGATTCCTAATTTTTCATAGAAGTCCGCAATATATTGTGCTGTTTTTGTTTCATGAAAAGAAAGTTCCGGATACTGATGCAGATAACGACGAATTTCAACCATCTCCGGATAAAGTGCCTCAAGCTGTTTATGTATTTCGTTTAGCAAAATAAAAACTCCTCTTATATTTTCTAATTATTATAACATTTTTAGGAGCAGGTTGAATAGCATTGTTAAGAATGTGCAGATGAAGGGGGCATCGGGAGAAATGGGCGGGTGAATCCGTAGAAGGAGCGGGTGAATCAACAGAAGGAGGGTGTGAATCGCCAGAAGGAGCGGGTGAATCGCCAGAAGGAGGGTGTGAATCGGCAGAAGGGTGGTTGAATCAACAGAAGGAGAGCGAGAATCAACAGAAAGAGGGGGTGAGTCAACAGAAGAAGGGGGTGAATCAACAGAAGGAGCGGGTGAATCAACAGAAGGAGGGTGTAAATCGCCAGAAGAAGAGCGTGAATCAACAGAAGGAGCGGGTGAATCAACAGAAAGAGGGGTTGAATCAACAGAAGGAGAGGGTGAATCAACAGAAGGAGAGGGTGAATCAACAGAAGGAGAGCTAACAATCTCCAGATTGAACGCAGGAACCTTTAAAGGAGTGCGATCCTCAGCTGGTTACATGTGAAAATAAAAAAGGTTGCCTCATGAGACAACCTTTTTAAATTATGATGAAAATCTTGGGTCTTTCAATAATCGTTCTATTTCTTCTTTGTGATGTGTTTCATCAGCTATCATGTCTTCGAGTTTGACAACGAGCTCAGTATAGCCTAATTCATCGGCCTGTTTTTTGCGTTGTTCATAGCGTTCGATTGTATCTTTTTCTGAATTAAGTGTTGCTTCTAATAAGTCTTTTACTTCAGTAGGCTGCGGGATATTTGCTGACTTCGTTGTTGGTGTCCCGCCTAGTGTGCTGATTTTTTCTGATAAGTATAGTGCATGACCCATTTCATCGGTAATTTCCGATTCGAAAAATGGTTTCAATGCAGATCGATACAGCCCAGAAACAACCGAAGCACTATACGTATATTGGATAGCTGCTCCATATTCATTTGCAAGGTCTTCATTTAGACCATCAATTAAATTTTGTAAATCTTTATTCATAGCATATCGCAACCTTTCATATGATTTTTATCTATATAATTACATTTCCCTGTTCCATTTTTTTAAAACGTTAAATGAGGTATTATAGTGTTAGGAGGTATGGACGTGTTGAAAAAACGTAATTATATTATTTTATTTTTACTCACTATTGTGCTGATAACTATAGTATTTTGGATTTCGCGTATCGTTAGTGGACAAGTCCTTTATACAGATCGCTGGACCCGTGAACTTGTTGGGAATCTTGCTGATACGAATGTTTATACGTTTTTCCGGTGGACAACTGAACTGGGATCGGAAGAATTTTTAGTACCATTTACTATTCTTTTTACACTCGTACTATGGTGGGCGTTTCGGGATTGGCTACCCGGCCTGATTTTTGGACTCGGAACATTGACTAGTCATGGATTGAACATACTTATTAAGGGTCTTGTTGAAAGGGAACGGCCAAGTATCCTGGTGGCTGCAAATGCAGAGGGATACAGCTTTCCATCTGGACATGCAATGATATCGATGGTCTGTTATGGACTGCTTTCTTACTTTATTGCCAGGAGCATTTCTTCTACTAAAGCTAATATTATGGTCCAAATTCTCTTTGCGTTGCTTATTTTTCTTATCGGGATAAGCAGATATATAATAAATGTACATTATTTAACGGATGTTCTTGCCGGGTTTATTTTTGGATTTATTTTTTTAGTGGGATTAATTTATTTATACGAGATGTTAAACAAGCACAGGTTCAAGGGTCAGTCTTAAGACGGAGGCAAAAACATTCCAGAGACCATTACCTTCCGAAATACTACTTAGTAAAATAGAGGTAGGTTAAATCGGAGGGAGCTTTTATAATGGACGCTGTTTCACACAATCAGGTAACTCAGGAAAAAATTCCAGTTTTTAAGAACCGTAATTTTTTGTTTCTGTTTATTGCGGCAATATTTTCTTCACCAGGATATTTTGTTTATTTGATTGGTGCAGAATGGCTAATGTTATCGCTAAGCGACAATCGTTTTTTCTTTGGCAGTTAAGAAAGTATAAATCCTCTCTTACTGCATAAGTGCAACTAAGGCACTCGCCAATAAGGCTTGGCGAATGCCAAATTTTCTAAGCATGTTATTCTTTGCAGCAGCAATTCCGCGTTTGTTATTGCTTGTCGTAGGAGGAATAGTTGCTGATCGTTTTAATAAACGAACCATATTATTTTTATCTGATATTTCACGAGCAGTTTTGATTTTGATATTAATTTTTCTGATATGGTCTGATGTTGTGAATGCTTATCATCTGATTGCCCTGGCGGCATTATTCGGGATATCAGATGCATTCAGCTACCCTGCACTTAATTCATTAACACCAACAATACTGGAAAATGACCAATTGCAGCGTGGCAATTCGTTTATGCAAATGACCATGCAGATAAGTCCGATTCTTGGACCTGCTCTTGGTGGCAGCATGATTGCATTATTAGGATTTGAAGGTGTGTTTTTGGTAGCATTTGGAATGCTTCTGCTTTCCTCCATTGCAGTCCTTTTTATAAAAGTATCAACGGACAAAAGTGATTTGGAAAAAGCGACACCGCTACAGGATTTAGTAGAAGGGTTTCGGTATGCACGCCAAAATAACCTTATCATTTCAATAGTTTGTGTAGCAGTCTTTATTAATTTTTTCTTTTCGGGTCCATTTTCGATAGGGATGCCAATTATCGTAAAAGATGTTTTTAATGGTGATGCGGTCAGTCTTGCAATGGTCCAAACAGCGATGGGTACTGGAGCCCTGGCAGGTGCAATTTACCTGGCAGCTAAAAAACTGAAAAAACCCGGACTGGTGCTAATTATCAGTCTCATTTTACTAGGTATAATTTACACCATTACAGGTATATCAAATTATCTGTATTTGACGGTTGGAACTGTTATGGTTATGGCTTTTTTAACACAATTGATAAATATTCCGCTATTTACAATGCTTCAACAAACAACAGAAAAAAGATGCTTGGCAGAATGATGAGTTTTCTCGTTACAGCGGCTACTGGTCTGGTTCCAATTTCATACGTGGTGACATCACTATTAATTGCTGTAAATGTAGAAATTCAGACAATCATCATTATAAGTGGAGCGATAATTGTTTTAATTGGAGGATACAATTTAAGAAATAAAACAATTCTAAGCTATCAAATGGGGGAAGAGGTGTGATAATTGAGAGGTAATTTTTTTAGGTCCTTTATAGCAATAACACTTATTTTAGTAGGTGCAGCACTGGTTTTGGCAAATATAGGAATTATTGATTTTAATATGGATAATGCATGGATTTATATTTATCCAATTCTCTTTATTATATTTGGTATAAAGTGGATGCTTGATAAAATAAGGTATAATGGAGGAAGCTGGGTATTTGGATCATTTTTCTTTATATTTGGTTCATTGTTGCTGTTTGATCGCTTTGAAGTGATTGAATTTACCTTTAATGATGTTTATAAACTATGGCCGTTGCTGATTGTTTATATAGGATTTTCGTTTATTGGTAAGTCTAAAAGTCGAAACAAGGGCAGTGGCAAATCGGAAAATGGGGCAAAAAAAAGTAAAATAAAAGGCAGTTATGATAGCAGTTTTTTCTCAATTGGCGAACATGAGTATAATCAGCCGAACTGGAAAGTAGAGCCGATGAATCTTAAAAGTATGGCCGGAGATTTTTATCTTGATTTTTCCAAAGCATTTATTCCTGAAAAAGAAATTCCGATTACCATTAACTCATTGGCTGGCGATGTTCATATTTTGATACCTGAGAATATTGAGTTTCGCGTCGATGCAACTGTGAAGGCGGGGGATATTGAAGTAGTTGGGAGAACAGCAGAAGGGATAAACAGAAGTCTTATGCACGAAACTGCTGATTATGACACAGCGGTACGAAAATTAGATATTATGATTGATTTGAAGGCTGGATCTGTTCGAGTTGTTACAGTTTGAGGGGGACGTATAAATGATGAAAAAGCTTAGCAGTATCCGTTATATGTACATTCGTTCCCACTTATATGCGGTATTTCTAACAACGGTTATTCTATTGTCTGTATTGTTGTCGATACATGTTTTGGTTGGGCCCGAATGGCTGTCAGCATTGAGTGTTTTTGTTTTTATTTTGCTATATGTTTTAGTGGGTCTTATTATTTCTGTATATGCTGGGTTTAAATCGAGTGGCGAAATAAAAGAACGTTTGGATTATTTATCTGTATTGATTACCCAATTTGCGAATGGAAACTATCAATCACGTGTTTATTTTAACGAAAGTGACGAGATAACGAGAATTAGTAATGAGATGAATGAACTTGGTGAAAAATTGCAGAACCAGGTGAAGTCATTACAGCGAATGGCTGATGAAAAAGCCGATTTTGCCAAGTCGTCACATAAGGCTGCAGTAATTGAAGAAAGGCAGCGGTTAGCTCGTGATTTACACGATGCAGTAAGTCAGCAGTTATTCGCGATAACAATGATGTCTGAAGCGGCTCTGAAGCAGCTGGATATTGATGCTGATGTAGCTAAGACACAACTAAGAGATGTTGCCGACAGTGCGCTAAAGGCACAGACGGAAATGCGTGCACTTTTACTGCATCTGCGACCTGTCCATTTATCTGGAGACCCTTTACCAATTGGTGTAAAAAAGCTAATTGACGAACTGAAACAAAAAACGAATATGAATTTTGCGGTGGCAATTGATGAAGATATCCAATTGTCCGAAACTACGGAAGAGCATGTTTTCCGCATTATCCAGGAATCATTATCAAACACGCTTCGTCATGCTGCTGCATCAGAAGCCAAAATTGAAGCTTTCATAAGATCAAATGAGTTATTTTTGCATATTAGTGATAATGGAGAAGGATTTAATGTCGAAGAAGATACAGACCGGAAAACCTCATATGGATTAAAGACGATGAAAGAGCGAAGCGAGGAACTTGGCGGAACGTTCACAATCCGTTCAATTAAAGGGGAAGGAACATATTTGGATATTCGCATACCTTGTTAAATAGGAGGAGAGAAATTGATGATTCGTGTTGTAGTGGTAGATGATCATGAAATTGTACGAAAAGGGATAGTTGCCTATTTGCAAACGGAAAGTGATATTGAAGTTGTTGGTCAAGCTTCCAGTGGCAATGACGGGGCAGATTTAATTTTACAAACAAAACCAGATGTGGTACTTATGGATTTGATGATGGAAAATGGATCAGGGATTGAAGCAACGGAAAAAGTGATGAAAGAATTGCCAGCATGTAAAATTATAATTCTAACAAGCTACTATGATGATAAACAGGTGTTTCCAGCAATCGAGGCCGGCGCATTCAGTTATATTTTAAAAACTTCTTCGGCATCAGAAATTGCCGATGCAGTTAAAAAAGCTGGAGCCGGTGAAAATGTAATAGAGCCAAAAGTTGCCGGTAAAATGATGACAAGCTTCCGGTCAGAGCAAAAGAAAGCACATGATGAGCTGACTGAACGTGAACTTGAAGTGTTATTGTGTATTGGTGATGGCCTAACAAATCAAGAGATCGGTGATAAACTTTATATTGGGATCAAAACGGTGAAAACTCATGTTAGCAATATATTGTCAAAGCTGGATGTTCATGATCGTACACAGGCAGCTGTATATGTTCACAAAAATGACATAGTTAAACAAGAGGATTAGTATCATATAATCCTCTTTTTTGATTTTTTATAATAGAGTCTTGTATAATTCTTATGTATAATAATTAAAGGAGTGCACGACCATGGATAATAAAAAACCAAATGAAACATTATTAATGCTTGTTTGGGCTCAGGCGCTTCTTGCATTATTGGGTAGCTTATTTTTTTCCGAAGTAATGGGGTATATCCCATGCGAATTATGCTGGATACAGCGAATATTAATGTACCCGTTAGTGATTATCTATGGTGTTGCTGCTATCAAAAAAGATATTGCGGTTGCATTGCCAGGTTTGATCTTGAGTGGAATTGGCGTGTTCGTTTCAATTTATCATTATTTAATTCAAAAACTGCCAGCGTTGCATGAAGCTGGTGGATCTTGTGGAGCAGTTCCATGTAATACGCAATACGTAAACTATTTTGGATTTGTTACGATTCCTTTTCTAGCTGGAATTGCGTTTATTGTGATTTTTGTTCTACATATAATAATTATCAGACAAGATAGGAGGAAGTAATAAATGCAAAAGAAAATGCTGATTATTTTGGCTTCAATATTAGTTTTATTTATTGCACTTTACTTTGTAATAGATTATAAAAATAACCAGGCTATGGGTGATAATGAAAATCCATACGGAAAAGACGACTTGCATCAGGCAACGATTGATCAGCTTGATAACCCTAATTATCAAAATCAGATTACTCCGGATAAATTGGAGGAAAAGCTGGATAACGGTGAAGATGTAACCGTATATTTCTATGACCCAACATGTCCGCATTGTAAGCGAACTACACCAATGCTTGCACCGCTGGCAGAGGAAATGGGCGTTGATATGAAGAAATTAAATGTGCTGGAATTTGAAGCTGCATGGAATAACTACAGTATCCAAAGTACTCCAACACTAGTTCACTTTGAAGATGGAAAAGAAGTAGATCGCGTAAATGGATCGCAATCAGAAGAAATATTCAGAGCATTTTTCAATGAGTATGCAGTAGACGGAAACGAAGAAGCTAGCTAGGGTGGTTAACCCAGCTAGCTATTTTTTATTGTATAGTAAATTATAAAATAACACCGCCGCATTGCGCGGCAACGTCGACCCACCCGCAGCGCTGAGCGCAGTCCATACGGCGCTGAACAGGCGCTTGCGCTATTGTTCCAGTAATACTGACCTGGATAATCACAGCTAACGAACATGAGCGGTTTTAGCCTTTGACACGCTGGAGTCTCCGTGTATTTCGTCGGCTGGGTTGTACCTACTATATCCAAAGAAATAGCAAATACATATAGTGTTGGATATAACCACTTAAACCAGCTGTATCGTTAGGGTGCCTCAATAAAAGCTACTAATCAGGCTCCCACCGTAGTGTCGCAGCAATTCTTTTGTGGGGACTCCGCCTTTTTATTTTAGAAAACAGCGATCCCGTTACATGGCGCCCAGTAATCTTTAATCATCTAGGTTTATCATTCGATAGCTTGTTATGAATGGTCTGTCTGCAAAATATGCAGGTGGTTTTGTTCCGCCGTCCTTATGGGCTTTTTTAAATTGATCCGAGTTTTTCCAGTTTTCAAAGTCACCCTCTGTGGCCCATTGTGTCAGGACGACATAAGTATTCCCTTTTTTCGGTTTAAGTAAGCGAAATGCTTGAAAACCAGGCATGGAGTCCACATTTTGTTGTCGCTGCTTGAACCGGTCTTCGAATACAGCTGTACCTTCCTCGGTAACCGGAATATTATTCATGACAACAAAGCCGCTTTCCTGTAAATCACCATTTTCGATTATTGTCTTATAAGATCTCCCCGCTGAGAAAATGCTTTTAGTGCTAGCTTCATAATAAACTAACGTGCTAGAGTCTCCGCTCATAAAGTAAAAATTAATAGCTGGATAATCGTCTCTAAGTTTTTTCAGAAAATCAAACGTTCCATTGGTCATATATGCATTCATAGTATACCCCTTTCTTTCTCCCCATTTTAACATACCCTAATTTCTGCTTGGATACTCAATTAAAATAATTATTAAGTAACAGTAAGTATTATTCCTTTTTTAATGGCGAAATCTGTCGTATAATGTAAAGTGTGTGCTATAAATATAGAGGTGAATAAATGCGTAAATTCAAAAGCTCTATAAGAAAGAAAATGAAATGGCTGTTGCTATCTTCCGTTTTTATCTTAATTATAGCAATCATAGGATATACGGCTATTTTATTCGGTGGAAACCTTGTTGTCGATGAAGAAGACTTAGTTCTGGATGCAACGACAACAATTGAAACGAGTGATGGGGAAATAATCGGCAAATTATATAATGAAAATCGAATCCCGGTTAGGCTGGAAGAAATTCCGGACCATGTGAAAGAAGCATTTGTAGCTGTCGAGGACAGACGTTTCTATGATCATGGCGGTGTCGATTTTCAATCGGTAGTTCGAGCGGTCTATCGTGATATTATAGCTATGGCGAAGGTGGAAGGTGCAAGTACAATCACGCAGCAATTAGCAAAGAATTTGTTTTTGCATAATGATAAAACATGGATGCGAAAAACCAAAGAAGTGATGGCTGCAATACATCTGGAACGTCAATTTTCTAAAGATAAAATTCTAGAGCTATACTTAAATGAAATTTATTTTGGACAAGGTTTATATGGTATTGAGGCTGCTTCACAAAAGTTCTTTTCGAAATCAGTCAGGGATCTTGATGTCACAGAAGGTGCACTTTTGGCCGGACTAGCTAAAGCTCCCAATGGCTATTCGCCGATTGACCATCCGAAGAAAGCAAAAGCACGAAGAAATGTTGTTTTAAAAACGATGGACGATACAGGCAAGATCTCCACTGAGAAGCGAATGAGTGCTCAAGGTAAGACATTAGGACTGGAGATAAAGAAAAAGAAACCAAATCCTTGGACTGATAGTTATATTGATTTAGTTTTGCAGGAAGCTAAAGAGGAATATAAATTGTCGAATAATGAGTTAAAACGCGGTGGATATCGAATTGTTGTAAATATGAATGAAAAGGCTCAACAAATTGCCTATCGAAAATTCAAAAATGGGGACTATTTCCCAGGAAATACGAAAGGTGTTCAGGGCGCTTTCGTCATGATAGAACAGGATTCGGGAAAAATCGTTGCTGCTATTGGTGGCAGGGATTATCAATTAGGCAATTTAAATCGTGTTACTGTCACCCGGCAGCCAGGTTCCACGATGAAACCAATTGCAGTATATGGACCAGCTATGATGCAGGAAGCATATCAGCCATATACACTAATACGTGATCAAAAAGTGGAAATTAATGGATATACCGCTACGAACTATGACGATAATTATGAGGGTGCTGTATCGATTTTCGAAGCATTAGTGGAATCGAAAAATGCTTCAGCAGTTTGGCTTTTGAATGAGTTGGGTGTCCAGACTGCCAAGGACTACTTAACTAAGATGAATATTTCAATTCCTGATGACGGTCTTGCTATTGCACTTGGTGGATTATCAGAAGGCTTAACTCCGTTAAAAATGGCTGAAAGTTACAGGACATTCGCCAGTGGCGGGGAAACGATTGATTCATTTGCAATCGATCGAATCTATGACAAGCAAAATGAACTTATTTACGAGGGTGAGGCAACTACTGCCGAAGTATTCAGCCCACAGGTTGCTTGGTATATGACATCGATATTAACGGAAGCTGTTAATGAGGGGACGGCAAGTGCTGGTGAATATTCAAAGGCATTGGCTGGAAAAACGGGTTCAACCCAGCATCCGCATGTTGCTAATAAAGTGAAGGATGCATGGTTTGTAGGATATACCCCACAATATGTAAGTGCACTTTGGATGGGGTATGACACATCGGATAAGGGGCATTATTTAACCGGTGGAAGTGAATTCCCGACAAAACTTACGAAAGCAATTCTTTCCGAGTTGGATAAACAGCAAACGCTCACTGCTGCTTTTGAAAAGCCTGAGAATGTTAAAGATTTACCAAAGCCGATTGATTTACCTGAAGAAGTGGTTTTGAATGGGGACTATTCCTTTGGCGGATTTTCATTATTTAAAGGAAAGCTGCAGTGGACCCCTGCTAAAGACGATCGGGTTGTTTATCATGTTTATCAGGAAAAAGACGGTGTTGACGAACGAATTGCTAAAGTTGAAGGGGAAAGCGAATTTACTGTCGATAATATAAGTATTTTTAAAGCCACCAGCTATTATGTCGTTCCATATGATCCTTTAACAAAACTAGAAGGACAAAAATCAAACACCGTAACATTGTCGATGTAATTTAGACAAATTGGTGACAATCCTTGTGGTTTGCTATACAGTTGGATGGGAAAAAGCTATAGTAAATAGTAGATAGTAGGCCTTAAGTAGGTAAAATGGCAGTTTAAAAGGATGAAGATAATGTCAGAAAAAATCAATGATACAATTTTAAGAGCGTACAGAGGAGAAAAAACGGATTATATCCCGACATGGTTTATGCGACAGGCTGGGCGATCACAAAAAGAATATCGGGCTTTAAAGGAGAAGTATTCTTTATTTGAAATTACGCATCAGCCAGAATTATGTGCGTATGTGACCCGATTGCCTGTTGAACATTATGGAACAGATGCAGCCATTTTATATAAGGATATCATGTCACCATTACCTGCACTTGGAGTCGAGGTAGAGATTAAATCGGGAATTGGTCCAGTAATTCACAATCCGATAAATAACTTTCAGGACGTAGAGAATTTAGGTGCAATAAACCCTAAAACTGATGTCCCTTATGTGCTGGATACCATTCGTTTATTAAGTGAAGAGCAACTGGAAGTTCCTCTTATCGGATTTAGCGGTGCTCCATTCACATTAGCAAGTTATATGATTGAGGGTGGACCATCAAAAAACTACGCAAAAACAAAAGCATTTATGTATCGTCAGCCAGAAGTGTGGTTTGCATTAATGGGCAAACTAGCGGATATGACAATTGCTTATGTGAAGGCACAAGTTGAAGCCGGCGCAAAAGCTATACAAATTTTTGATTCATGGGTAGGAGCATTAAATGCTGCTGATTACCGTGTATATATAAAACCAGTCATGAATCGTATTTTTACGGCCTTGCAAAAGGAAAATGTGCCATTAATTATTTTTGGCGTAGGTGCAAGACACCTGTTGATGGAATGGAATGACTTACCAGTAGATGTTATTGGCCTTGACTGGCGCACATCCATTACTGAAGCAAGGGAAATGGGTGTAACAAAGGTAATGCAGGGTAATCTTGATCCTGCTGTTCTGCTTTCAGATTGGCAAACAATTGAATCGAAAACAAAGGCCATTTTAGATGAAGCCATCATGCAAGAGGGTCATGTTTTCAACTTGGGTCATGGTGTAACACCAGATATTAACCCAGAAACACTGAGAAAATTAACCGAGCTAATCCATTCCTATTCACAACGATAATAAAAGGATAGAAGAGGTGTTTAATAATGGAAAAGAAGAAAAAGGGACTACTCGTAATGGCATATGGTACACCCAATAAAGAGGAAGATATTCTGCCGTACTATACGCACATCAGGCACGGAAGAAAGCCTTCTGAAGAAGCATTGCAGGACTTAAAAGACCGTTATAAAGCAATTGGAGGTATTTCACCATTAGCAAGAATCACACAGGAACAGGCAAAAGCTTTAGAGGTTAATCTTAATGCTTCCCAGGATGAAGTTGAATACAGTGTATATATTGGTTTAAAGCATATTGCACCATTTATTGAAGATGCTGTTCAACAGATGGCTGAAGATGGGATTAAAGAAGCAGTTTCGCTTGTATTGGCTCCCCATTATTCAACATTCAGTGTGAAATCCTATAATACGCGAGCGACTGAAGAAGCAGAGAAATACGGAATTAACATTGAATCAGTTGAGAGCTGGTATGATGAACCCGGATTTATCGAGCACTGGTCAAATCAAATTAATGCAGTTTATGATGAAATGTCTGCTGAAGAACGAGAGAAGGCAGTATTAGTCGTTTCAGCTCATAGTTTGCCGGAAAAAATCCTGCAAAATGGCGATCCATATCCTGATCAATTAAAAGAAACTGCAAAGCTAATTTCTGAAAAAACAGGAATTAAAGATTATGCGATTGGCTGGCAAAGTGAAGGGAATACACCTGATCCATGGCTTGGCCCTGATGTACAGGATTTAACACGTGACCTGTACGAACAAAAAGGATATCGTTCATTTGTATATGCTCCGGTAGGTTTTATTGCAGACCACCTGGAAGTTCTATATGACAATGATTATGAATGTAAGGTTGTATGTGATGAATTAGGCGCAAATTATTATCGACCTGAAATGCCGAATGTCCATCCGGATTTCATCGCTACATTATCTGATGTAGTGTTAAAAACAGCAAAGAGTGAAGTACGATGAACGAAACCAAAAAAATCGTAATAGTAGGAGGCGGGATAACTGGGTTAACCGCTGCTTACTATTTACAAAAAGAAATCAAAGAAAACAATTTACCATACGAGATTAAGCTTGTTGAAGCAAGTGACCGGCTTGGCGGGAAAATCAAAACAGTGAGACAGGATGGATATACAATTGAACGTGGTCCTGACTCCTTTTTGTCACGCAAACAGCCTGCTGTAAAATTAGCAGAAGAACTGGGTATGACGGACCAACTTGTTCGCAATGGCACCGGTCAGTCGTATATTTTAGTTAACAACAAGTTACACAAAATGCCTAAAGGGGCATTTATGGGAATCCCGGTACAAGTACGTCCTTTTTTATTTTCAGGAATCTTTTCACCTAAAGGAAAGCTGCGTGCCGGATTTGATTTTGTGATTCCAAAAAGCAAAAAAGGAAGTGACCAGTCATTAGGTGGCTTTTTCCGTCGTCGGTTTGGTAATGAATTGGTAGAGAATCTGATAGAACCACTATTGTCTGGTATTTATGCCGGAAATATTGATGATATGAGTTTAAAGGCGACGTTCCCGAACTTTTACCAGCTTGAGCAGGAACATAAAAGTCTGATTAAAGGGTTGCAAAAAACAACACCTAAAAAGAAAAATTCAACTGGTAAGAAACCAGGTATGTTCTTCTCTTTTATAAACGGATTTGAATCTATGATTAGTACGCTTGAGAATACACTTGATGATGGTGTAGTTTCAAAGAACACAGTAGTAGATCATGTTGAAAAGAAAGACCATGGCTATCATTTACTGTTAAGCAGTGGTGAGGTATATAAGGCAGATGCAATCGTAATGGCAACACCACATTATACATTGCCAAAAATGTTTAGCCAATACGACTTGTTTAATGAATTTCATGACATTCCAGCAACATCGGTAGCCAACGTTGCATTAGCATTTGATCAATCAGCAATTAAAAAGGATATTGATGGAACTGGGTTCGTAGTGTCCAGAAACAGTGATTTTCGGATTACCGCATGTACATGGACTCATAAAAAATGGCCTCAATCTACACCTGAGGGCAAAGCATTATTACGTTGTTATGTTGGACGACCGACTGATCAATCGGTAGTGGATCTCTCAGACGAAGAGATTACTGAAATCGTATTGAACGACCTGAACAAAACAATGAACATTACGCAGAAGCCAGAATTCAGTGTTATTACACGCTGGCAAAATGCAATGCCGCAATACACTGTTGGGCATAAAGAGCGAATTGCCAAAGTACGAGAAGAGGCAAGTCATAAGCTGCCAGGTCTATTTTTGACTGGCAGTTCATACGAAGGAATCGGTGTTCCTGACTGTATTGGACAAGGTGAAAAAGCAGTTGCTGATGTACTGGAATATTTGCGTAGATGATTGAACTGACTGGCATTAAGGCGATGGATAATCGCCTTGTGCCAGTTTTTTATATGGTTATGGGTTTTCTGCTATTGTGTGAGGTGGTGCCAGGGTGAGGGATAATTCAGTCTTCGTTCAGCAGTTTGAGCTGTAATTCAGTTTTCGTGGAGCGTATTCAGTATTCACACCACTTAATTCAGTATGCACACCACATTATTCAGTTTCCAGCAGGATTTGAGTCTGGTGATGGTTTTCCGCTATTTGTGAGAGGTGGTGCTGGGGTGGAGGGGTGATTCAGTCTTCGTGCGGATAATTCAGTCTTCGTTCAGCAGTTTGAGCTGTAATTCAGTTTTCATGGATCTTAATTCAGTATTCACACAACGTAATTCAGTGTTCATGCCACATTATTCAGTTTCCAGCAGGATTTGAGTCTGGTGATGGGTTTTTGCTATTTGTGTGAGGTGGTGATGGGGGAAGGGGTGATTCAGTCTTCGTGCGGATAATTCAGTCTTCGTTCAGCAGTTTGAGCTGTAATTCAGTTTTCATGGAGCGTAATTCAGTATTCACATCACTTAATTCAGTGTTCATGCCACATTATTCAGTTTCCAGCAGGATTTGAGTCTGGTGATGGGTTTTCTGCTGATGCAGAATTAAAAAGTGCCCAAAGCTCGGTTGCTTTGGGGCACACTTTCGTTATTCGTAACTTTTCTCTAATTCATCGACAAGTTCGCCGACGTATGCTACTGCTCCTTTGATTGCGTCTGGTTTGGACATGTCGAGACCTGCTTTTTCAATCAAATCCTGTGGCTTCATGGATCCGCCAGCTTTAAGTACGGATAGCCAGCGATCAACTGCTGGCTGACCTTCTTCTTGAATCTTTTGTGCGACTGCAGTAGATACTGTTAATCCAGCTGAGTATGTGTATGGGTATAAGCCCATGTAATAATGTGGCTGGCGCATCCATGTCAGACCGGCACCTTCATCCAGTGTTACTGCGTCCCCCCAGAAATTCCCCAGAGCCTCTTTCTTTTGCTCGGAAAGTACGTTTGCAGTTAGTGGGGTACCTTTTTCAGCTAAATCATAAACACGACGCTGGAATTCACCCTCTAGTAAATGGGTAACGAAATTATGATAATATGTCCCTAATAATTGTGTGATGACCCAACGCTTCATGCGTTTATTATCAGTCTTCTTGATTAAGTGATTCGCTAGTAATAGTTCATTTAAGGTCGAAGGAGCCTCAACGAAATAGGTTGATGGTCGTGTATTAAAAAGTGTTTGGTTATTACCAGCCAGATAGAAATGGCCAGCATGTCCCAGTTCATGTGCAAGTATAAAGGCCCCACGCATGGTATTTGTCCAGGTGATCAGGATGTAGGGGTGGACACCATATGGACTTGTACAAAATGCTCCGGTTGATTTGCCGACATTATCGGCAAAATCCACCCAGCGATTGTTAACCCCTTGCTTCATGATTTCGCTGTATTCTGGCCCCATTACCTGAAGGGCTTCAAGAATAGTTGATGTCGCTTCCTCATAAGTTGTTTCTGGATTGAATTCAGGGTCGAGCGGTGCTTTTAAATCGGAAAAATGCAACTCATCTAAGCCCAGTTTATCCTGTTTGAGCTTTGCGAACCGGCGCATGTGTGGTGCTAACTCTTTCTGAATAACATCCAATTGATTATGATACATGTTTTGTGTTACTTGTTGTGATTGAAGCAGCATTTCTGTTACAGAATTATAGGAACGTAAGCGGGACATCGTAACCTCTTTGGTGATTTCAGTAGCATATGTAGCCGCATATGTGTTCTTGTATTGATTTAATGTTTTGATGAAGGAGTCATATGCTTTTCTGCGAATGTCCTTATCAGGTGATAATTCATAGCGGTCTTCATAAAGCGCAAATGACATTGGCAATTCTTCTCCGTTGTTATTTTCAATCGGTTCAAATGTCAAATCAGATGATTTGCTCCGCTGATAGATCATGTATGGGGAACTATGTACTTCACCAAGCGCCGCAAGTGTTTCTTCAATTTCCGGTGCAAGTGTAAACGGCTTTTTTTCCATAATATCTTCAAGCATTTTCCGGTAGGTTTCTAATTCTGGTTCATTGGCAATAAATTGTTCAATGGCACTCGTTGAATACTCCAGTAACTCGGATTCAATAAACGTTAATTTAGCTCCTAAATTTGCCATAACAGCGGATACTCTGGACATGTCACCCTGATTTTTAGGATCTGTCCCGTCAGCACTTGCTCTTAGGTTGGCATATGTTCCTATGCGAATGAGACGTTTTTCAAAGTTTTCTAATGCTGTCAGACAGTTTAATAAATTCTGGGCATTATTCAGTCTGCCTTTATATTGTGTAACATCACTAACATTTGCCTGTATGGCTGTTAATTCTTTCTCCCAATCTTCTTCTGTGGCAAATAAATCTGTCAGATTCCAGGTTTGCTCAGCTGGAACTTCTGAACGTGTCCAACGTTTGTTTTTGGTTGTCATAACTGTACCCCTTCCATAAATACTTATTTCGTCTCTCTAACTAATTATAAAATAAATAAAGCTGAAATGAAATATTTTTCAGAAAATAGGTGGCAAAAGCCTCAGTTGGACATATTCAGTAAGAATGTATTTAAACTTGCAAAAAAAGACAGCTATCTGCATAGCTGTTCAATGGAAAAAGAATCTGTTATAGTACATTAATTATATGATTTGGGTTTATACTACTTACTATCTGGCAGGATGATCACATTCGTCACAAAGGTTACCATAGCAATCAGCTTTCTCATGCATGGCCTGCCCACACTGATGACACTTTTTCTTTGGTAAATTTCTGAAAAACTCAACGACGTTTATCATGTGTATCCTCCTTTTAGTTGATAGCTATATTGTAATATAACAGTATGCAAAAAGTCAATGCTGTGTTACGACAAAATTATAAAATGAGGTGAATGTCTATGAAGTTAACCGTAATAGGCTGCTGGGGTGGTTATCCTGCCCCGAATGAAGCGACTTCGGGTTATTTAATCGAGAAGGATAATTTTTCATTATTAATTGATGCTGGGAGTGGTGTTTTATCCAAACTGCAGAATTATAAGCACGTAATGGATATTGATGCAGTCGTTTTATCCCATTATCACAACGATCACATTGCTGATGTTGGTGTATTGCAGTATGCATGGTTAGTGGATTCGTTTGTACAGAACCGGAATGAAATCTTGCCAATATATGGTCATTCGGAAGATTTGGGAGGGTTTGAATCATTAACACATAAAAATACGGAAGGAATTGCTTATGATCCAGGTGAAACATTAAAGATAGGTCCGATATCCATTACCTTTCTGAAAACTAATCATCCTGTTCCCTGTTACGGTATGCGAATTACTGATGGTGAAAGTGTAATTGTTTATACAGCCGATACATCTTTTAAAGAAGAATGGTATGAGTTTGCTAATAACGCTGGTCTTTTGATAACAGATTGTAATTTTTATGAGAGTCAGGATGGTTCTAGTGCGGGACATATGAATAGTAAAGACGCTGCCATGATTGCAAAGGAAGCACATGTGCAGGAATTATTGCTCAGTCATTTACCACAGTTCGGTGATAATTATGATTTAGTTAAGGAAGCAAGCAACTATTTTAAAGGTGAAATTCGACTCGCGAAGGAAGGGTTTATTTGGGAGAAAAGTCGTTAGTTTTGATTGTGTCAGCCTTATCTATTAAACTTATCAATGGATATATTATATAGGGAGGCTGATTTTGATGAAATTTATCGATAATAAAGGTATTACAGATCCAACCATAAATTTGGCTTTGGAAGAATATGTTTTACAAAACTTCGGAGAGCAAGATACATATTTATTATTTTATATTAATAAACCCTCTATTATTATAGGCCGAAACCAGAATTCAATTGAAGAAATTAACACGAACTATGTGGATGAGAACGGTATTAAAGTTGTTCGCCGTCTATCTGGTGGCGGGGCTGTTTATCATGATGAGGGTAATTTAAATTTTAGTTTTATTACAAAAGACGATGGGGAAAGCTTCCAAAACTTTGCAAAATTCACTAAGCCAATGGTAGAAGCTTTAAATAAACTAGGTGTACCAGCAGAATTACAAGGAAGAAATGACCTTGCTGCAGATGGACGTAAAATTTCCGGTAATGCAATGTTTTCGACAAAAGGACGCATGTTTAGTCATGGAACATTAATGTTCAACTCAGAAATTGAAAATGTTGTTTCTGCTTTAAATGTTAAAATGGAAAAAATTCAATCTAAAGGAATTAAATCTATTCGCAGTCGTGTTGCAAATATTTCTGAGTTCCTGGAAGAAGAAATCACAATGGACGAATTTAAAGGAATGATTTTACGTTATGTATTCGACGTAGAAGATGTAAAAGATGTGCCACGCTATGAGTTAACGGAACAAGATTGGGAAAATGTCCATAAAATTTCAGAGGAACGTTATCAGAAATGGGATTGGAACTATGGAAAATCACCTAAATTCAACATACAGGAATCACATAAATTTGATGCAGGACTTGTCGACGTTCGTTTGGATGTGAAGAATGGAACGATTGAAAACTGTAAGATTTACGGAGATTTCTTCGGAATTGGTGAAGTTCGCGATATTGAAGATAAGCTTGTTGGTGTTCGTCATGAGCGAAAAGCAATTGAAGAGGCATTAAACGATGTTGACGTACCACATTACCTTGGCAAAATTTCTAAAGAAGACTTTATCAACTTGTTATACTAATAAACAGTGATATCGGGTTTCCGTTACCAACCACAAATCTAAAACATTAAAATTGGATATGAGTGACCATCAATTTGTACTGCAGATTGATGGTAATTTTTTTGGGCTCTATTCGTAAGTTTTCTAACGCAAATGCTGCGAACGAGTGAAATTTGTAAGTTTCTCTAACCACGCAGCTGGAATATGCTCCCTTTCCGTGGGCAAGTGCCGAGCCTCCTCAGCTCGTACCTCGCCTGCGGGGTCTCGCCTAGCTTGTTCTTCCCACAGGAGTCTCGCGTATTCCAGCTGCTAGTTTAAATGGTTTGAAAATTTTTACTCTTTTTCCATCAAAATGTATATTTTGTTATTTTATCAAATTATAATGAGCAAATCCTAGCGCAGGAAATACACGTAGACTCCTGGGGGAGGAAAGGCCTAGATGAGACATCTGAGTGCGTTAGCACGAAGAGGGCTCAACAGCCGCCATAGGTGCGCGAAGTGTATTTCCGTAGCGGTGTTACTGCACCCAATCAGTACTTCGCAGTTTATATCTATTGTTAACCATTGGAATTATACGCCAAAACTACTTATTGCTGGGAGGTTCGTTTTTTAATGAATCAGCAAGCGCTTTCACTTGATTTGTCGTTTTCTGTATTTTATAATTAATATAAATTTTATTATAAAAATGAATGATTATTCATTCATATCAATTATATAGGGGGATATAAAGTGAACTTAACAGAACAATTATCCATAACAGCTAAAGAGAATCCGCACAAAACTGCATATGTATTTCAGGATAACGAGACTAGCTATATGGAACTGGAAGGATCTGTTACAAAATTTGCTTCACGATTAAAAGAAATGGGTTATAAAAAGGGGGACCATATTGCTCTGGTAGTTGGAAACAGCCCATATTATGTAATTGCACTTTATGGTGCGCTTCGTATGGGAGCAGTCGTCGTTCCAATTAACCCGTTATATACAGCACCTGAAATGAGTTACATACTGAAGAATGGTGATGTGAAAGCTGTCATTACTATGGATGTGCTACTTGAGAAATTTGAAGCTATTGCTGATCAGGTTCCAAGTGTGAAGCACTATATATCATGCGAAAGTGGCGCGGGTATTTCGTTAGAGGAAAGTTCATTATCGGCTAAATTGAAATCGTTTACTCAACTGGTACAGGAAGGAAGTCTGGAATTTGATGGACCACAAATGAGTGACAATGATACAGCGATCATTTTGTACACGTCAGGAACTACTGGTAAGCCAAAAGGTGCAATGTTATCTCATAAAAACATCTATTCGAACGCAAAGGATACAGCCGATTATTTAACAATTAATGGAGAGGATCGCGTTATAGCAGCGTTGCCGATGTTCCATGTCTTTTGCCTAACCGTTTCGTTGAATGCACCATTAATGAATGGCGGGACTGTATTGATTATGCCAAAATTCTCGCCGCAGGAAGTATTTAAGATAGCAGTTGATCACAAAGCAACGATTTTTGCAGGGGTACCAACAATGTATAATTACCTGCTTCAAAGTGCAGAAGGTAATACTTCAGCATTTACTGGAATCCGTCTTTGTATCTCCGGCGGGGCAGCGATGCCTGTTGCTTTACTTGGCCAGTTTGAAGAAGCGTTTAATGCAAAAGTTTCTGAAGGGTATGGGCTGTCTGAAGCATCACCAGTTACCTGCTTTAATCCATTGGATCAGCCTAGAAAACCTGGCTCTATTGGTAAGAGTATTATAAATGTCGAAAACAAAGTTGTTGATGAATTTGGTGAGGAAGTTGAGGCAGGTGAAGTCGGCGAATTAGCTGTTCGTGGGCCAAATGTGATGAAAGGATATTATAAACTTGATGAAGAAACGGCTGTGGCATTAAGAGATGGCTGGCTTCACACTGGAGATATGGCTCGAATGGATGATGAAGGATATTTTTACATTGTTGACCGGAAAAAAGATATGATTCTTGTCGGCGGGTATAATGTTTATCCTCGAGAAGTAGAAGAAGTGCTATATCAGCATCCAAGTATAGCTGAAGCAGCAGTAATTGGTACACCTCACTCTGAGACCGGTGAATCGGTACTATGCTTTGTCGTTACAAAAGACCCCTCCTTAAATGAAGATGTTTTATTAGACTTTTGCAAAGGTCATTTAGCAAAATATAAAGTACCATCCAAAATTGAATTTTTGGATGAATTACCAAAGAATACGACAGGCAAAATTTTGCGAAAGAATTTGCGTGATAAAGTAGAACAGTAGAATTTATAGAGAAAAGAGATGTTCTGGATACTGGGGCATCTCTTCTCTATGTTATGGCCCTCATGCTAAGTATATTTGGGCTCAAATCCTGGAATACTAAAAATAAAAGGATTTGTTAGTGATGAAAAAAAATAATGACACGCCTGAGTTAGCTACTTTTACAATTTTAAATCCAGATTTTCATGCACAACTGGACCAAAGTGGGGAAAAGGAACAGATAACTGACGAAAATACTGGCAATAGTGACAATTCACCAGATTCAACTGATTAATTATGTCTAAAATGTGAACTTCGTTAATAATTTGTTGAAAATTTAAATTTTTAATACACTTTTTACTCGGAATTTGGTAAATTATAGATAAGCCTCTTTCTTTTCATTTAATTATGAAAGGATGAAGATAATATGTTAAATGAAGTTTATTTTCCATCGCACGAAGTAACTCCTCTTACCATGGCAGTTATAGCAAAGCATGATGAAAACGGAAATACCAATACAACTGTTTTAGAAGAACAGGAAGAGTATTTTGTTCAACAGTCTCCAAGTAAAGTCATCGATTATGCTTGCAAGTTCTTCGGATCCAGTTTGCGAGGTCGTCAGGACGGCACCCGCGATATTTGTGGAATCACACATAAAGCTCCCATATCGATTGATCCTACCAGTGGCATGTATTTCTTTCCCACAATTGCACCAACAAATCCAAAGTGTTCATGGATTGCACATTCTCATATTGATCAGGTTTTAAAAGGGCCGGACCGGTTTACCAAAGTAGTATTCAATAATGGCAAATCTATTCTTCTGGAAGTATCTCACGGATCGATGCTCAATCAGGTACATCGGACTGCACAATATCGCTATTTATTGGATAACCGCATTAAGTATTTGCAGAGACAGAATGCTGATGTGGTGGCAGAGCCTTTTGCATAAGTTCCTGAACAATTAGTTCCACTTTTTTGCGAATGGCAGGATTAAAATAATTACGTTTTTCTTCCCGACCTTTGCAAATAAATAAAAACGAAGAAAAGGAGTCGTTCTTATTTAATGTCACTACTTGTATTCTCCCGTCTTCCATCAATTTTCGTAATTTCCTTCGCTCATTAGCTGCTTCTGAATTCATTTTTTCCAAAAGCTCAATATAAGGTTCTTTAATTTTAAAAGCTCCTTGCTGGACGTGTTGAATATCCTGTTGAATAACAACCATTGCCATCGAAAGGAATAGAAAGCGTGAAGCTAACTGTAATTCTTCTTCATTAAGATAGCGCATGATAACCCTCCATTAATCGAACGCATGTTCTGTAATTATTATATGATAAAATGTATGAAAAATACACTAAAAAATCTGCAGGTGAAAAGAAAGAGGCCAAAAACTTTATTTCTGCTTTCCAGATAATGAGGTTTAATTTAAAATAAAAGTAGATAAACTTGTTGCATAAGAATTTATAAAATGGGAGTGCTTGGATAACTGAACTACCGCATCAGCTACGTCTAGCTTCAGTACATAGCGCCTAGTGGACTTCCCTCTCCGTGTTTAAGATAAGAAGTAAAGGATGTTCGACTAAAACACAACACATCCTGTAGCAGCATCAACTACCCCACGTCCTGTGGGGCAGCTTTCGCTCTACGTGTATTCTTTATCTTTGGGAAAGGGAAAATCGACTAAGACCGCTGCTTTGCGCGGCAACGTGACCTACCGCAGCGCTTGGCACAGTCCATACGTCGCTAGACAGGCGCTTCCGCTTTTGTGAATTAGGGTGTGTATTTTGTTGATAGATGATTAGGGGAGACTTCATTAATGGATCTGTTATATTTTATAGCTAATTTTAAGGTATTACTTCAGGAAGATAAGTTAGATGACTATATCATGCAACTATTAAATGAATATGAGAGTTTAGGGCCACTGCCAGGGATTGTGTTACCTTTCATTGAGGCATTTTTGCCATTTCTGCCGTTAGTTGTTTTTGTGTTTGCGAATGCAGCGGCATACGGGTTACTGGAGGGTTTTTTGCTGTCATGGGCGGGTTCATCGATTGGAGCTATTTTAGTTTTTCTAATCATACGAAGACTTGGTGATAAGCGACTTTTTAAAGCAATCCGTAACAATAAACAAGTACATAAGGTTACTGGCTGGGTTGAACGGCGAGGGTTTGGGCCGTTGTTTCTGTTAATGTGTTTTCCTTTTTCGCCATCGTCGGTGATTAATGTTGTATCGGGGTTATCCAATATAAGTATTCAACAGTTTATATTGGCAGTATTGCTTGGTAAATCTGTCATGATATTTTCCATAGCTTATGTAGGGTCAAGTATATTTGAATTTGCAAAAGAACCGGTGAAAACGATAGTTGTTGGGATATGCATTGTATCATTTTGGCTTATCGGTAAATATATTGAGCGCCGTTTACAACGAAAAGCATTAATCAAAGAAATATCCGAAAGAGATTAGGTTAGAAATTATCAGAACGGGGTATGCTAGACAGAGAGAAAAGCAGAAGCGTAAGCGTCTATATAAAGTTTTGGTGCTTCAGCTAAACCGCAAAGAAAATACCCTGGAGGAAATTTGAATGAAAAGAAAATATTTACGCAGAATTATTCCTATTGTTTTATTAACAATAGCATTGGCGTTTCTTTTTCGATCTTTTTTATTTGCAAGCTATGTTGTTGACGGTGAATCGATGGAACCAACCCTTTATGATGGAAACCTGTTAATGGTAAATAAAGTGGTATACGATTTGAAGGATGTCGATCGTTTTGATGTTATTGTGTTCCATGCAAGCAAAAAAGATGATTATGTGAAACGAGTTATTGGGCTGCCTGGTGATGAAATAGAATACAAGGATGATATGCTTTTTATAAATGGAAAGTATGTAAAAGAAAACTTTTTGGAACCATTAAAGAAGATGGATGAGATAAAGCCATATACAAAAGACTTTACACTGAAGGAAAAGACTGGGAAGACGAAAGTACCAGAAGGGAACTTGTTTGTTATGGGGGACAATCGTGAATCTAGTTTAGACAGCCGTACGTTTGGTTTTGTATCGGTTAATAAACTTGTCGGGAAGGTAGATATAACGTATTGGCCATTTTCCCAAATGCAATTAAGCTTCGGCAATTAACTATAATTAAGCCTTTGTCTCTGATAAAATAGGGGATAGAGGTTTTTTTATTGAAGCTCTTTTAGTAAGGTTGTTTTCTAAAAGATTGTTGCTTTTTCTAAGTAATGAGTCTTAAGAAGTAGATAGCTGTTTGAGCTAATTCTATAGATGCGAAAGTTCAGTTAATAACAACAAATTTTGAGTAAGAAATTTCAATAAGGGGGGAAAAATTATGGGGATCCGATTTTTATTAGGCAGATCTGGTACTGGTAAAAGTGGAAGATCATTGGATGAGATTAAAGGAAAACTGATTGATAATCCACAAGGCAGGCCAATATTTTATATCGTACCGGATCAAATGACTTTTCAGCAGGAGTATGCCTTGTTTAATGGTCAGGATATCCATGGAAGTATTCGTGCACAGGTTACCAGTTTTTCACGTCTGGCGTGGAGGGTCCTGCAGCAGACAGGTGGCGGTACGAGACAGTTTATTAGCTCGGTCGGTATTCAAATGATGCTCCGAAAGATTATTGAAGAGAAAGAATCGGAGTGGAATGTATTTCAAAAGGCTTTAGAGAAACAGGGGTTCCTTGAACAGCTGGAAAAAATGATTACCGAATTCAAGCGATATCGTATTACCCCTGAAATGTTATACATGCAAATTGAACAGATGAATCAGTTTGTTCATAAAGAATCTGGTGAAGTTGCTTTATCGGATAAATTAAATGATTTATCGTACATATATGAAAACTTGGTGCATGCACTGCAAGGTAAATATATTGATAGTGAGGACCAGCTGCAGTTGCTTGCAGAAAAGATTAAGGATGCCACATTACTTGAGGATGCCGAAATTTACTTGGATGGGTTCCACCGATTTTCGCCAAAGGAGCTCCTTGTTGTTGAAGCATTAATGAAAAAGTGTAAATCAGTGACCATTGCATTAACAGTCGATAATCCAGAAGAGGAAGAACTATCTGAGCTGGACTTGTTTTACCAAACGAAAGAAACATACCAGATACTAAAAACAATTGCTTCGGAGAATAATATTAGCGTAGATGAAACAGTTGTACTAGATCCAGTGAATGGCAGATTTAAGGAACGGCCGTATTTTGCCCACTTAGAACAAAACTTTGATGTGCGACCTGCACCTGAATATAGTGGTAAGGTTCCACTGCAAATTGCTGAGGCAGTACATCCCCGTGCAGAGGTGGAAGGTGCAGCCCAGGAAATATTACGACTGGTACGTGAAGAAGACTATCGTTTCCAGGATATGGCTGTGTTTATTCGCCAGTCAGATATGTATCACGATTTAATAGATACTATTTTTAGTGATTATGATATTCCAGTTTTTATTGATGAAAAACGGACAATGCTGAATCATTCCCTGATTGAGTTTATTCGTTCTGTCCTGGACATTGTAGAAGGTAATTGGCGGTATGATGCTATTTTTCGGGTTCTGAAAACTGGATTTATCCCATCCACCGATAAGAAGTATCCACTTACCAATGATGCCATTGATGAGTTGGAAAACTATGTACTTGAATATGGAATTCGTTCGCGGGAACGATGGATGGGCGATAAACAGTGGATTTTTCAGCGCTTTCGAGGGTTTGATCAATCAGCACAAACAGATTCGGAAAAAGAAACCCAAAATCGAATAAATGCGTACAGAAATCAAGTAGTACAAGCATTACAGCAATTTGACAAAGACATAAGAAAAGCAGATACGATTAGTGAATTATGCGAAATAGTCTATTTGCTAATAGAACAATTGGGCGTACCACAACGGCTGGAGCAGGTGCGGGAAATGTATGATAGAGAAGGTCAAATCGAAAAGGCCCGCGAGCAAGAGCAAGTGTGGGATGCAGTGATCCAGCTTTTTGATGAGATGGTCGAATTGGCCGGGAACGAAATGATGAACCTGGATACTTTCCGTACGACGATTGAGGCGGGATTCGATTCACTAACTTTTTCTCATGTGCCCCCAAGTATGGACCATGTCATCGTCGGTACCATTGACAGGTCAAGAATCAGTGGTATGAAATGCTCCTTTTTACTTGGTGTGAATGATGGTGTTTGGCCAATGAAACCGGCGGCAGAAGGTATGATCAATGAACAGGAACGGGAATTATTAGCAGGACACGGAATCCAGCTTGCCGAGAGCAGTAAACGGCAATTGCTTGATGACTGGTTCTATATGTATGTTGCATTCACATCTGCAACCAATTATTTATGGCTAAGTTATCCATTAAGTGATGAAGAAGGTAAATCCAAAATGCCATCACAGCTGATCAAACGGATGGAGGATCTATTCCCTTCATGCAGCAACCACTTGTTACTGCAGGATCCGGATGAATTAACAGATGCGGATCGGTTTATCACGACCCCGGTTAAAACAAGGGCGGCGTTAACAGCACAGTTGGCCCGCAGTCGAAAAGGGTACCCTGTGAAGCCAGTTTGGTGGCATGTACTGAACTGGTATATTGAAAACCATCCGAAATATAGTACAACCTATACAATTTTACAAAGTTTATATTACCAGAATCGTCCGATTAATTTAACAAAAGAAACAACTGAACAGCTCTATCCGAAGCAGGTGAAAGCAAGTGTATCGAGACTGGAATCATACTATCGTTGTTCTTATCAGCATTTTGCCAAATATAGTCTTAAATTGGATGAGCGAAAAACATATAAATTGGATGCGCCTGATATTGGTCAGTTATTCCACGAGGCATTGAAAAAAATAACCGAATGGATTCAAGCTGAGGGTAAGGACTTTTCCCAGTTATCCAAAAATGACAGTGCAAGCTATGCGCAAAAAGCGGTCGATAATCTTGCACCGATTTTACAGCATCAGATTCTGCATAGCTCAAATCGATATAAATATATCCAGCAAAAACTGCAGGAAGTTATTACAAGAGCTACGTATATTTTAAGTGAACAATCACGGCAAAGTGATTTTTCACCAGTTGGACTAGAGCTTGGCTTTGGGTTTGACGATAACAAGGCATTGCCGCCTGTCACAATGCAGTTGGACAATGGGTTTGAACTAATGCTGCGTGGACGGATTGACCGGGTTGATAAGGCGCTCCATAATGAGGATTTATTCTTGCGGATTATTGATTACAAATCAAGTGCAAAAGGATTAAATTTGGTAGAGGTTTATTATGGACTTGCTTTACAGATGCTGACCTACCTTGATGTTGTGCTGTCCCATTCAGAAGAGTGGCTCGGTGCAAAAGCAACACCAGCTGGGGTTCTCTACTTCCATGTGCATAATCCAATGGTTTCAGGCAAGCTGAAAATGGCTGATGATGAAATTGAAAAAGAAATATTCAAAAAGTATAAAATGCAAGGATTACTGCTGTCAGATGAGCAGATTGTAAAAATGATGGATACATCACTTGAGTCAGGAACAAGTCAGGTGATACCGGCAGGAATGAAGAAGAATGGTGATTTTTACAGCAGCTCCAAGGTTGCTGACAATGAGACGTTTTCGAGTTTGCAGCAGCATATTCATCACCTCATGATGCAGGCGGGGATTGATATGACGTCTGGTGGCGTACATTTAAATCCATTCCAGCATAAACAGAACACGGCTTGCACGTATTGCCCATTCTTATCGGTCTGTCAATTTGATCCGATTCTTGAAGAAAATAATTATCGGAAGCTAACAGACTTAAAGGATGACGAAATACTGGAAAGACTCCGTCATAAGGAGGAAATGTAATGGCTAGTTGGACAAAGGAACAAGAACAGGCAATCTATACGGATGGCAGTGATGTGCTCGTAGCCGCGGCTGCGGGTTCGGGGAAAACAGCTGTCCTTGTCGAGCGGATAATTCAAAAGTTAATTAAGAAGGATAACCCTGTAGATATTGATTCGCTGCTTGTTGTAACATTTACCAACGCTGCAGCTCAGGAAATGCGGAACAGGGTTGGATTGGCACTGGAAGAAGCATTGGCAGAAGACCCGAGCTCACCACATCTTAAAAAGCAATTATCACTTCTGCAGCGTGCATCCATATCTACCTTGCACTCGTTTTGCCTTGATACGGTTAAACAATATGCTTATTTACTGGATATTGATCCTGCTTTTCGTATCGCAAATGATATGGAAGCAGATTTGATTAAGCAGGAAGTAATTGACGATTTATTTGAAGAATGGTACGGAAAAGAAGGCGAAGATCAAAAGAGATTTTTTGCTGTAGTAGACCGTTTTTCCAGTGATCGAAGTGATGCAGATGTGGAAAGTCTAGTACTTGATTTATATACATTTGCTGCACAAAATCCATGGCCTGATATGTGGCTTGATCAAATTGCAGACGTCTATGATATTCCGAATGATTGGAATGAAGATCAACTGCCATGGCTGTCAATCATAAAAAGAGAAGCTAAAAACCAGCTTGAAGCGATGCAGCAAGAAATAAATCTTGCAATGGAATTAACAAGAGAAAGCGATGGGCCATACCATTATGCGGATGCAATTGATTCAGACGCGGAGAACTTGCAAATAGCACTGGCACATCTGAATTCTTGGAATGATTTGCAAGCACATATGGTGACAAGTTCTTTTGCAAAACTATCAGGGAAGAAAGTCGATTGTGATGATACCAAAAAAGATAAAGTGAAAAAATTGCGTGATAGCTATAAGAAACGCTGGAATGAAATGAAAGAGGGCTGGTTCAGCCGTGATTTGGCAGGCCACATTGCAGATATGCAGGAACTGGCTCCGGTCATCAGGCAATTGACGGAGATTGTGAAACAATTTAAAACACGTTTTACAGAACAAAAGCGTGAACGAGCTATTGTTGACTTTTCCGACTTGGAACATTACTGCCTGCAGTTGTTAATTGACGATTCGTCCACGGCGGATAATATTTTACCGTCAAGCGTGGCCGTCAATCTGCAAAAACAGTTCAGTGAGTTATTAATAGATGAGTATCAGGATACAAACCTTGTTCAGGAAACAATTTTAACACTAATTAGCGATCAGACAGGTCCAGGAAACAGGTTTATGGTTGGAGATGTGAAGCAAAGTATCTATCGCTTTCGGCATGCAGAACCATCGTTATTTATCCAGAAATACAAACGTTTTGCTGATGAAGGGATTCCTGCCAGACGAATCGATTTGGCAAGTAATTTCCGCAGCCGTGAACATGTCCTGGTTGGTGCTAACTATATTTTCAGACAAATCCTTGACGAAGAATTAGGGGAAATTGCCTATGATGAGGACGCTGAGCTGATTTATGCAAATAAAATGTATGATACATTACCACATACTGAACCACAGCCAGAACTGATGATTATTGATCGTGAGGTACCAGAGGAAAGCGAGGATATTTCACAGGAAGAAGAGGACTATCAGGATCTGGAAAAGGCACAGCTTGAGGCACGTGCATATGCTGAAAAAATTAAAGGCTGGATTGGACAGAAAGAAAATAGTCCGTTACAAGTCTATGATAAAACAACAGATACACAGCGGGATCTGCAGTATCGCGATGTTGTTATTTTAATGCGTTCGATGACATGGGCACCAACAATAGTTGACGAATTGAAAAAACAGGGAATACCAGTATATGCCGAACTTTCGACAGGTTATTTTGATGCTATTGAAGTAAAAATTATGTTAAGTCTGCTTAAGGTGATTGATAATCCGAGACAGGACATTCCGCTTGCTTCTGTACTTAAGTCACCTATTGTCGGATTGGATGAAGAGGAGCTGTCTCTCGTTCGATTGGCAGATCGAAAAGGAACATACTATGATGCATTAAAGGCATTTAAAACGCAGAATTCAGGTGATACAGCAATTAAAGTAAGTAATTTTCTGGAGCAGCTTGAGCGTTACCGGCTTGCATCACGACAGGGTGCTTTATCTGAATTGATCTGGCAGATTTACCGGGAAACAGGGTATTATGACTTTGTTGGCGGTATGCCTGGAGGACGGCAGCGTCAAGCAAATCTTAGAGCATTGTATGATCGTGCCAGAGGGTATGAGTCAACATCATTCCGCGGTTTATTCCGCTTCCTGCGCTTTATTGAGCGAATGGAGGAGCGTGGTGATGATCTGGGGGCAGCTCGGGCGTTAAGTGAGCAAGAGGATGTTGTTAGAATTATGACCATTCATAAAAGTAAAGGGCTGGAGTTCCCAGCGGTTATTCTGGGTGCTATGGATAAACAGTTTAATTTTATGGATTTGAAGCGACGTTATTTATTGCATAAAGATCTTGGGTTTGCCAGTAAATATATTGATCCTGTCAAACGGATAACGTATCCGACACTGTTTCACCATGCATTGCAGAAAGAAAAGCTGCGAGAGCTTCTGGCCGAAGAAATGCGAGTATTATATGTTGCATTAACACGTGCGAAAGAGAAATTAGTAATGGTCGGTAATGTTGCATCGTTTGAGAAGAAACAGCAGAAATGGGAGAAAATGATTGATCATTCCGAATGGATTCTTCCAGCACATTACAGGATCGAATCGAAAACGTACCTTGATTGGGTGGGTCCTGCTTTAATCCGTCACAAACAGAATGATGTACTGCGGACGATGGATATTGACGATGCAGTATTGGATGAGATACAAGTTGATCCGTCAGAATGGAATGTTTCGATTGTTCACGGAAGTTCATTAACTAATTTGGACGAAACAGTTACGGAAGCTGACCTGGAACGTAAGGAAAATATTGTGAAGTGGCAGAAGCTTGATTTGGATGACAATGGACTGGATGAAGCGGTTAACGACCGCCTTTCCTATACGTATCCATATCTTGAAGCTGCAACTTACCGTGCTAAACAAACCGTAACAGAAATTAAACGGCAGCGTGAGATTAAGGATGAATACAGCGGTGATCAGCTCATTCAAACGTTTCATGCACCAATCGTAAAGCGTCCTGCATTTATGCAAAAACAAAAACCCATAACAGCAGCAGAGCGTGGTACCGCAATGCATACCGTCATGCAGCATATACCAATGACGCGGCCAATGAACGCATCTGAAATAGAAGATTTTGTAGAACATTTGGCTGAACGGGAAATCCTGACAAAGCAGGAAGCAGAAGTGATTAATATTGATGCTGTTGAACAGTTTTTTACGACACCAATTGCGCAATTAATGATGGATTCTGCGGTTATCTATCGTGAAATACCATTCAGTATTTCGCTTTCTGCAAAAAAAGTCTATGCAAATTGGACTAATGATACGGATGAACAAGTATTGGTGCAAGGTGTAATTGACTGTGTTATACCAAAAGAGGATGGATGGATCATTCTTGACTATAAGACGGACGCAATTACCGAGGAAGTAACGGATCGCGTAAAAGATAAACTATTAGACCGATATGAAGTACAAATGAATTTGTACAAACATGCGATTGAACATATTTGGTATGAGCAAGTAAAAGAGACATACCTTTATTTCTTTTCTAAGCAGCTCTTATTAGAAGTTAATAAAACATAAATCCTTTATTAGGAATCCTTTTAACGTTTTTTAATAAATATAATTTCCGAAAATGTGACGAAGCGGTTACAAATTATAATGGTTACATTTAAAGAGCCAAACCCTGTTATAGAAGGGGTTTGGCTCTTTAATTTTATTCGAATTCGCGGTAAATAATCACCGGGAATTTGCCTGTAACTAAAATCACATTTGCGTGTGATTTAGTTCACTTCAGTAATTCAGGTAAAAAAATAAGATGTAGTAGAAAGATAGTTTACAAGGAGGGGATTTGTGATGGAAGCAGCAAAAACGAGTACTCCAGTCGAAAATAAAGAAGAAAAATCATTAAAAGGTACGATGATCTCCGTGTTATTTGTCTTAGGAGTCATCGTTGTTATGTGGGTAGGAGTCTTTTGGCTATATATGTCCAGAGTATAGGAGGGAAATGATATGCATCGATTAGAAGAAATTTGGCTTGGATTAAGCGCCGGTATTTTAATTTTATTTATGGTAGTAGTTGGTTATCAAACATTCGCGTTAGGTATGGGGCCACCAAGTAACAAGGATACGATTGATCCTGAACAAGTAGATCAGACAGCTCCATTTGATGAGCCTGGTGTAAAAAAGGTTGGAGAAAACGAATATGAAGTTATTATGACATTACAAGCATTTGGCTTTAACCCTAGTGATATTGAAGTTCCAGCTGGAGCAGAGGTGACATTTACGATGACATCAAAAGATGTTGTACATGGTTTTCAGGTTGCTGGAACAAATATTAATGCGATGGTAATGCCGGGTCACATCCAGAAAATAACACACACATTTGAGGAACCAGGCGAGTATCTAGTGTTATGTAATGAATATTGCGGTGCGGGGCATCAGCTAATGTCCACGACAATCACGGTGAAGTAAAGGAGGTAAAGTCAAATGGAACAATCAGTAAGAGAAACATTTCGCGAGAAGGCGAATAAAGGATTAGGCGTAAATCCTCTGGATGCAAAAATATCGAAATCATATTTATCAGTAGCCTTTATTACTTTGCTTATTGGCGGGATTTTAGGACTAGTACAGGGACTTCAGAGGGCAGGTCTTCTGGAATTGCCGACATGGTTGAATTATTATCAAGTATTAACAGCACACGGTATTTTATTAATTCTTGTTTTTACAGCTACTTTCACAATCGGATATTTATATGCAGTATTATCCCATACATTAGAAGGACTACTTCCAAAAGTGCGCAGAATGGCTTGGGTAGGACTTTCACTCATGTTATTAGGAGTGGTGCTAGTAGTTGCAACGATTGTAATGAATGAGGCATCTGTATTATATACTTTTTATCCACCACTTGCTGCATCACCTATCTTTTATATCGGGTTAGTATTTGTTGTGCTTGGTATATGGTCATGTGCTTTTGGAGCATTTATCAATTACAATCACTGGAGAAAAAATCATCGCGGTCAAGTAACCCCGCTGTATGCTTTCTTCGCAATGGCTGTATTCGTACTTTGGTTCTTTGGAAGTATTGGGGTAACAGTCGAAGTGTTAACGCTTATTCCTTGGTCATTGGGCTGGAAAGAAACAATTAACGTTATGGTTAGCCGCACACTATTTTGGAGTTTTGGACACACATTGGTAAATATTTGGTATATCGTAGCAATTTCAGCATGGTATGTGGCTATACCTAAGATTATCGGCGGCAAAGTATTCAGTGATAAACTTGCAAGGGTAGTAGTAATATTATTAGTTATCCTAAACATTCCTGGTGGTTTTCACCATCAGATTATCGATCCGGGCATATCAGAATCAGTTAAGTTTTTACACGTGTTTATGAGTACATCAATCGCATTTCCTTCATTAATGACTGCATTTGCGATATTCGCTATGTTTGAAAGAGCTGGCAGAAAACGTGGAGGTAAAGGATTATTAGGCTGGTTTACAAAATTGCCATGGGGAGATGTTCGTTTCCTAGCTCCTATGATTGCAATGATTGCCTTTATCCCTGGAGGAGCTGGTGGAATTGTCAATACAAGTAACCAGATGAACCAGGTAATTCACAACACAATGTGGGTTGTTGGACACTTTCATATAACTGTAGGTGTAACAGTTGTACTAACATTCTTTGGAATTACTTATTGGCTTGTACCGTTTTTATCCAAACGTAAGCTAACACCTCAAATGAATAGACTCGGTGTAATACAGACAATTGTTTGGACAGTTGGAATGATCTTCATGTCAGGTTCTCAGCATTTAGTTGGCCTGTTAGGTGACCCAAGACGTACATCTTTCACTACCTATGGAGACCATGAAATAGCATTAAGTTGGGTGCCTTATGAGTATGTTATGGCATTCGGAGGAACATTACTACTTTTAGGTGTAATCATTCAAGTATATGCAGTAGTTAATATGATGTTTTTCGCTCCAAAAGGAGAAACAGAATTCCCAGTTGGTGAAACTGAAGAAAGTGAAGCACCTACACCACTATGGACAGAACGGTGGAGCATTTGGATCATCTTAATGCTTATGGTTGTTGCTATGGCTTATGTTGTTCCAATTGTAGACTTTGTGGTAAATGGACCACCAGGATCACCACCAATCAGAACATGGTAGTTGAAACAAAACTAAAAAGATAGTCCTGTTCAGGGCTATCTTTTTAAAATAAAACTAATGACTTGGGAAGTGATCGGTTATGATCAAAGACAGACATAATTTAATAGCTATCATTCTCGTAATCCTATTTGGAATTGGTTTATTTTATATTGGAACTGATGGATTTCGTGCTTTCACAGCAGAAAGTGCTAGAACATATGAAATATTGCAGAATAAGCCTGAATTTCCACCAGTAACTTTAGAAGACAGTCATGAGCGGACATATACTTTTGATGAATTTGCAGAAGCGAAATATGTATTTTTGACTTTCATGTATACAAGTTGTACAACTGTATGCCCGCAGCTGGAGATGAACATGGCAGATGTTTATGAGCAGATACCAAGTAAATATATTGGTGAGGACATCGTTTTCTTAAGTATTAGCTTTGACCCAAAAAGAGATGACCCAGCTACATTAACCAAATACAGATCTTATTTCGGCAGCGATGGAGAGACATGGCGTATGGCCAGAATTAATGACCAGGCTGAACTGGATTCACTGCTGGAAAAACTGGGTGTAATTGTAATTCCTGATGGTAACGGGGATTTTACACATAACAGTGCCTTTTATTTGATTGGGAAAACAGGTCATTTGCAGCAAGTGATGGATTTCACCAAAATTGATGAAGCTGCTGGTACTGTTGTAGATATTCTAAACAGCGAAGAGGGGGAATAAATGATGAAACAGGCAATCTATGGTTTACTGCTGTTCGTCTTTCTGATTCTTCCCCCCGTAGCTAATTTACTGGAATCGATAATGATTATTCATATGCATATGCAAATGCCATTACTATTAGCATCCGGATTCCTAATGGCACGATTTTTTCAGATAAAGTTTCCGGGTTTTTTTGAAAAATGGAATCGTAATGGGGTACCTGGAATTCTCTTATTTATTATTATTTGGAGTTACTGGATGATTCCACGTTCAATGGATGAAGCAATTACTGTTCAAATGGTAGAGATTTTTAAATTTATTAGTTTACCTTTCTTGGCAGGAGTTTCCCTCCGTGATAGCTGGATGAAGCTTGGAAAAGTTGGCAGAAATCTTATTTATATATTCTTTGTTATCATGTTTGGACTAATGGCGTTGTTGTATATCGGAGCGGATAGCCAAATATGTAATAACTACCTGGAAGTGGAGCAAAAAACACTTGGCTGGGGTTCACTCGCAATGGCAGCATTTTTACTTATATATGTTTTGCAATTATTATTCATTGATCAATCAGGATTTGAATAAGCTTGAAGCGCCTCTTGTAAGGGGTGCTTTTTTTGGCAGGGGAGGAGGTCGAGGGTTTGTATAATGCGGGATTTCAATCTTCTGTTGGGGGAACTCTAACCAGGTAGGAGAAACTTCAATTAACTTCAGCAAAAAACACAACAGCAAAAAGAACTGCCCGTATAACAGACAGTTCTTTTAATATTAAGCATTTGCGGTTACATTTTGATCGTTCACATCAGGGTCAAATGGATTGGTGGAGCTTAACCCACTATTGGTACAAATGAAATCGCCAGTGTTTTGTGATCCTGAACCAGTATTAGTTTTAGAAGTACTTTTAGGTGCCAGATAAAAAGAATCACCAAAATTGATAACGCCACCGCCCACGCTGTTAATTTTTATTGGTCCAACAATTGATGGCATGAAGAATTCCTCCATAATCATATTACAGGATACATATAGTTTATGATGTCATGTTGTCATCCGTGCCGATACTATACTGGCGAAAGTGTTTTACCCTTGCTTCTGCAGATAATTCGTTAAGGTTGCCAATATGCAAAATAGCTGATTGACTTACGCCGAGAATAGATATACTTTCAACCTGAATTATGTCAGAATGATTCAGGGTATTTTTATGGATTTTAAGAGCATCACTTGGCCAGTTTGCCTCTCGTTGAAATATTGTGAATTTATTAAAATACAATCCCTCATCGTCAGCAAATGCTGCACCTTCTTTTTGTATTGCGAGTCCTCTTGTTTTCGGTCTGGCGTTTGATGTATCGCCGATGTTAAACACACCACTATATGTTAAACCATGAACTTCGATATGCTTTACGGAAGCTATTCGCTTTTGCATCAACAAATTCCTCATCCTGATAATGGAACGATGGTACCTATCATAGTTGCTTCTGGCGGTGTATCGAAGAATGAAGAGAGTATTATTTCTTCACTGTCCCCGACTAAAAAAACAGATGACGATGTGATCGCATCAATTTGAACATTTCCGACTTGTAAGCCCCAATTATGAACTTCCATATTCATTTGTTGAATCATTCCTTTCCATATATGTTGTTAGCGAATGATGAATTTCATTCTTAATTTGCTCTGTTATGAATTGTTTCTTCTGTTCGTCTGAAAGTTCCTGCTTGCTTCGTTTTGATTCTTCTTCGTAAAAAGCGATTCGTTCGGGTAGCTGTTTAGCCATATCCTCAATAAGTATGGATGGATCGGTGTTATCAATTGAAAAATTATTCTGATCCGCTAAATTTTGAATTAGGTTTGTTCCATCTTCTTTTAAATATCTATTTAAATCAGTTAATAACTGTTGTTTAAATGGTGTTTTGCCAGTTGGAACAGAGAGATCTTCTATATTTTTCAGGTCATTTGGTGATAATCCGATATGGAGAGTTCCATCGAGATTCTCTATTTTAAGCTGGTCAAAATGATATTCAACTTTTTCAATGTTATTATGATTTGGTTCTTTTTGTTCAAACTTCTCGACTCTTGATTCCAGTGATCTGATTTTTCTATCCTGCTCATCGATTCGTTGAAGTAAGTTATACATATAATTATTCCAGTTATTCATAAGAGTGTGCCCTCCTTATAACTAGGCAAATACCTATAGTACCATATGCATAACGGCAGAAATTGTGCTAACGACCAGGCTGTTGCAACCGAATGATGGAAGCATCACCAACAGGTTCGGCTGGTTCTGCTGCTTCTTCATATTCACCTGTATTGTAAATATCAGATTGTGCCTGAATACACCCAGTACTTCCGATTTGAACAACTGAAGAATTAGTTATCGCACCAATTTTTAACATATGAATACTTATGGATTGGTGAATGGTAAAATTCATGGTATACACTCCATTATTAATCTATATTCTGATCCGCTGCATCTGTATCCCGTACATACGTATTCGATTCTTTCAACTGGATATGAGTGCCATCTCCTGTATTAAAGGATCCACCACCAGCATATGTTTTTGCAGTACTTTCCGGGCTCATAGAATACACATCTCCAATGTTAAAAATGCTGGACGAGCCTATATTAATTACTTTGACTGCTCCGACTTTTGCTGGCATGCTAAATCCCCCCTTCACGTATAGTTTATGTGAAGGTGAAAATTTGTTGAATCAGTAGAAAGAAGTTATTATTAATTTATAGAATAATAGAAAAGTTCGTTATTCTGGCAGTAAGTTTTCTAAGAAAGGTAGTGGAACGAATGAATGTTGTATCGCCATCGAAGGAATCTGAGCGTTTAATATGGATTGATGCCGCTCGGGGTTTCGCTATTTTAGGGATTTTCGTCGTAAACATTGGAGCTTTCTCTGCACCGTATTTTATGTATGGCGGAGAGGAAGATGCGTGGACATCCGCTATTGATCAGAATACTCAAGTATTTATTGATATTTTCTTCCAGGCTAGCTTTTATACACTTTTCTCGATATTATTTGGCTTTGGCTTTCAGGTTCTGAAGGAACGATTGGTGGAAAAAAATATCGATGTCTATCCATTTTTATTTCGGAGACTATTTGTATTGATTGGTTTTGGTTTAATCCATGCATTTTTAATCTGGCATGGTGATATTTTATTATCATATGGGGTTGTTGGTTTATTTTTAGTAGCATTTGTAAACCGAAAAAATAAAACGCTATTGGTATGGGGAGCGCTGATGTTAGGACTGAGCGTTAGCTACTTTTCTAAAATGTTATATGATGCAAGGGCGTTTTTGGACGGTTATGACGCTTCGAAAATTTCCCAGGTGAAGGAAAACTATAGCAGCAGTGATCTGTCAGTGATTTTGTCACAAAACGCTAGCGATTGGTTTTATTCGAATAGTTTATTCTCAAGTTTTCTTTTAGCAACAACATTATTGCCTTTATTTTTATTTGGTATGTTCCTAGCAAGAAAAGGATGGCTGCACAAGCCCGACGAACATAAACGAACACTTTTGATAGTGTGGTTTATTAGTTTGCTATTCTTTGCAGCATTAAAATTGGGTCCATATTCATACAATAATCCGACTTGGTTCTCATACATTCAGGATAATCTTGGCGGAACAGCATCTGCTTTATTCTATTTATTCTCTATAACATTGCTGGCAAGGAGCAGTTTTGGAACAAAGTTGATAAAACCGTTCACTTATGTTGGCAGGATGTCCCTGACAAATTACATAACGCAATCGGTCATCTGTTTTATATTGTTTTATGGAATAGGTTTCGGGTTGTATGGATCGGTGCGGCCAATCGTCGCTATGGGGATTGTTGCAGTTGTCTATAGCCTTCAAATTGTCTCGAGTAAATGGTGGCTGGAAAGATATCGCTTTGGACCGCTTGAATGGATATGGCGAAGTTTTACGTACAAAGAAAAACAGTCTTTACGAAAAGTGAAGCGAAGAGATTCCTAGTGACAACAGTAGTGTGACTATAAAGCAAAACTGCCACAATAATGTCATAGCATAAAGGTATAAAAGAAGATGTGTATAAGTTATACTAGACAAAATGCTTTTACATATTTTACCTTGTTGAACGTCTTAAAGTCACTAGAATTTGGTAGTGAAAGGAGAGGTTATATTGAGTAACCAGAAATTACAATTACCCCTTCAGACATTAAGTTTAGTTGTTGGATTTATGGTATGGGTAATTCTATCCTCATTAATGCCATTTATTAAAGAGGATATTGATTTAACAATGGGACAGGTGTCCTGGGTTACGGCAGTTCCTGTTATCTTAGGATCAATTTTACGAGTGCCTATCGGTTATTGGACGAATCGTTTTGGAGCCAGATGGATATTTTTAATTAGTCTTATCTTTTTAATATTTCCAGTCTATTATATTAGTATAGCTAATTCATTTATCGGCTTAATTATTGCTGGCTTATTCATTGGTGTCGGTGGAGCGATATTCTCTACTGGTGTAACATCACTTCCTAAGTATTTTCCAAAAGAACGCCATGGTTTCGTAAATGGAATCTATGGTGTTGGTAATATTGGTACAGCATTAACTGCTTTTGCAGCCCCGATTATTGCGGGACAGTTTGGCTGGGAAGTAACTGTCCGATTATTAATTATACCGCTTATATTGTTCGCCTTATTAAACTTTTTCTTTGGTGACCGCAATGAACCAAAGGTATCGACGTCGTTGAATAATCAAATTAAAGCAGTTTACCTTAATCAAAAGCTATGGTTTCTCAGTCTATTTTACTTTCTGACTTTTGGTTCGTTTGTAGCATTTACGGTTTATCTTCCAAATTTTCTAGTCTCAGAATTCAATTTGACAGAAGTTGATGCTGGATTACGTACAGCTGGGTTTATCGCACTTTGTACATTAATTCGCCCTCTAGGTGGTTGGCTTGGAGATAAGTTTGATCCCTTTAAAATCTTAATCCTTGTATTTACCGGATTAACATTATCCGGTGTCTTGCTGTCATTTTCTCCAACGATGACATTGTATACAGTCGGTACGCTAACCGTTGCGATTTGTTCCGGGATTGGGAATGGGACTATTTTTAAACTGGTTCCTTTTTACTTCTCAAAACAAGGTGGTATCGTTAACGGTATTGTTGCAGCAATGGGGGGGTTAGGAGGTTTCTTCCCACCGTTAATGCTGTCAACTGTTTTCAGTCTGACAGGTCACTATGCAATTGGATTCATGGCTTTATCACAATTTGCGTTAGCAAGTTTAATTATTGTCATTTGGATGTATTATACAGACAAGCTTAAGCTTTCCAATGAAATTGTGGAAAACACAGGTCAAGGTGTTATGGTTACAGATACAAAAGGATTTATTACAAACGTGAATAAGGCTTTTACTGAAGTAACCGGGTATACAGCTGAGGAGGCTTTAGGGGAAAAGACAAAAATATTAAGCTCTGGTTATCATACAGCTGATTTTTATCAATCCATGTGGGATGAGTTGGATAAAAATCGTTATTGGCAGGGTGATATTTGGAACAAGCGTAAAAATGGTGAAGTCTATCATGAATGGCTGACGATAAGTGCAATTGAAGGTGATGAGGGAGAAATCATTAAATATGTCGGTATTTTTAGTGATATCTCGAATGAGAAGTCATCTGAAAACTAGGATTTATTCATTAAGTTCTGAAGCTTTTTAATCTTAGCATATAGACATAAGTTGCGATACTGTAGCAATGTTGTTTCGTCTCGGTAACAGGAGCAGTATGCTATGTCACAATATATAAACTTTTAGGACACTCGAGTCTTTTAATCAAAACAAAAAGATAAAGCTTGGATAATAAGATATTATCCAAGCTTTATTTAATTCTAGGCAGAAAAGAAAGTATAAATCCTTTCTTACTGCATAAGTGTAATTAAGGCTTATCTATATTAAGGCTTGGTGATAACCTAGTTTTCTAACCTTTTAAAACATCTTTAATATGGTTTACTGCCCATTTTAAATCATCTTTTTCAATGATAAGTGGTGGGGCGAATCGGATTACGTTTTCGTGTGTTTCTTTACATAAAAGGCCTCTTTCTTTCAATGCCTCGCAGTATGGGCGGGCTGCTTCATTCAGTTCAACGCCGATAAATAATCCCTTGCCTCGTACTTCTTTTATCATCGGATTATCAATGCTTTTAAGTTCATCCATCATGTATTTACCAAGTTCCAATGACCGGTCAGCCAATTTTTCTTCTTCCAATACTTCGAGTGATGCCACTGAGACCGCACATGCGAGCGGGTTACCGCCAAATGTGGAACCATGTGATCCCGGGTTAAATACGCCAAGTATGTTTTTGTTGGCAACGACACATGAGATAGGGAATACACCACCACCCAGAGCCTTTCCTAAAATGAGAATATCAGGTGATACATCCTCCCAGTCGCAGGCAAACATTTTTCCAGTTCGACCTAAACCTGCCTGGATTTCATCAGCAATATATAATACATTGTTTTCTGAGCATACATCATATGCTTCTTTAAGGAATCCTTCTGGTGGCATGACAATTCCAGCTTCACCTTGGATTGGCTCGAATAAGAAGCCTGCAGTATTTTCATTTATAGCTGCCTTTAAAGCGTCAATATCCCCATATGGAATGACTTTTATTCCTGGAAGCATTGGTCCAAAGCCACGCTTATTTTCTGCATCGGAAGATAACGATACCGCTGCCATCGTACGCCCGTGGAAGTTGCCTTCACAAGCAATTATTTCTGCTTTGCCCTCAGGAACATCTTTAACATCATAAGCCCAGCGACGTGCAGTTTTAATAGCTGTCTCGACAGCTTCTGCACCAGTATTCATTGGGAGCGTCATTTCTTTGTTTGTTAATTTGCAAATTTTTTCATACCATGGACCTAACTGATCATTATGAAAAGCTCGTGAGGTTAGTGTTACTTGGTCTGCCTGTTTTTTTAATGCATCAATGATTTTTGGGTGACGATGTCCCTGGTTAACTGCTGAATATGCACTTAGCATATCCATATAGCGGTTTCCTTCTGGGTCTTCAACCCAAACACCTTCCGCTTTTGATATGACAACAGGAAGCGGGTGGTAATTTTTAGCGCCGTATTCCTGCGTCTGATCAATTATTTGCTGACTGTTTTGTACCATACTATCCCTCCGATTTTAAATCTCGATTACACATTATAGTATAACAGTTTTTAAACAATTTTACTTCCAGTTTGAGGTGTTCAAATAATTTTCAAATGAATTTCTTAGTGGTACATGATATGATAGTTTTATTATGTATTAATGCATAGGAGGAACATATATGAATACACATCTGCACGTCACTGCATGGGCCTTGGCATTCATTCTTTTTATTGTAGTGGTTTTACTGCATAAATCCGGCAAGGTAAAAGGTGCAAAAATAGTACAAATGATTTTGCGTCTGGACTATTTATTAATACTATATTCCGGTGGTACGCTGCTTGCGGCATATTTCAGCGGTCCGCAAATGGGAGAAGCCATCTTTAAAGGTCTTGCAGGAATATGGGCTATCTTTGCCATGGAAATGATTAGCTTGAAAATGGGCAGAGAAGAAGCAACGAAAAGCTGGTGGATTCAGCTTGTTATTGCAGTTATTCTCACATTAATTTTAGGTTTTGGAAGATTAGGGTTTGGATTTTTACCATAAGGTAAACAAGGAAGGACTTTTCCAGTGAGGAGAGGTCCTTTTTTAGTGGTTCTTAAGCATTCGGCTCAAGCTGTCACATAATCGGCTGAAGTTCACAATATTTTGGCTCAATCTTGGTCTTCTGTCAAGAAAATGGACACTTCACTTTGGTGAACTATTCATTCAAAACTACTACCGCGCTTCGCTTGGTGTGACCGTAGAAATGAAAAGTCTAAGACAATGACTTTTCATTTCTACGGC